>JBBECL010000086.1:0-6062 GCA_040881805.1 Terrimicrobiaceae bacterium | reverse complement strand
CCATCTCCAGCTCAATCTGCCGACACTTTAACCCACTCATTTTAGCGAAGAGGCTATATTCTTATATCGCTGTAAAATTTGTGGTTTGCTTTGGGAGGAAAATTTAAGGGAAAGTCATCCAGTCAATCAACAGTCTGCAGAGGAACACTTTGGGATAAAACTTTAGATGTAACAAGGCAATTGAAACTATGGCACCTGAAGTGCCAATGTTTTTGCAACATGCGTTGTGACAAGCTTTATTCTACTGTCGGTCGGTCAGTGCTGGAACGGCTTTCGTTTATCTACTCGGCGGGTCAATGGCTGGTCCCTCCCTCATCCGCCAATCGTCCCCGTCAACCTGCTGAGTGTCTTGGCCATTTTCATGCAGAATCTCCTTATGACACCGAGTAAGACCCGCGACTTGTTCACGCTATGTTGGATAATCTTTACGAGGGGCAGGCAATGGAATACAAAATGAAATCTCGTTGACCACTGTGACACATAATTTTTTTACTTCATCTTTGCCAAAAAGCTTTGAGAAGTCATTCAAGGGCTTATTTGTCCTACTCCTGTTTTGTTTCTGTGGAGGCATTTCGTTTGGGATACCGACGCGAAGCGGATGGTTGAGCGACCCGGCAACAAGCACCTTCACTGTAACAGGCATCCCTCAAACGGTGTCGCAAGGTTTCGACAACATGGGAAAAATGATTTCCCGCACTTGGAGCGGTGGGAAAGATCAAACCCTCAAATGGGATGCTTTTGGCCGATTTGTCAAGGTGGTGCAAACCGGCGTTGAGCCATTCACTTGGACCGCTGCTTATGATGGTCTTGGCAGACGGCTTCGCGCAACTCACACGCCATCGGGTGGAAGTGCTTTTGTGGTAAACTCCTCATTCGACCCACAGGTTGAATTTATGGAAGTTGGAGTCAATATCAACGGCATCCAGAACTGGCGAGTCAATGGGGTGGACTTGAATGGTGCGTTCGGAGGACTCAATGGCACAGGCGGGTTGGAAGCAGTGATTTCGCCCGATGGCACGACTGGAACAATCAATGATGTCTTCGGGAATGTGGTCGCTTCGGTCAGCGCCAACAATAGCGCGACATGGAGCCCGACCAAAGTCGGCAGCTATGGGCCGCTTCCGCAGTATGCCGCCCGAACGCTTGAAAGTGGAGCGAGTCTTATCGAAACCTCAACTTGGCGCACGCGTCGCACTGATCCGTCTGGATTAATAAATCTCGGCGCACGTCACTACGACAAGGACTCAGGCAGTTTCGTTTCAGCCGACCCTCTTGGCCACGCGACATCCTGGAGTCTATATGACTTTGCCGCAGGTGACGGGGTGAATAATTTTGATGCGGATGGCCGTACAGCGACCCAGGTTGGAGGTTGGTTTTATGATGGGGCAATGGCGGGCGACGCCCTCAGAGGAGCCACATCCTTGCTGGATAGCGCATCCTATTGGGGAGTAAATAATGGTAGCGTCGTCGTCGCTTCTGCAAGTGCATTTGCCGCAAGCATTACTGGCACGCTCTCGGTCATGGTCTCGCCGAGCAGCTACATCGATTCGGCCACGAATTTTGGCGCAAACATCAACACAGTTTACAGCGACAGTGGAATCATTGATGCCAGCAGCTACGCGCTAACGAGTTGGAACGTCGGAGCAGTTGCTTCTGGGGCTATGAACGTAAACTTGGTGACAGGCGCTCCTGTTGGAGACTTCTTCGAGATGGCAACTTTGGTTTCTGGCGGAG
This sequence comes from Terrimicrobiaceae bacterium, assembly GCA_040881805.1. Lineage (GTDB taxonomy): Bacteria > Verrucomicrobiota > Verrucomicrobiia > Chthoniobacterales > Terrimicrobiaceae > JAJTZA01. The sequence goes on along the minus strand of JBBECL010000086.1, from coordinate 4,328 downwards.
TGGCAGCGACGGCTGGACTAACTGCAAGTGTGGCGACCCCGGTCGTTAGCTTGCTCTCAACACCAAGGCCGCCGCCGCTGCCGGTTGGAACTTATTCGGACTTGCCGACCAACTATGTTACTGTTTCGCCAACAAGGGCGACATCAACAGAATTAAGCGTCCTAAGATACACCCAAGAAGGAGAAATATTTTTGCGATATGAAACCGCCGATACCGCGTTCAGCCACATCACACTAAGTGGGGTAACACCCAGAACTTATGCTGCACCAATCGCCGATGGACTAGTACCACTTGAGCAGCGGATCAGCATATATAATCTGCCTGATCCGCAACTTCCTCGTCCAAATGTTTTCACCTTACAACCGCCTCCTGGAACTCCCATTATTGGGCCAAGATCGGTTGTTGGAGGGTCAGGCAATGAAGTTTTATTCCCTTATGGTTATTAATCATGATTATTTTATCAGATAGTTGGGGGCCAAAATTGGTTGCACAGGGGGAATCTGGAATGGGATACCAGATTGCATCTATCCTATTGAAGGATGGAAGGCAATTTGATCGAGTTGTTATTGTCGGGCGCAATGTCACTCAAATCAAGGACGTCGAAGGCATTCCATTTACTGAAAAGGAGATTGAGAAAATAATCGTGACTCATGACAAATGGGATTTTGCTGCTGATCGCCGATCAAAATGAGGCCGTTAAACAACGGCAACCATAGCACCTGAGGTGCCAATGTTTTAGCAACAGGCGTAGCGGCAAGCTTTTTTCTACTGACGGTCGGCCAGAAGCGGAACGGCTTTCGTTTATCTACTCGACAGGTCAATGGCTGGTCCCTCCCTCATCCACCAATCGTCCCCGTCAACCTGCGGAGCCTCTTTGCCATTTTCAGGCAGAATCTCCTTATGACACCGAGTAAGACCCGCGACTTGCTCACGCTATGAGAGGAAACCTTTACTCCAAGGTTATGAAGAAATAAAAGAAAAGTTGAACGCATCATCAAGCAAGCTCGCAAAGAGGCTCTGCTTCGAGGCATTGTGGCCGATGCAGAATCCGCTTTGAGCTACTTCGTCAACAATGTGCCTCGTATGCAATACGGCACCTTCCGGGCAAAGGGGTAATTCATCGGCTGAGGCGTTATTGAAGCGGGTTGCCGCTCTCTCATCGGCAAGCATTGCAAGCAATCGGGGATGTTTTGGAGCCAGCCGGGAGCCGAAAAGGTCCTCGCCTTCCGCTGCATCCATGCCAGCCGTAGGCTCGACTCCTTCTGGAAACATCACCTCAACTCTCGTGCTGCTCAGAACGACTTACTACCCCTGGCTGCATGACTGAAGATTTTTGTCCTGGACCCCCGCCTGACAATCCCAAGAAAAAGGGTGAGAACCATTCACTTTGCTGTTACCTTCTCCGGTTTTGCCATGCTGACTGTTTCCAAACTCACCAAATCCTTTGGGGGGCGTATCCTTTTTGAGGATGCTTCCCTGCAAATCAACCCCGGAGATCGCGCCGGATTGATCGGGCCCAATGGGGCTGGCAAATCGACCCTGTTTTCGCTGATCCTCGGCGAAAATTCCCCGGATGCGGGCTCGGTCAGCTTGCCGAAGGGCTACACGCTGGGATTTTTGCCACAGGAGAGTGCTCCCTCCGGCGAAGAAACAGTTCTTCAACTGGCGGCCTCGACCAGTCCGGACATGGCACAAGTTTTTGAGCATCTGCGAGAATTCCCGGATGAGGAGGCCCACGAACACCATGAGGCCGTGGCGAAGTTTGTGGAATTGGATGGTTATACCATTGAAGCCAAAGCCAAGCGCATCTTGTCCGGCTTGGCTTTCCGGGAGGAAGATTTCCACAAGCCTGCCCACACCATGAGCGGAGGCTGGATTATGCGGGCCCATCTGGCGCGGCTTCTTGTGATGGAGCCCGACCTTTTGATGCTCGATGAACCAACCAACCATCTTGACCTGGAGTCTTTGGGTTGGTTTCAAAATTATCTCTCAAATTACCCGGGCTCGATCCTCGCGATTTCCCATGACCGGGCTTTTCTCAACGCGATCTGTGAATTTGTGATCGAAATTTCCCGGGGACGCCTCACCAAATATAACGGGAACTACGATTATTATGTGGAGCAAAAAGCAGCCCGGGAGGAACAATACGCGGCCGCTTACAAAAATCAGCAACGAGAAATTGCCCATCTGGAGGACTTCATCAACCGCTTCCGAGCCAAGGCCAGCAAGGCCGCGCAGGCTCAGGAGCGCATCAAAAGGCTTGCGAAAATGGAACGTCTGGCTCCGCCCGAAAATGCCGAGGCCACGGTCAAATTCCGATTCCCGCAGCCGCCCCGTGGTGGACAGCGGGTCATGACGCTGAAAAATATCCGCCAGGCTTACGGGGATCACCTCGTTTACGAAAACTTGAATCTCGAGGTTGAGAAAGGGCAGCAAACGGTGTTGGTCGGTCCCAATGGGGCAGGCAAGTCCACCCTCCTCAAAATTCTTGCCGGCCTGCTTCCGCTCTCTGGCGGCGAGCGGGTCGTGGGGCATAATATTTCCGTGGGCTATTTTGCCCAGCACCGCACGGATGTTCTGGACATCAAGCGCGGTGTTCTTGAAGAAGCCCTCGAACACACGACCGGCGTCAATGAACAGTCCGCCCGCTCTGTGCTCGGGTCGTTCCTTTTCCGAGGCGATGATGTCTTCAAAAAAGTTTCCGTGTTGAGCGGTGGAGAAAAAAGCCGTCTGGCGCTTGTGAAACTGCTTTTGGATCCTCCCAATTTTCTATTGCTCGATGAACCCACGACCCACTTGGACATTGCCAGCATCGACGCCTTGATTTCCGCCCTCAAGCAATACGAGGGCACGCTGGCGTTTGTCAGTCATGATGTCCACTTCATCCGCGCGATCTCGACCTCGGTCCTTCACATCCACTCGGGACAGCTGACCCCCTACGCTGGCAACTACGACTACTACCTCGACAAAACCAGCGCGTCCTCAGCCAAAGATGCCCTGGTCGCGGTTCTTCAAAATCATCGTCCCGCCCGGGACCCCGAAGCCGGGGCTGTCGAAGAACGCCCGAGGCTGGGGCTCAAAGAAATCCGCGAGCAGCGGCGCGCGGAAGCGGAGGCGAGGAAGGTTCTCGCCAAAAAGCGGCGTGAGGCCGAGGCCCGGTTGGAATCCGTCGAAGCGGAGATCCAGCGATTGGAGACCCGCCAAAATGAATTGGCCGCCGCGCTGGAATCTCCGGAAAGTCCCTCGGCCGCGTTTGTGATGAACCGCGACCTTGCCAATGTGGCCGAGGCTCTCCAAACCGCCAATGCCAAATGGAGCTCCCTCGCCGAATTGGTCGGCGAGCCCGAACCGGCGTGATCTTCTGACATTGCGGCTCATTCGGGGATGCGGGGAAGGGAACATGTTTAGGGATGGGGGGAAAGAAACATGTTCCATGTTCCTCTACGAAGAAGGGCCAATCTGGAAGGAGCCTCTTGCGAAAGTTGGCATCCCATGATCTCTTGGCTGTTGTGAAACGTCTCTTTTTCCTCGCCTTCCTTTCTTCGCTTTCCATTCTCCCTGCGGCCGAACCCATCGAGTTCTCGGTGGGTGAGTTTGCTTTTGACCGCCCCACGGGCTGGACATGGATCCCGGCGACCTCGCCCATGCGCAAGGCGCAGTTGATGGTGAAAGGCGATGATGCCGCAACGGCGGATGTGGTGTTTTTCCATTTCGGACCGGGTCAGGGTGGCACGGTCGAGGCCAATGTTCAGCGTTGGGTGGCCCAGTTCGAGGATGGCAAATCGGCCTCAAACAAAGAAAGCATTGATGGCAAGGAGGTCACGTTTGTGGAGGCCGCCGGCACATTTTTAAGCGGCATGCCCGGCACGCCCACCGTGCCTTTGGAAGGGTTTGCCTTGCGTGGTGCCATCCTGGAAAGTGCAGAGGGAGATGTTTATGTGAAAATGACAGGACCCCTCGCGCTGGTCGAATCCGCTGCCGCCGACTTCAAAAAAATGGTCTCGGAGGCGCGCAAGAAATCCCCTTAGGTTCGCTCCATTTCCGCACACCGCATGGCAAGAAACATTCCGCTGTTTGTTGCCTTCCGCGTGCTTTTTAATGCGCGCTTTTATTACCCGGTCCTTGGTGTCCTCTTTCTGGATTTGGGGCTCACTTTGGAGCAATACGCCTTGCTGAATGTCGTCTGGGCGGTGGCAATCATCACCCTGGAAATCCCCTCCGGCGCTCTGGCTGATGCGATTGGTCGAAAAAACATGGTGGTGCTCGCGGCATCGCTCATGGTGGCAGAGATGGCTGTTTTTGCTTTTGCCCAGCCATGTGGTAGCTCC
>JBBECL010000085.1:0-6065 GCA_040881805.1 Terrimicrobiaceae bacterium | reverse complement strand
GCCATCGCCCACGCGTCCCAAGCCCCGAAGGACGAATAGCTCAAAGACTTTCCCGGGGATTTAAGCGGGCTTTGACCAATTGATGGATTTGTGAACTCAAGCGGCCGGCGTCATGAATTCCTTTCTGGAATCTTGAAGGAATCCGGGCCAATCCGCTGGCACCTCCGAGCAATGATCCCACGACGGCCCCGCGGTGGCAGTTGTCTCCCCCGACGTTGGTATTCGCGATCACGCCAGACTCAAAGTCGTCGGCATATTTCCATGCGAGGTAAAGGCAGGCGGGAAAGGCATCATTGATGTAACAGGCCGGGCTCAACCGTTGGCCAATGACCACCGCATCGGGCTCGCGCAACCACTTTTCCGCTTTGCGCTTTGAGAACCATTCGGGGGCCTGGTCAGGGATGACCTCCCGTAAATCCGCGCCTTCCAGAACAAGGCCGGCGATCCGCACCATGGCATCTGCCGCAGAAAGCACCTCCGGGGAGCGATGCGTGAGCTTGATGTGCTCTTGCACGGCTTCCCGACACGCTGCGGTGTCCTCACCAAAGAAGGCAATGAGGGCTCCCACAGCCGTCAGACCGCCGATGTGAATATCGCTGCCCGCGCATTTTCGAGGAGCCATGCCCCGGGCGTGGGCGGTGAAAAATTTCCGGTGACACTCCTCCACATAGGTGTCGCGGTGTTGGCCGGGCGTAAGAAAAAAATGGATGTATCGCTCCAAAAAATCGTCCGCGTTGTAATTCCGGTTTGCGATCAGAGACCCGAGGAGTTGCTTCGTGAGTTGGAGGTTCAGCGTGTTTTCGCCGGCTTGCAGGAATTGATGATAATGAACACCCGGATTCCCCCAATGGACCGCCTGGTCATGGAGGATGTTGCCACGTTCATTGAGTGCGGTGTATTGGGAACGCCAAAGGATGCTCCCCGGGTGAGGATTTCGCGGGGCCAGGAAATCCTCCACCACGCCATAGTCGGCCTGCATGGCGGCACGATCGTAATACCAGTGAACCGGCATGGCCAGCGCATCACCAACAAAGGAGCCAAAGGCGAAGCCCGCCAAGCGATCATGCAGGTCGGTCCCAGGGCTGGGAGGAAGGGTGGTTGTTGGCAATTCAGTCAGATTCATCAAAAACACCTACGCCGCGTGGCCCACCTGCGGACGCTCACGCGAGTGAAGTGGTCAACGGGGGTGTCGGAAAGACGGGCAGAACGATTGGAGTTCGCAGTGCGGGCAGTCGGGGTTCCGGGCCATGCAGCGGCGGCGGCCGTGCCAGATCAGCCAATGGCTGAGGTCGGTCCATGTTTCGCGGGGGAAGAGACGGGCAAGGTCGGTTTCGATTTTGACGGGATCGGAGTGCATGCTCAGGCCAAGCCGGCCCGAGAGACGGCCGACATGGGTATCCACCACCACCCCGGCATTGATGCCAAAGGCATTGCCAAGCACCACATTGGCCGTTTTGCGTCCAACCCCGGGCAAGGCGGCAAGCGCTTCCAGGGTTTGCGGGACTTGCCCGGAGTGGTTTGCAATCAGCGCGGCCGCCATGGCACGAAGATTTTTGGCTTTGTTGCGGTAGAAGCCGGCGGAGTGGACAATTGTTTCCAATTCTTGCTGGGAAATGGCCGCGTAGTCTTCCACTGTTTTGCAGCGCTGAAACAAATTTTTGGTGACGAGATTGACCCGTTTGTCGGTGCACTGGGCGGAGAGAATCGTGGCCACAAGGAGCTCCAGCGCATTGCCAAAGTCCAGTTCGCAATGAGCCTCCGGATAAATCTCGGGCAGGCGACGAAGAAGTTCGGCGGCACGATCTTTGCGTTTCATCGGAAAATCTCAGCCACCGTTCTCGCGGTGGCCCCTTTGTGAACATTGAGGGCCGATGCCGCCGCCTTCGCGATGGTCTCCGCCCGTCCGGGGGTGCGCAGAATTTCGGTCATGGCCTCGGCAAGTTCCTCCCCGGAGCCCACTTGAATGGCCCCCCCCGCTTCGAGCATCTGACGTGTTAGTGAGGCAAAATTCTGCATGTTGGGACCAAACAGCACGGGTTTCCCGGCGGCGATGGCCTCGGCGGGGTTTTGGCCGCCATGGGCCGTGAGGCTTTTGCCGATGAACACCACCGTGGCGCAGGCATACCAATCCTTCAATTCCCCCGTGGTGTTCACAAGCAGGATTTCCGGTGGTGTGGAGGGGGGAGGCTCGCTACGAAGCGCCACCGAATATCCGCGCTCCTTGAGTTGGGACAAGATCTTCGCGCTTCGTTCGGCATGACGGGGTACAAGAATGAGAAACAGCCCGGGGAAAGCTTTCTGGAGGGTGCGGGCGACCTCTGCGAGAAGCAGTTCCTCCCCATCGAAGGTGCTGCCGCCAAGTACAACGGGGACCGCCGGAGAAATCCCAAACGCATCCAACACTCCACGAAAATCACGCGGGGTGGCGGTTGGCGAGGGCAGCTCCGGGTCGAATTTGATGCTGCCGGTCATCCGGATTTTGTCCTTTTTGACACCCAGCGATTCCCAGCGTTTGGCGTCGGCCGGTTCCTGCACACAAAGGATGTCCAACTGATTGAACAGGGCCGCCGCAAAGGGGCGGACAAGGCCGTAACGTCTCTCAGATCGCGACGAGAGACGGGCGTTCACAAGGATTTTTGGAATGCGCCTTGCGGCGGCCATCATATTTGGCCAGACCTCCGCTTCCACAAGAATCAATCGCTCGGCGTTGGTGACTTTGAGGGCATGACGGACCACCCACGGCAAATCCAGGGGATGATAGATGGGTTCCAGCAGGGGGGATTTGTGGCGATGAGCGAGTCGATATCCGGTGGAGGTTGTGGTGGAAAGCACCACGTGTAACCCGGGATTATGCTCGCGCATTTCTGTGATGAGCTTGAGCGCGATCATGACCTCGCCCACGCTCACCGCATGAACGAGGGTCCAACGGTGGCCCTCCAACTTGCCGAGAACACGCCGCGAATAAATGCCGAATCGCTGGCCGAATTTGTGACGATAATTTCCCCGACGAATCATGCGTATCCCGAACGACGGCAGCATCAGGACCAGCACAACCGGAAACGCCAGATTGTAGAGAAGTCGCAGCAGGAGACTCACAGGATGTGCGTGAAATACGCGATCCGGCTTTTGCCGTAACGCTTGATTTTGAGGAGTTCAAGGCCGGGGTGACTTTCCGGTGCACGCGAACACTCGAGAATAAAAGTGCCGTTCGCCGCGAGGGCCCGGACAAGTTCTGGCGAGGCCGCGAGTTCGCCGCTGAGATCCCGCTCGGACGTGTGCATCGTGTAGGGAGGATCGGCAAAGATCAGGTCATACCCGCCTTCCATGGCATACAACTCAAGGAACCGGAAGGTGTCCATACACTGGATGTTGCCGGTGAGCCTTGTCCTTGCCAGGTTGCGGCGGATCGTGTCACACGAGGCCCGGTCAGACTCCACAAACATGGCACTTTCGGCGCCCCGGCTCAGCGCCTCGATCCCGAAAGATCCGCTGCCGGCAAACACATCCAGCACCCGGGCACCCGGCACCGCATCTCCCAAACTCGAAAAAACGGCCTCTCTCACGCGGTCCATGGTTGGTCGCAGACCACTTCGCGGAGCATCCAGGCTGATACCACGTGCGGAGCCAGTGATGACCCTCATGCCACGGGAACGCTCAATTTTGGGGCTCCTCTTTGGGTTTGTCTTTCTTGGGGGCCGGTGGGCGGAAAAAGTTTTGCAGGAGGCCGCCAATATCCTGGCCGACTTTGGCACCAACCAATTTGTCGAGGAGGTCGGTCTTCGGGTTTGCAAGGGTGTTTGTGACCGAAAACTCGAGTTTCCTGAAATCCGGGTCCTCGGTCTCCACAAAGTTTTTGCCCATCACCGCCCGGAGGCTGCGTTGGAGCTTCTTGTTCACCAGCAGGGCGGCGTCGATGTCAAGATCACCCGAGAACTCCGCCGTGCCGGTCCCTGTGAGGATCAGGTTTTCCGACTGAAGAAAAATTTTGTCCACGTTGACGCGACCGTCCTGGATGGTGAACTGCGAAGTGGCCTCGTTGAGTTGGAGCTTTTGGAGTTCATCCACCCCGAACATCTGGCCAAACTGAACCAAAAAATCCACGGGTGTGAACTTGGCCTTGTCGAAGGAAAGGTTGGCCGTGCCGGCGAGGGCCTTCGTGTCCCGGGGGTCACCGGTCAAATTGATATCGCCATTCAGTTCCCCACTGGTGCCTTCTGCCCGGCCGCCGGCATCCCTGGTCAGGTATTCCAACTTCGACTCTGAAATGTTCATCCCCAGGGTGAATGATGGTTCGGCTTCGGTCCGGAGCTGGAAATGACCGCGGATTTTTCCTCCGCCGAGACCGCCCTGGATTTCCGGCATGTCGAGAGTTTTGCCATCCCATGTGAAGGGGCCACCAATCTTGCGGGGCTTCAGAACTTCCGCAATCTCCAGATTGCCAATATCAAAAACCCCGGAGCTTGTTTTGTCGTCATGAATCCTGGCCACAAAATCGCTCTTCTCAGCCCGCATCACGACGCGCCCCTTGGTGTCCACAAAGATGGCCTTGGCACCCTTGATGCGGATGCTTTCCACGGTGACTTGAAAACTTTTTCCGCCGGTCCCTTTGCCGCTTTCCGGTATGGTGACCGGGATGTTTTGGCGCGGCGGCGGCGGCACCAGAGTGATCCAGTTGTGGTTCTCATCCTGGGTCGCCCGTAGCGTCGGGTTGGCGAGCACGACCTGCCTGATCAGCATTCGCCCTTGCAGCAATGGCAGCAATGCAAATTGAATCCGCAAAGAATCTGCCTCAAGAAGGTTTTCGTCCGTCTTGGCGGGGTTTGGCACCGAGATCTTGTTGATAACAAATCCTCCCCATGGCGTGTAAAGGCAGCCGCCGGTTTTGATGGGAGCCCCCAAAGCCGACGTGGCCGCCTCCTGAATGCGCGACTGCACGCCCTCGGATTGGAGATAGAGGTTGGCGACGAGGAGGGCGATCGCGAGCAATGCGACGAATCCACCTCCAACAATGAGAAATTTCTTGGCAATCTTTGGCACTCAGGGAAGCTAACGCACTTATCGAAAAAGTGAAGCGTGAACAAATCCGGACGTATTCTTGTGATCCTCAACCCCGCAGCCCGCGGGGAACGGGCCCGCCGTCTCACGGCGAGGATTGATGCCCTCTCGCCACGGGTTCACGTCCGGCTCACCAAGCAGATCGGGGATGCCCGCACCCTGGCCCAGCGGGGGGTTGAGCAGGGATATGACGCCATTGTGGCAGCCGGAGGAGATGGCACGGTGAATGACGTCGTGAATGGACTCGCCGGTGGCGATGTGCCGTTTGGGATTCTGCCGGTTGGAACCATGAATGTTTTTGCCACGGAACTCGGAATCCCCATGGGAAACCTCGACAAAGCCTGGCAGGTGATTGAGGGAGGCACGGTTCGCGCCATCGACCTTGCGAAGGCCAACGACGGTTATTTTGTCCAACTCGCCGGGATTGGGCTGGATGCCGAGGTGGTGCGACAAACGCCCCTCGATTCAAAAAAAGCACTTGGTCCCCTGAGCTATTTGCTGACGCTGGCCCAGGTCGCGGCACGGCAACCGCCGCGCATCACCATCCAAGCAGCGGATCATGAAGACCGGGAAGGCAGTTTTGTCCTGGTCGGCAATGGGCGGCTTTACGGGGGGCCCTTCACCATGTTCAAAAATGCCAAACTCGATGACGGGCTTTTGGACGTGATGGTTTTTCAGAATCAGAGCCATTGGGATATCTTTCGATACATGCAGGCCATCGTTTTTGGGGCTCATCCCGAACTGCCCGATGTGGAGTATTTTCAGGCCCGGCGACTCCGCCTTTCGGCCTCCGACTTTGTGCCTGTGGAGGTCGATGGCGAGTTGGTGGGAGAACTCCCCTACACCTTCGGCTTCTCCAGAAAAAAGCTGCGGGTTCTTGCCCCGCCAATCAGCACGGCTAAGTCGGCCACATCGCCAGGATAACAGCGATGGTGAGAAGAACCGCACCAAGCGAACGGGGGATAAGAAACTCTTTGGCCCCTTGCCCCCCTGCCAGCCGATCGATGAGA
>JBBECL010000084.1:0-1107 GCA_040881805.1 Terrimicrobiaceae bacterium | reverse complement strand
ATGGCCGACCGCCTCCTCGCAAAACTGCGTGCCGAACACCGCACCGCCCGCACGTTGGAGGTTCGTATTCGTTACAATGACTTCGATGATGCCCGCCGTTCGGAGAGTTTCCCCGAACCCACGGACTTGGAGAGCGATGTGTATCCGGTGATTGACCGTCTCCTGCGCCGGGCCTGGGAGCGGAGGGTGAGCCTTCGTCTCGTTGGCCTCAAGTTTTCCAACCTCTACGCCGCAGGGTTTCAAGACACGCTGGCCTTGGGTTGGGATTCCCCTCCCCAACCCCCGGAAAAAGTGTGCGAGGAAAGTCCCTCATACCACATCCCACGCGGGCGCCGTCATGATGTCGCCAAAGCCGTGGACCGCATTCGTGAAGATCATGGCGCGGGAGCAATTCTGCGGGGACATGATCTGTTTTTGAAAGATGGTCGGAAAAATGAGAACACATCAGCCGACAGCCCACCCATTCAGAGATCTTCAAAAATTGGCGCGGCAGCGCCGGTGGATCGGGCACTCCGCTGCACGATGCCAATCCTAAGCGGCGAAGCCGCTCTAACGCCCCAGCAGAGTGAGGCGGCTACATCCAGTTGCCACGCGGCGATTGTGCGTTGTAGCCACGGCACTCAGTTGCCGTGTTCGTCTTTAATCTCACCCACTTCTCCCCGTCAGCACTCCGCCCCAACAACATCCCTCCCCGCCGCCTGTTTCCTCAACATCCGTTCCTCCTATTCCTTTCTGGACTCTCTGCTTTCGCCCGAAGAAGCCGTGCGGGCGGCGGCGGAGCGGGGAGCCAAGGTGATGGCCCTCACCGACCCGAACCTCCATGGCGCGGTCGAATTTTGTCAGGCCGCCAAGGAAGCCGGCATCCGCCCCCTCCTTGCCGCCACCGTGAACCTCCACGGGCATCCCCAACTCGCGTATGTAAAAAATCAGGCCGGTTACGAAAATCTGTGCGCCATCCTTTCGGGTCAAACGGAAGAGGACCCAATCACCCTCCCCCTCTCCACGGAGGGCCTCATCCTCGTCCCGGCAAACACGTTCCCCGAAGTCCGTTACGCCACCCCCGACGAGCGGCCCATGTATCAGATCCTCCAAAGCATCCGGACCCTC
>JBBECL010000083.1:0-6155 GCA_040881805.1 Terrimicrobiaceae bacterium | reverse complement strand
TACACCGATCCCAAATTTTCCGCGTCAGACATCGAGCGGGAACGGGGCGTGATTGCCGAAGAAATTTTGATGTATCGCGACGAACCCGCGTCCCATGTGCAGGAATTGTTGAACCAACATTTTTGGCCGAACCATGCCCTCGGCCGCCCACTCACCGGAACCCAGGAATCGATTGCCCGCATGGGCCGCGCGGAATTCTCCGACTATCGCAAAAGCCACTATCACACCCGAAGCACGGTTTTCACGGCTTCCGGTTGCGTGAAACATGACGAGGTGGTCGCCCAGGCATCCCGCCTCCTGGCCTCTCTTCCTTCGGGTCGCTCCCCGAGAATGGGAAGACCTCCGAATCACCAACTGTCTCCACAAGTCATCGCCGAGAAGCGGGACACGCAGCAAACCCAGGTCGCCATCGGCCTGCCAGCCACCACCAACTACGATGACCGCCGGTATGCCACCCATCTGCTCCACATTCTCCTCGGCGGAAATGCCAGCTCCAGACTATTCCAGCAACTCCGTGAGCGTCGCGGCCTTTGTTATTCGGTGAATACTCACCCCAACCTCTTTGCCGACACCGGGATGTTCAATATCTCGGTCGGGCTTGATGGCTCGAACATGGAAAAATCCCTCCGCCTCATTCTTTCCGAAGTGACCGCCATCAAATCGACCCCCCCCAAGCCCGCCGAACTGAAACGGGCCAAGGAATATGCCATCGGCATCAGCCGGATGTCCCTCGAACGAAGCTCATCCCAAAATATGAGAGTCGGAATGTCCGTGCTGGTCTATGGCGAAATCCATGACCCCGAAACCATGCATGAACGACTCCGGGCGGTGACGGCGGAGGAAATCTCCGAGGTCGCCCGGGAATTTTTGGATTTCCAAAAGGCCACGGTGGCTGTCATCGGCCCGAACCCCCAGGAAAAGCTCATCCGGGATCTGATCTCCGGAGGTTGAACGGTTTGTGAGATCTGCCATGATACGTGGTGTCATGTGCGCGGCATTCGAGTTTCAGGGCAGAGGGTTCCGGCCGGGAAAAGAAGTCTCCGGTGCCGGACTGCAGGGAGTCAAACGTCATGTGTGGGCCGGCTTTGCCCGTGTGGAAATTCTCGATTGGTGGCAGCGCAAGGGAGGAGTTCTTTTGGACATTCCCGCCAGCCGATTTGCGGAACGGTCCGGGGTCACCGGGAAGTTGATCTGGGATGGTGTCCCCCAAGGTCTGGTCCTGAGAGCCCTGCTCGACACCCAAACCCAAGCGCCCCTCATCAAAGTGGTCACGCGTGCGTCCACACCCCAGGAACTCAGCCACTTCCAACACCCCCGGATGCCCCTGCTGGAAAAACCGCTTTTCCCGAATCTCACGATTCCGCCGGAAGCGGAGCCCGGCCTGCTGTTTTGAAAAAGACCTACTGAAGGATCTTGAGAGTGAGCGGGTATTCGTAAGGCTCGCCATTGCTGGCCTTGATGCTCCCAATGATCGTGAACACAATCCAGGCAACCACAAAGCCCAACGGCAGCAGAAGCGGAACAATCAAGCACGACGCCGCAACACCAATGGCCGACGCAATGATCATCCAGATGCTCCATGAGATCTGAAAGTTCAAAACGGTTTTGCCGACTGGCTCCAAACCCGGAAGCTCCGGCTTTTTGATAAGCCAAACAATCAGAGGAGCCACGATGTTTCCGGCAAAGGGAACAACGAGCCCGATGAGCGGACACACATGGGTGATCACAGTCCATTGTTTCAATTCCGCATCCGAGGGTGCGGGAGGTTCGGGCGTTGGCGGCAGAATGGGAGGTGTGTCCATGAGGCTTTTTAGAGCTGATATTTTGCTGAAATACGAGAACAAAAGCACCGGGGGGCGCGATTCGAGTGTGATCAAAAGTTGACATGTCGCCGACAAGAGAGCGAGGTTGCCTCGCAAGCCAGGGAGCACGGTCGTCCCGAGCGTGTGGGTATCGCTCGTGCTTGGGTCTTCCAACTTAAACACGGGCGAGACGCACAGTTCCTCCTGACTCACCTGAGATGTCGCGGGACCGCAAAACGATTTCGTGATTTAGAAAATGTTGATCAGTTCCTTGATGGCTTTACCAATGGAGTCAGATCCGGGAGCCAAGTGGTCCCAACAGTTTTCAGCGCCCGTCGTGCCCGGCTGCGGAGTCTGGTGGGATCAGGGGTGCTTTTCATGCTGTTTGAAACTGAGGATGTTGGATAATCACCTTTTCCCAGGTCGGATGCTCATCGATTAAAACATCCGCCGGGAACCTTGCGGTCGAGCGATTCCACTTCGCAAGCCAATCCGCGCCGAGCAGTTTATGATGTGGTCCCACCGCTTCCGACGTGAGAGCAATGGTGGTTTCGGTCTTGTCCCCGGTGCTCAGACCCTGCGCCACATGAAATCCCGCACTTAGCATGGCAACCCGCGAAGCTGTGGAACACGTGTAGGTGAACAATTCCACCGGGCGACCTTTGCACACGGTGAATAAGCGGCGGAACGCATTCAGCGTCCACGCCTCGGCATTCGTTTTCCCAGAAAACATGTCATAGAAAATCATATCCGGAGGCAGGGGAGCGGCGTCCATCACGTCCGGAAAATTGCCGGGAACCAGCGTCCATCGAAGACCCGGGTGCACCTTCGATTGCCAATGCCCGTCTTTCAAAATTCCTGCAGGTCCCCCATGACGCAAATATGGAAACTGGTCGCTGTTCCGAAAGGCCAGCCTCAGGGAATCGAGGTCATTTTCAAAACTGATGATGTGCAAGTCGCAAGCGGGCAGGGCATTGTCCTCATAACAACAGATAGCCGCCATGGCATTGGCTCCAGCGCCGAGCCCAACATCCCAAACAATGAGTGGGGTTTCCCCCGCTTCTTGCAAGCGTTGTGAGAGTCGGGCTTGGTCGGTGTAGAGCCGCCGGGCTTCTTCCATGGGTGGGGTGCGGGAATGCATGATTTCACCCGAGTGGACATGACGGATGCTGGCAAAGCCCTCCCAAGCTTTGTGAACTTCATAGTGCCCCAAGGCCAGGCGTTTGGGCTTTTGGGATTTTTGGGGAATGACAGGATTGTCGATGTCGTCCTCATGCAGCAAAACGCGCTTCTCGTGATAGAGGGATAAAAATGTGTCTGACAAAATCGCGTCCCGGATTTCCCGCATGAGACGGTGATAAAAATGAAAATTGTGTTTCCCCAGCAACTGCCAGCCGAGGGTCTCCTTGGTTTTGGTGAGGTGGTGGAGATAGGAGCGGGAATACCTCTCGCAGGTGGGGCAATGGCAGGCCGGATCCAGCTTTTCCTCCGAGAATTTGTAAACCCCGCGGCGAAGTTGCAAATAACCGCGCGAGGTGAAAACTCCACCGCGTTGCGCCACTTGGGTGGGGATAATGCAGTCAAACATGTCCACACCCCGATGAACAGCCTCCAAAATATCCAAAGGCGTTCCAACACCCATCAAATATCGGGGTTTGTCCGAGGGCAGCAACCCGGCTGTGAATCCACAAATGTCTTCGCGTTCATTTTTGCCCTCACCCACGGCAAGTCCTCCAATCGCATAACCATCAAAGGGAAGCTCCAGCAATCCCATCACACTTTCTTTGCGGAGTTCCGGGTAAAGCGCTCCCTGGGCAATCGCGAACATGGCCTGCGGAGAATCCCCCCGCGCCGCCAGACTGCGGGCTGCCCACCGGTGGGTGAGTTCCAGTGCGGCGCGCGCGACGGATTCCTCCGCCGTGGATGGCACGCACTGGTCCAATGCCATCATAATATCGCTGCCAATATCCACCTGGGCCCCAATGCTCACCTCTGGACTCAGGAGGATCGACCTCCCATCCGTGTAACTCTGAAAAACAGCCCCCTCCTCGGTCATGGAACGCGAATGCGGCAACGAAAAAATCTGATATCCTCCCGAATCCGTGAGCACCGATCGTTTCCAGCTCATAAAGCGGTGAATCCCGCCCACCTTCCGAAAAACCTCAAGCCCCGGACGAAGCATCAAATGATACGTGTTCGCCAACAGGATCTGGGACCCGGAATCCTCAAGCGTCTGTGGCAGTTGGGCTTTGACGGTCGCCTGCGTTCCCACCGGCATAAACAGCGGTGTGAGCACTTCATTGTGCAGTGTTCGAAAAACTGCCGCCCTTGCGGCCGAACCCGTGGCCCGGGCCTGAAGCTCAAATTGCAAACGGGATGTCATTTCCGCCTTCTAAGATGTCGGATCTTTTGGCCGGTCTTTCCTTGGGCGATAGTGAATAACCTGAACTTTTTCCAAGGTGACCAATCCGCCGTCCAGCATGTCCTCGAGCACGGACAGAAACGAATTCAGTTTCTCCTCGGTGTCCACCACTTCAATGATCACCGGGAGATCGCTGGAAAGTTGTAAAATCTTGGCCGTGTGAACCTTGCTGCTGGCCCCGAACCCCATCGGGCTTCGAAGCACCGTGGCACCCGCCAACCCCAGTTCGCGGGCCTTCAATGTGAGTGCCTCATACAGAGGCTGATGATTCCACCGGTCGCTTTCACCGATATGAATTCGGAGTCGCATGGCATCTTTTGGCAGAGTCATAGGTCGTATTATTTGGGTTGGAAAACGCCGGCTATCACGAGGCCGATCCACGTGCCTAGCAAGCACAGAAGCAGGCTTGCGAGAATATTCGCCGCAGCATAAAAAAATTCTCCATCCGTCAGCAAGTTGATGGTCTGCAAACTGAAGGAGGAAAAAGTCGTGTATCCTCCCAGAATTCCGATCATGACAATTTGCCGGACCAGAGGGGAGGTCATGAAGAAACCATCCGGCCCCGTCATGCCGCTAAAAAACCCAATCACCACGCAACCGGACAGATTCACAATCAATGTTCCCCACGGGAAGGATTGGCCAAACTGGTTCGCAATAACATTCGAAAGAAAGAGACGGGCTCCAACTCCCGCCGCGCCCCCCGCCATCACCCCCACATAAGTTTGCCACGTCATCATGTTTATTCAGTCAAATTGACGCGATCCCAATCCGCCAGCGCGAAATCAAGGAATGAAAGACTTTAACCGATCACACCTCGGGCAATGGCAGGCCTTGGGCGGCGAAGAGTTGTTCCAAGAAATAGATATCGCCCCGGTCCTTCTCGCGTCCGGCCCGCTTTTTCATTCGGTAAAGGAGCTCGGGGCTTGCAAAAGGGATGTCGACACCATCAATCTCGTGAACGATGACACTCTTCGCAGCTTCCTCGTAGGTGATGCCGGAAGCGCTTGCCATGAGATCGACGAGAATTTCATCGGCCACACGAACAACCGTGTATTTGGCCACATCGCCGGGGTCCAACTCGCGGACACAGCCATCGGGAAGGGTGGCCAAGGCCTCAAAAACACGACGCTCATTTTCCGGCGAGACATCCATGAGCACATCCACGTCGCCCGTGTTCCGAGCTAGCCCGGTGGCTCTGATTGCGAAACCTCCAACGACCATAAATTGAGCGCCCCGATTATTAAGCTCCCTGCACAAAGCGACAAGGTCCTCAAGGGTTGGGTCCCGTGGAATCAGTTCCCCGGTTTCCGGGTCAAATGGTCCATCAGCCATTGGTCTGCCTCCTCATGAGATTTGAATCGATAAACCCCTCTGCGAATGCCCGGTCTCATGCCCGCATCCCTCCATGCCTCCGCTGACAAACGACTTTTGGGATCAATTCGCAATGGATTGATCGCGCGTCTCCGCCCGACCGTTTTTCCGATAATTTCTTCGCAATTGACCACGGGTTCCATGCAGTCACTGTAGCCCTGCAAGCCAGGCTTGGCAATACGAGCCTCAGATTCAATTCTGTGACGGGAATCTCGTGGAAAGATGCCGGAAACCGCCTGGACATTTGACGAAGGGAATTTTGGCCAGAGAGAGTCTTCGGGGGGAAGCAGAGGTGATCCTACTCGGCGATGGGCGCGTCACTCTGGACGGGAAACCGCTCACAGCGAGTGATGCCAAAACTGTGACCACTCGATTTGCTAAAAAAATTCATGGAAAATCGGATTGATTTTTTAAGGGATGCCTGATTTGTTCATCTCTCCACGCATTCCTGAGTAGCTCAGTGGTAGAGTCCCGGCTCGCCGGGATTAACCGATTGGTTGTAGGCGCTAAAAAAATTCATGGAAAATCGGATTGATTTTTTAAGGGATGCCTGATTTGTT
>JBBECL010000082.1:2463-6170 GCA_040881805.1 Terrimicrobiaceae bacterium | reverse complement strand
CGGCTTCGAAGACCTTGATGAATTCGTTGCCAATGATTTTGCGTTTCTTTTCCGGGTCGGTGACGCCTTTGAGTTTTTTCAGGAAGCGCTCGGCGGCATCGACCTTTTGCATGCGAATCCGGAACTCGCCGGCAAAGAGTTTTTGGACGGCATCGGCTTCCCCCGCACGCAGGAGACCGTTGTCCACGAAGATGCAGGTCAGTTGGTCACCAATGGCTTTGTGGAGCAGGGCGGCGGCAACCGAGGAATCGACCCCGCCACTGAGGCCGAGGATCACGTTGGCCGTGCCGACTTGCTCGCGGATCTGGCGTGTGGTCAGATCAATGAAGGATTCCATGGTCCACGAGGATTGGGCCCCGCAGACCTTGTGGACAAAGTTGGCGAGGATTTCCTTGCCCTTGGGGGTATGGACGACCTCGGGGTGAAATTGGAGGCCGAAAATCTTGCGTTTTGTGTCACCGATCACCGCATGAGGCGAATTTTCCGTGCGTCCGAGTGGACGGAATCCCTTGGGGAGCTTCGTGATTTTGTCCCCGTGACTGTTCCAGACCTCGAGGGTGGCGGGCAGTTGATGGAAAAGGAGGCATTTCGGGTCGCCCTTGAGAAGACCTGGGCCATATTCGCGCTGTTTCGAGGGTTCGACCTTGCCGCCGAGCCCGTGGGCAATGAGCTGCATGCCGTAACAGATGCCAAGAATGGGAATCCCCAAATCGTAGATGGCAGCATCCACCTGCGGGGCTTTGGGGGCATACACGCTGGCGGGCCCGCCTGACAAAATGATGCCCGAGGGATTGAGCTTTTTGATGGCTGACGCCTTGGTGCGGTAGGGAAGGATTTCCGAGAAGACCTGGCATTCCCGAACCCGGCGGGCGATGACTTGGGTGTATTGGGAACCAAAATCGAGGATAATAATTTTATCCTCCGCTTGCGACGGGGTGGCCATGGAAATCAGTGTGGGGAGGGGAGGTTAGCGATACTCCGGCCCGAAGGAGTCGTTGGTGGGGTCTTGTTGGATAATGCGCCCCCGGCCTTGGAGGCCGTCCTGGAACTGATTCCCCACGGCGGTGGCGTCCTGCTCAGCCACCGCGCAAGCTCCAAGAAGCACGCAGGCTCCTACCAATACGATTAACAAACTGACCGTTTTCACGCGGTCATTGATAGTCTATTGTGGCGAAATGGCAATCATGATTCGCGCCAAAGAATTGATCGGCATGTATGCCACGGGGTGGTTTCCCATGGCGACGCCGGATGGCGAGATCCGACTGTTCTCCCCGGACCCCCGGGGAATCCTCCCGTTGGACGGTTTTCACATTCCCCATGGCACACGCCAAGTGATCAAGGACCCGCGGTGGGACGTGCGGATCGACACGGCGTTTCAGGACGTTGTGCAGGCCTGTGCGGACCGGAAGGAAACGTGGATTGATGATCGCATCTTTGCCAGCTACCGGG
Source organism: Terrimicrobiaceae bacterium (assembly GCA_040881805.1). Taxonomy (GTDB): domain Bacteria; phylum Verrucomicrobiota; class Verrucomicrobiia; order Chthoniobacterales; family Terrimicrobiaceae; genus JAJTZA01. The sequence continues at coordinate 4,721 of JBBECL010000082.1, read as the reverse complement.
AACTCCACCGGGTCGGCCGGGCCCATTCGGTGGAAGTCTGGCGGGAGGGACAGTTGGCGGGAGGGTTGTATGGCGTGAGGCTGGGGGCCGCATTTTTTGGGGAATCCATGTTTCACCATCATTCGGGGGCTTCCAAGGTCGCGCTGGTCGCTTTGGTTGATATTTTGACAGCGGGAGGATTCCGGCTCCTTGACATCCAATGGGTGACGCCACATCTGCGGCGCTTTGGAGCCATGGAGGTTTCCAAACAGAACTACCTGGGTGCCCTGCGGGAGGCTTTACAGATTCCGGGGATTTGGCCCTCCATGGGGCCGTGGGCGCGGGGAGGGGATCAATCCAAAATCTCGCCGTAGTGCTCCCGAGCGACCTCCTGACACCGGGTCAGGATTTCCGCGCCCGTATCCATCTGGAACGCCTCGTCGGCCAGGGACTGGCACACAGCAAGGTTCAGGGATTGCACGGCTTTTTTGACGCGGGGGACGAGACGGCTGGAAGCACTCAGCTCATCCACGCCAAGACCAAGCAGCAGCGGGGTCAAGACCACATCGCCAGCCATCTCCCCGCACACGCCAACCCATATTCCTGCCGAGCGAGCGGCATCCACCACCATTTTGATGAGACGAAGCACGGCGGGGTGGGTGGGGTCAAAAAGGTAGGAGATGGCATCGTTCACGCGGTCCACGGCGAGCGCGTATTGGATCAGATCATTGGTGCCAATACTGAAAAATGAGACCTCTTTCGCCAGCCGCTCTGCCGAAAGCGCGGCGCTGGGAATTTCAATCATGATTCCCACTTCGATGTGGGGGTTGAAGGCCACGCCGTGCTCCGCCAACTCGGTTTTGCATTCCTCCAGGAAGGCATTGGCCCGCCGGAGTTCTCCGATCCCGGAGATCATGGGATACATGATCCGAACATTTCCAAAGGCGGAGGCGCGAAGAATCGCGCGGAGCTGGATCTTGAAGAATTCCGGGCGCTCGAGGCAATAGCGGATCGCCCGGCAACCAAGGAAGGGATTCTCCTCCTCCGGCAGGTCGAGGCTGTCAGACAGCTTGTCTCCGCCAATATCCAGGGTGCGGATAATGACGGCGTGAGGTGCCACGTTTTGAGCCACCAGCCGGTAATTTTCGAACTGCTCCTCCTCCGATGGCACGTCCTCGCGGTTGAGAAAAAGAAATTCGGTGCGGAAGAGACCAACCCCTTCCGCGCCATATTCCATGACGTCCGCAATTTCATCGGGGAGTTCAATGTTTGCTGAAAGAATGATGTGGCGTCCATCCGAGGTCGTCGAGGAGGTTTCCCGGATCAGGTCGAGTTGCTCCTCGACTTTTTCCCGCCGTTCTTCGATCCGGCCATATTCTGCCAGAGTTTCCTGACTGGGATTGAGAATCAGCAGGCCGGATGTGCCATCGAGGAGCACATCATCGCCTGTCTCCAACTGATCGAAGATTTCATGGAGACCCGCCACAGCGGGGATGCCCAGGGAGCGGGCCATGATGGCGGCATGGGAGGTTTTGCTGCCCGACTCGGTGGCGAAGGCAAACACCTTGGACCTGTCGATGAGCGCTGTATCCGAGGGAGCCAGCACCCTGGCGGCCAGCACATGGGGCTGCTCGCTGGTGGCAAGGTCCTTGGGACCTTTTCCGAGAAGGTTCCGCAGGATCCGCTTGGCGACATCTTCGATATCGACCACCCGTTCCCTGAGGTAAGGATCATCAATTTGCTCGAGAGTTTTGCAATACCGTTCCGCCACCTTCGAAAAAACAAAATCAATGTTTTTGCGGCTCGACTCCAGAGACCGCAGCACTTCGTCAATGAGCGTCCGGTCTTCGACGACGAGAAGGTGGGCATCAAAGATGCTGGCATCCTTGGAACCGATGGCATTGGCGATACGCTCCTGAATTTCCAGCAATTCGGCGCGGGTTGCGATCAGGGCCGCCTCAAACCGTGCAATCTCTCCGGGCAGATCGGAGGTCGAGATCGGGCGTTCGGGAACACTTTCATCGTCCTCCCAGTGCATCACAATCGGTGCATGGGCGATTCCCGGTGCGACACCAATCCCACGAAACCGGGTTTCGACTTTGGGGATGGGTTCAGATTCGCTCACGGATTGGACATTACTATGTAAAAAACGCCGTTGTAAATCCCTGACCCGCGCATGGTTCGATTTTTCCGATTTTTTCGGGCATAGTTCGTGCTTGGTGCGCTTGGGGGTATTCAAAACTGCTGGAATCCCCGGGTGTCGGGAATCCCAGTCGGGG
>JBBECL010000082.1:0-2363 GCA_040881805.1 Terrimicrobiaceae bacterium | reverse complement strand
CGGGGCCGGAACATTTGTTGCTGGCAGAAGAAATTTTCGCCGTTAGGATCAAAGTTCACCAATCCAACCACATCATAATATGAGTCAATCCAAGTTTCGTGCAGGAGTTCTTTTCGGGGCGGAAGTCCGTGAGGTTTTTGAAGATGCCAAAGCCAATGCCTATGCGCTGCCGGCGGTGAATTGTATCGGAACGAGTTCGGTGAACGCGGCCCTGGCGGCCGCTCGCGAGGTTGAGTCACCCATCATTATCCAGTTCTCCAATGGTGGGGCTCATTTTTTTATTGGGAAAAGCATCACCAAAGAGGGGCAGAAAGGGGCGATTGCGGGGGGCATTGCCGCGGCCCATTACGTGGCCCATGCGGCCGAAGCCCACGGCGTCCCGGTGATTCTTAATACGGATCATTGCGCACGCAAGCTCCTGCCGTGGGTGGAGGGAATGCTCCAGGCGGGTGAGCTTCATTTTGCAGCGACAGGAAAGCCGCTTTACAGCTCCCACATGTTGGATCTTTCGGAAGAACCGCTGGAGGAGAACATCGCCACCTGTGCCGCGTATTTGGAAAGAATGGCCAAATTGGGCATGACTCTGGAGATCGAGTTGGGAGTCACCGGCGGCGAAGAGGATGGGGTGGATAACTCCGATATCGACGAGTCCCGGCTGTATACCCAACCCGGGCATGTGGCCAGCGCGTATGAGGTCCTCAACAAGATCAGCCCGGATTTTACCGTGGCTGCTGCCTTCGGAAACGTGCATGGCGTTTACAAACCGGGCAACGTGAAACTCAAACCCGCGATTCTTGATGCATCTCAAAAACACATCGAAAAAACTTTTGGCACCGGGCCAAAACCCGTGAACTTTGTGTTCCATGGCGGATCCGGTTCCACGCGTGAGGAAATTCGTGAAGCCATCGGCTACGGGGCCATCAAAATGAATCTGGATACCGACCTCCAATGGGCTTACTGGGATGGCATCCGTGCCTACGAAGCCAAAAACCACGATTTTCTGCAAGGTCAGATCGGGAATCCCAGTGGTGCCGATGCTCCCAACAAGAAGTCTTACGACCCGCGCGTCTGGCTCGGAGCGGCGGAAGACAGCTTCGCCAAGCGCCTGATTTGTTCCTTCGAAGATCTTAACAGTCTTGGAAGAAACAAAGGGTAGGGCACTTGAAACTCGCACTCATCGCAACCACCTTTACTGCCTTTGCCATTGGGGCAGGGGTCGGATATTTTGTCGGCATCAAATCGCCTGCGCCAGTTGCACTTTCACCGGGCAACACAGCACAATCGGGATCGGTTCCGGCACCCGCGCCACGCGGCAGCTCCGAAGTCCAGTCTGTTGAGCCCGCAACACCTGCTGCGGCTCAGGGGTTGAATCCCATCACGGCCGAGGAATTTCTTGCCGAAATCGAAAACGCCCAGAGCGGTGCCTGGGGAAATATGAAATCCATGAGACGGTGGGCTGATCTCAACGATCGATTGTTGCTCTCCAACCCCGCAGAGATTGCCGCCAAGCTCCAGGCTCTGGGCATGAAGCCCGGTCAGGAAATGGGTTGGAACTTGGTGATGGCTGCGTTCTCGGAAAAAGATCCGCAAGGGGCATGGAACTTTGCCCTCACGATGCCGCCCGGCACCAGTCGTCAGTCCGCTCTCATGGCGATTGTGTCCGCTGTGGCGGTTCAGGATCCGACCAGAGCTTTGAGCATGGCGGATTCCATCGACGACCAGCAATTGAAACGCCAGATGCGGTCCATGGCCATCATGAACATCGCCCAGAAAGACCCCCAGAGGGCTCTCGATCTTGTCACCACCTCCGGCATGGACTCTCAGGAGGATCACTCCATCTCGATGATCTTTCATCATTGGGCACGAAAAGATCCCGAGGGGGCCAAGGCAGCCTTTGCCAGACTCACCGGGCGAAGCGCCGATCAAGCCCGCATGTCCCTGATTTCCTCTCTGGCTCAAAGTGACCCCAAGGCTGCATGGCAATTTGTCAACTCGCTTCCCTCAGGCTCCATGGGTCGCACGGATCCACGTCAGCAGGTGATTCAAACCTGGGCTCAATCCGATCCCCAAGCCGCACTCAAAGCGGCCCTGGAAATTCAGGAAGCCGGCTCCCGGGCCCCGGCGATTTCCTCGGCGGTGAGTTCATGGGCCAGATCAGACTTCCCGGGGGCCTTGCAGTATGCCATCAGCGTCCCAGACTCCACCATACGCTCCGATATCCTCCGAGCCATGAGCATGAACCCCACGGGCAATCGTCAGGAACTGCTTGATGCCGTCTTTGAACACATGCCGACAGGGGATAACTTTCAGCAATCCGTCTCGCAAATCTTTTCTTCCTGGTCACACGAGGATCCAGCCTCCGC
>JBBECL010000081.1:0-6229 GCA_040881805.1 Terrimicrobiaceae bacterium | reverse complement strand
GAGATTTCCTTTGAGAGGGAATTCCTGCCGCCGTGCTTGCTTTTGTAGGTAACAGACGGAAGGCGTCAGCGCAATCAGGAACAGGCTTCCCCTGAAAGGATTTTGGGATCACAATGGAGGGATGATACTAAAACTGACTTTTTGTGTTGTGGTATTGGCGTTGGCTGGTTGTGACCGTCCGAAGGATGTTGAGGCTTCCGCAACTCCTTCCCCGACCCCTGCGGCATCCCCCGAGGCGCCGGCGGGCACGGTGGGGATTGATGTGGAAACTCCCGGGGCCGTTGAGGAAGTGACTGCTGCCGCTGAGGTAAAAATGGATGTGGAAGATGACGAAATCCAGTTGGTGAAGGCTGAAGTTTTGTCACGAATTGACGTGATGCCAAAACTCTCCGACGAGGAAAAAGACAAACTCTATGTGCAGGTCGAGCGGGCGCGCGGGATGGGAAAACTCATGTCCGTGCCATTTGCCACGGGTCAAAAAACTCTCACGCCAACACATATCAACGCTCTCAAGGAAAAGCTCCTGTTGCCTCAGTTTGCCTCCTTCAAAGATGACCCCACCGTGGTTTTTGTGGTTCTTGGGTTTGCGGACAAAGCGGGCGACCCAGCAAAAAATTTAACCCTCTCCCGGGATCGCGCCAGCGCCGTGGTGGACACGCTCAAGCAGAGCTGCGGCATCATGAATGTGACACACAGCGTGGGCATGGGCAGCTCGGAAATGTTTGATGCCGCAAGCCTCGAAAAAAACCGGATCGTGGAGATCTGGGCCGTCCTGCCCTGACGCCGGATTTAGTTGCCCGGGGATGTCTCCGTGGCAGGCGGAAGGGTTTGACAGCACCCAGTGATCAGATAAGTATGCCAATTCGTGTCGAGCACCCTTAATTTGTTCAGTCGAGCAACCTCTGGCACTCTCCCGTCCGGTGGAATCGCCATGCTGCTCTGCCTGTTCGCAGGTATCCTCACACTTTCTGCCGAGGGACAGGAGACGCTTTCAGGAAAGCCGCTTCCCGATTGGTTCAAATACTATGCTTCAGAACACCAGGTTGTCATTGAGCACGATTTTCTGCAGATGCCGGACGGAGTCCGTCTTGCGGTGACATATTTCAAACCTGCGGATGCTTCGACCTCCAATAGATATCCCATCGTGGTGGCGATGCTGCCGTATCGGAAAGACGACGAGTTCTACGCCGTGGACTACGGAATTTTCACCTACCTGGCCGAACGGGGAATCGCGGGTGCCAGGATCGATGTCCGCGGCACCGGCGGGTCCGAAGGGAATCTGGTGGATCGGGAATACTCCGACCGGGAGCTGGACGATCTGGAGTTCAGTATCGGCAAGCTGGCTCAGATCCCCTGGTGCAGCGGAAAGATCGGGCTTCAAGGAAAGTCGTGGGCGGGGTTCAACGCCCTCATGATGGCCATGCGGCAACCCCCGGCTCTCAAGGCCCTGCTTGTGGCCCACGCCAGCCAGGATCTTTATGGGAATGATGTCCACTGCATCGACGGGGTGTTGCATCTGGATATCTTCAACCAGGAGATGGAGACGGACAACCTCATCCCCAAGTCGCCGGACTATTCCCTCGATCCCGCCTATTTTACTGAACGGTTCGACCGCGAACCGTGGATCTTAACCTATCTGCGCAACCAGCGGGACGGAAGATTCTGGCAGGACGGGCGGTCGCTTTCCACCGCCTATGATCGCGTAAAAATTCCTATCTACGCGATCGGCGGTTTGCTTGATGGCTACCGCGACTACGTTCCTGCCATCCTTGATCACGTGACGGCTCCGGTAAAAGCCGAGATCGGGCCTTGGAATCACGCGTGGCCCAACGATGGCTCGCCCGGCCCCAACTACAACAATTGGCAAACGGCCGTCCGCTGGTGGAAACAATGGCTGTGCGACGAGGATACTGGCATCCTGCGGGAACCAAAACTGACCGTCTTCGTGCGCGACACCGTCCCCGCGCGGGACGACTACGCGGTCACGCCGGGGAAGTTCGAAGGATTCGACTGGCCGATACCGGACAAAAGCAGCGAAACCTTTCACCTCACCGCAGCAGGAACGCTCACTGCGGAAGCAGGGAAATCCGAGACTCTTACGATTCCCTGCGACCCCGACGCCGGCATAGATGCGGGAAGCTGGTGGGGGGAACGGACTCCCGACATGCGCAAAGTCGCGGCAGGGGAGCAGATTTTTGATTCTGCTCCACTCGGGTATCCAAGCGTGATGTTGGGACAAGCGGCCGTCCACCTGAAAGCCGCTGCGGAGGCTCCCCTGGCGAACTGGGCCGTGCGACTCGAAGACCTTCACCCGGACGGCTCGGTCACACTCGTCACCGGAGGCGGCATCAACGGCTCCCAACGCAAATCGCGCACTGAACCCACGGAACTGACACCCGGCGAATTTGTGGATCTGAATTTCCCCCTCCATTTCACCTCCTACACGTTTGCGGCGGGGCACCGCATCCGTGTGGTCATTTCCAATGCCCAGTTTCCCATGTTCTGGCCCACACCATTTCACAAACCCACCCAATTGGCCGTGGGCGATGGTGCCTCAACGATCCAATTGCCTTTTCTGAAAATCCCGGGTGCCTCCGCCGACTTCCTCCTCCAGCCGGTGAAACTTTCCGTTCCTGCCGATTTCGAGCTCCTCGCGGGCAGCCTTGGCGATGCACCCCCGCCCAGCGAAATTCGCGAAGGAGATTGGACCAAGGTGCAACAGACCGAGCAACAGATCTGGAAAATCGGCCCCACCCGATTTCAGGATCGCGAATCTGTCACATACAGGGTCAACAGAAACGACCCCGCCCAGGCGGGTTTCCTCGGAGAGGGAATGGTGATCTTGACAAAAGGCGACCGCGAGGTTGAGGTGAAAACCCGGGTGGACGTCAGATCGGACGCGAAAAATTTTGACGTTACGGTCAGTCGGATTGTCTCCGAGAATGGAGCGGTCAAGGGAGAAAAAGAATGGCGGAAAACAATTCCCCGTGATTTCCAGTGACAGTCCTGGCAGGCATCATGTGTTTTTGCCAATTTTCCAACACAATATCTTTCGTATTCCTCTTAGTTCGCCCATGAAGAAACCAACCACCCAGCCTTCCCATGCCCTGCGCCAGCTCGCCACCGTTTTGGTTTTGTGTCTATTGTTCGGCGGCGGGGCTTCGGCCAGGGTCGCAAGCGAGCCGCGCGAGTGGACCATCATGGTTTACGCCGCCACAGCCAACAATCTTGAGCCGTACACCTTTCGCGACGTGGCCAAATTCACCGCCTCACGCCCAACGGGCAAACCGGTTGCGCTCACGAACCTCATTTCCACCGACAACTATGGGAATTGGCGGCTCTCGTACGACGGCGACCCCTCCACCATCGCGATGGAACGCCTCGGCCCGTTGCACCTGGACGATCTTCGCAACCTCACAAGCTTGATCCGCGAATCCGCAGCCCGATTTCCCGCCCGGAAATACGCCCTGATCATGCAGGGGCACGGTTCCGGGTGGTATTTCTCGATTGGACACGGACGCACAGTGTCCTCGGCAGCGGTGGTTTCTGCCATCCAGGCGGCCGGCATTTCGTTCGAGATCGTCGGTCTGGACATGTGCCTCATGTCCACGCTGGAAACCGCATACGAGTTCCGCAATACGACGAAGTATTTGATCGCCAGTGAGGACTACGGCCCGTGGGAAGGCCTCGCCTCGCCGTCGCTGGTTCGTGAATTTTCCACCGTGGGGAATACCCGGAAGCTCCTTTCCCGCATCCTCGCCTCATTCATTCAGCGGAACAACACCGATCCGGAGAACGATCCCGCCGACATGAGCATCATCGCCACCGCCGGCATTGAACCCCTCGCAAATTATGTCAGCGCCCTGTTTGCCAACCGACCGCTTGATTCCTCCTTTTTCAGCCTTGCCGCCTCTGTGGATCGCAGCACCTCCGAGCCCTATCCCTACCTTCAGGATCTCTACACCCTCACGACCAGACTGATCGGCAGGAACGCTGCCGAACAGAAACGCTTCGATGATCTTTTCAAGGCCGCCATCCTGGAATACCGTCAGGATCGTCAAAAAAGCGCTCTGCCCTACTCGCGGGATCACCATGGCCTCGGCATCGCGGTAAATGCTCTGCAAGACCCCACGGACCATTCCCGCCGTTACCGCGAACTGTCCCTGCCGCTGCGGCTCACCACCAAGGCACCCGCACCCTCCATTAAAAACTAAGAAATGCCGAGAGATTCATACCGGTATCCAGCACCGTATAATTAGATCCACCGTTCGAGCCGAAATTCCACGTCTGGTCGGCGAAAGCAGACACCGACAACCACGAGGTGACAGCCCAGGTAACCGTCGCTCCAGCCGAAGACGTCAAATTCCGCGGTCCGGCAAAATATGAGGTCTCATAAGCCAGTGCAGAAAGGGAGAGAGAGCACGATTTGGTAAGGTTCCAAGCGTAGCCGCACGACACCGAAGCGCTCGCATAATTGTTTTCCCAAGGCGTGGAATAAGGCGTCGCGCTCAAATCGATGGAAGCCGAAAGCGTGTGCCCCGCCATGATTTCTCGGGAAAGTATTCCCTCCACTGTGAGAATCGATGACAATGTCGGCATCTGATGAACGTCCTGCTGCGTTGTCTCGAGAGTTTGGGAAATGGAAAACTGAGCATCCATGCCCGCCACGGTCCCACTCCAATTCAAGCCGACATCCCAATCCAAAAACGAGAGACTAAGACTTGGCATCCGGACATAGCGAAAGTCCGTGAGCAGCAAACTGGTGGCGAACCCAAAACCCCGTCCGAGTGCCGGCTGCCAGCCCAGACCCAGGGCGTTCGTCGTAAAAACATCCGGCGAGCTGCCTCCAGGAGTCAGATTCGCATTGCTGGTGTAAGTCATGCTGGAATTCACCAAAAGGAATTTCCAGTGATCCACCACATTGGCCTCGGGGAGACCCACTGCCTCCTGGATGATTTGATTCTGCAGAACGCGCAAGCGATTCAATTGTGCGATCGAATCCGCCTCTTGGGCACCCAGACGGCCGGCCCAGAACAAGAGAGCCGCGAGCAAAAGCAAAGTGGCTTGTTTGGACGGGACCATATTCTTGGATCACGAATAAGCTGGACCGGGCTCTCTCGGGAAGAGGAAAAACAGAAGAAGATCCGACTGGCACCGATTTAGCCTCGACGAAGGTCAGGATTCTGCCGGGAGCCTTTCACACGACCGGTCCGACTTGGGCAGATCTATTTCAAGAGAAAACCCGCGATGGCATCCCAGGCCGGAGTCGGCGCGATCTGTGCAATGATCAAAAATCCGATGGCCATCATGCCGCAGCTAACAGCAAACCAAAAGTCAAATCGTCGGAACACAATGCATTTGGCAGCGAAAAACAGACCGGCGATGACGACGGAAAAGACGAAGACGCCGAAGATCTTTTCCCACACTGTGTCCGCGTAAAGATGGTTGAAAAAATCCGTCCGGCTGATCGCGGCAGCCACCGCAGTAAGCGTGGCAACGAACATCACCGGCTTGTGGATCTCCGTCCGCTTGCGCCAGAAAACGCCTGCGGCCACGAACAGCGCAAACATCACGATGTTCAACACCGGCACAGCCATGAATTGCCTCGGGGTCAGCGCTCCATACATCAAGCCCGGCGGAGCGACCTTGCAGGCTGCGATGGCCAGCAGGAGACCCAACACAACCAGGGCCACAGCGATGAAAGCGGCAATCCTGCCCAGCGCCATGTGCTTCCGCCGATTGCCGCTCGCAACAAGGAATGGCTGAATCACACTTATCACCATCCAGAGTGACATCGCCACGGCGTGTATGACAACGAGATGCTTGGTCTGCGGCGTCAGCGGACGCCCGGGATACGCCTGCCCGTGAAAATAGAAAAGCTGGAAGCCTGCCATGGTTAGTCCCAAAAGCAGAATGGACGCAATCGAATAAAAATACCGCTCGGCAAACGGCCTGTCCGTGTTGTTTTTCACGGCGGCCTTCACACACTTCGGAAAAAATTTGGAATTGGTCGCCTCACCGCTTACGCTGTGATCTCCTGCCGCAAGCCCGGCTCGGCCTCCGGCCTCGCTCCAGGGTCTATTTGCCGGGCGGCCCGGAGGCCCGACTCAATGGCCCCTTCGACCCAGCCCGATTTCATCGTGGTGAAATCCCCCGCGAAATGGATGCGTCCCTCCGGCTTGTTCCATTCGGCGATCATCCAGGCCCCGCCGAGCGGAGGTCCCCCGAA
>JBBECL010000080.1:0-6341 GCA_040881805.1 Terrimicrobiaceae bacterium | reverse complement strand
GCAAAAACTTCGCCTCGAGCACTGGCTGCCCGCTCCATCTTTGCCAGCTCCCGATCTGCAAAAAACGGGCTGCTTTCATCGGGAGGCTGGACGGCAAATGCGGAAACAGCCTCCTGAAAGGTGGGTTTGGGAGTCGGATCAGCCTGCTGCGCGAACGCCAAAGGAGCTACCACGAGTGCCAACAAGGAAATGCACGGATGTTTCATCTGCTCTTCGTATCGCAGCCGGAGGAAAGTTGCAAATCCTGATTGCATGCCTATCCTCTGGCCATGCGGATTCCTCACTTTCTTCTTTTCTCTTTGCTGATGCCAGCTGCCGTTCTGGCTGCGGAAAAAAAAGCGCCCCTCATCTCGGTCAGGATCCACGCCGAAGGCAGTGAACGCGAAGGGCCTTCTTTTGTTGCGCCAATTGACCTCGCTTTTCCTGCCAAGCGCATCTTCATCCGCAAGGTGCCGATCATCAGCGAGAAGGACATCACAGCCATTCTCCCCTTCAGCTCCGCCGATGGCTCCCTGGGATGCACGTTGAAGTTGGATGCGAACGGTGCCCAGAAAATCGAGGAGCACACCACCACGGCCAGAGACACCATCGTGGCCGCGTTGATCAATGGCAGGATCGCCTCCGCCCTGCGGGTGGACCGCCGCATCACCGATGGCATCATCACAATTCCTGCCGGCTTCACACCCGAGGAAATTTTGGTGCTCCAAACGAAACACCCGACTCTTGGCAAAGAAAAAGAATTTGAGTCCCAGAAAAAACAGGCTCTGGCCTCGCTCTCAAAAGCTGCGGCGGCAAAAAAGAAAACCGAGAAAAAAACAAAATCCGAACCTGTCCCCGCGAAAGAATCGTAAGAACGTCATGAGAATTTTAACCGTCACCCTGCTGCCCCTTCTTGCCATGTTGCTAGCTTCCTGCGCCACAACCCCGCCACCAAAAACCGTCGACCATCTCGACCTCCAAAAATTCATGGGGGATTGGTATGTCATTTCCTACCTTCCCTGGTTCGCGGAAAAAGGAAACGTCAACACCATGGACATCTACGAACTGCGTCCGGATGGCAAAATCAACGTGACCTACGCCTTCCGCAAAAAATCCCTGGATGCTCCCCGCAAGGAGTGGAGAGCCAAGGCCCGCGTGTTTAACAAGGAAACCAACGCCCATTGGAAAATCCAGTTGTTCCCCCCGTTCTCCGCGGACTTCCTTGTGATCGATCTGGCCGATGACTACCGATACACGGTCGTGGGCGGCCCCTCCAAAAACCTCGTCTGGATCATGTCCCGAAAACCCACGCTGGCCGAAACCGATTATCAGGCCATCGTGAATCGTCTCCAGCAGCGGGGTTATGACACCTCGAAACTCGAACGGGTGATTCAGCCAACCCGTTGAAAGCGATCTTGCTGACATTTGGAGGGCTTCTGCATGTCATCACCCAGGACGGGCTCTGTGGATTTTTTACCCCGGATGAATCGGTCCCCCTCCACATCACGCGAATCTTTGATGAACACGATGCGCCGGAAGAGCTCTACCTCCGTCATGGTGCAAAACTTGCGCATTGAGCAAGCGGGGGTGGTCACCTATACCGGAAGATTGCCATGATTTCCCTGACTGTCCCGGTTTACAATGAACGCGAAGCCCTGCTCCCACTTTTTAAAAAAGTGAATGAGGTTATGACGGCTCGCGAGTTGCCATGGGAAGTCATTTTTGTGAATGATGGCAGCACAGACGGAAGTGCGGAGACACTTAATACGCTGGCCGAAGAAAACCCCGAGGTGAAAGTTATTCACTTCCGCCGGAATTTTGGTCAAACAGCGGCGATGATGGCGGGGTTTGATTTTGCCGGGGGGGATGTGATTATCCCAATGGATGGAGATGGTCAGAACGACCCCAACGATATTCCCCGAATGCTTGCGAAACTGGAGGAGGGATTCGATGTGTGTTCCGGCTGGAGGAAAGACCGTCAGGATAATGCCATTCGCCGGAATTTTCCGAGTATCCTCGCCAACAAATTGATTTCAGCCGTTTCCGGGGTTCGTCTGCACGATTTTGGGTGCTCGCTGAAAGCGTACCGGGCCGAGGTCATCAAAGGCGTGCGCCTCTACGGCGAAATGCACCGCTTCCTTCCCATTTATGCCAAGTGGCATGGAGCCCGGATCACCGAAATTCCGGTCAGCCATTTTGCCCGAACCTCGGGGTCATCCAAATACGGCTTGGAGCGGGTTCTCAAGGTGTTGATGGATTTGGTGACGGTGAAATTTTTTGACAAGTATATGCTGAAGCCCATGTATCTTTTTGGCATGTGGGGGGTGGGATTTTGGGTGGCCACGCTGCTTTTTACCTTATGGGCATTTTATATGCGCACCCAGGGCTACTTTTTTACGCAGACCCCGCTGCCCATGATGGCCGTGTTTTCATTCATGACCGGGACAATCTGCATCCTGATGGGCCTGCTTGCGGAGATGATCACGCGGACGTTCCATGAGTCCCAAGGGAAAGCCATTTATATGATCAAGGAGACCCGGAACCTGCCCGAGGTATTGATCAAGGCCCAAATCCCCGGATGATTTCACTCTCCAGAACATGTGTGGAATAGCGGGCTTTGTGGGGCATGGGTCGTCGGAGGACCTGCGACGAATGACGCGAAAGCTCACGCATCGGGGCCCCGACGCCGAGGGGTATCTCGAAGCACCATCGCAAGGCGTTTATCTCGGCCACCGGCGGCTTTCAATTTTGGACCTGGACGGGGGGGCCCAACCGATGTCCACGGCAGATAAAACCCTGCACATTGTTTTTAACGGGGAAATCTACAATCACCCCGAGCTGAGGCAAGCCTTGGAGGCGGCGGGGTGTGTGTTCGAGACCGACCATTCCGACACCGAAGTCCTTCTGCACGGCTACCGGGTGTGGGGCGAGGGACTTGTCGGGCGGCTCAACGGCATGTGGGCCTTTGTGATCTGGGATTCCGCCAAAAACCGTATTTTTGCAAGCCGGGATCGTTTTGGCAAAAAGCCGTTTTATTGGTTTTTTCGAAATGGCATTTTGGGATTTGCTTCCGAGCTCAAAGCCTTGCTCGAACACCCTGCCGCTCCCAGATCCCTTTCAGCGTCGGCCCGTCGCAAGTTGTTTGCCTATGCCTTGGTGCCAGCTCCCCACTCCATGATTGACGGGATCTCGAAGCTGCCGGGGGGGTGTCATTTGACCATGGAACCGGGCCACGAACCACGCATCCATCGCTACTGGACATTCCAAATCGCGCCGGAAGAGCGAGGCCTCTCGGATGACGAATTGGCCTCGGAGCTTCGCGAGTTGCTGGATCGTGCGGTCCGCCGCCGATTGGTTGCGGATGTGCCATTGGGCATTTTTTTGAGTGGGGGTATCGATTCGAGCGCGGTGGCCGCCCTGGCGGCGCGCCATGCCGGCACAGAAAAACTGAAAACCTTCTCCGTGGGTTTCAAAGAAGCCACGTTCGATGAGTCGGTCTATGCCGCCCGGGTGGCCAAGATGTTGGGAACGGCCCATCAATGTGAAATCCTTGACCTTCCCGCCGCCAGAAATTTGCTGCCCGCGTTGTTGGCCTCTGTGGACGAGCCGCAAGGAGACAACTCCCTCCTACCGACCTGGCTCCTTTGCGGTTTCACGCGGAAACACGTGACCGTGGCTCTGGGGGGAGACGGGGGCGATGAATTGTTTGCCGGTTATGACACCTTCCGCGGGCTTGGCATGGCCGAAACTTATGCACGTTTGGTTCCCGGTCCAATCCATGAAGGCATCCGGGCCCTCATTGCAAGAATCCCGGTTTCCCACAACAACCTGAGCCTCGACTTTAAACTCAAACGCGGAATGCGGGGGGCCTCCCACCCACCGCGCGTTTGGAACCCGGTCTGGCTGGGTGCGCTGGAGGCCGACGAGATCGCTGACTTTCTTGGCGGCCCTGCCGACATGGAAGACCTTTACAGCGAGGCCATCCTTGCCTGGGAAGATTGTGAAAGCCGGAATCTCATCGACCGCACCCTCGAATTTTACACCAAGATTTATTTGCAGGATGGGATTCTCGCCAAAGTGGATCGTGCCAGCATGCTCCAAAGTCTCGAAGCCCGAAGTCCCTTCCTCGACATTGAAGTCGCCGATTTCGCCCGCAAACTTCCCCACCGCTTCAAACTCCGCAATGGCACCACCAAGTTTCTGCTGAAAAAGGCCCTCCGGGGGTTGCTCCCCGATGACATCATCGACCGCAAAAAAAAGGGCTTTGGATCCCCGGTTGGAGCCTGGTTCAAAGAAGGCCTTCTCACTCCCAAGTCCCGGGATCCGTTTGTCCAATCGCGGGTGACCTCCCACCGCGAGGGGCGCTCCGACGAACGTCTTTTCCTATGGTGTCAGCTCGCGCTCGAAGCTTGGGAGGAATCCCTTTTCTCGACAAGCGCAAATCAATAGGTTGGGGTGACAATGAAAATTCTCGTCCTCAATTACGAGTATCCGCCTGTGGGCGGCGGCGGCGGGCGACTCACCCAGAAGCTCTGCGGGTCTCTGGCGGCGTTGGGGCATGACGTGAGGGTTCTCACAGCCGGAATGGCCCACCTGCCAGGCCGGGAAACCATGAATGGCGTCCTGATTCTGCGGCCCCAAAGCCTTCGCCGCAAAGAGGACACCTGCAGCGTGATGGAGATGGCCCAGTATTTGGTGACCGCCCTGCCCACCGCTCTTTGGGAGGCGTGGACATGGAGACCCGATGTCATTCACGCCCACTTTGTGGTTCCCAGTGGCCTGCTGGCCCTGGCTGTCAAAATCCTTGCTTTCCGACCTTACGTCGTCACCGCCCACCTTGGCGATGTGCCGGGTGGGGTGCCAGATCAAACGTCCGGGCTCTTCCGGCTGGCGGCTCCACTGGCATGGCTGGTGTGGCATCAGGCCGCGGCAACAACCGCGGTGAGCAGTCATGTTGCCGGACTCGCCTCCAAAGCCTGGGGCCGAGCCCCGGAAGTCATTTTGAATGGAATCCCGCCAATCCTCATCCCCCGCCCCGGCCGTCGGACCGGACCCCTGAAGATCCTCATGGTGGGCCGCTTGAGCGTTCAAAAAAATCCCCTGCTCGCCATGGAAGCTCTTGCCAAAATTGCGAATGAGCCCTGGCAACTGGATGTCATCGGAGACGGCCCCCTGGCCGATGCCATGAAAACCGCAGCCGCCCAACGCGGCCTGACCCACAAAATCCAGTGGTCCGGATGGCTCGAAGAAGCGGATGTCCGCAAGAAAATGGAGACCTCCGATGTTCTTCTGATGACCTCGCTCCAGGAGGGGCTACCAATGGCGGCCGTGGAAGCCCTCTGGCATGGACTGGCCATTGTCGGAAGCCGCATCGGCGGACTGAAGGATGTGATCGCCGACAAAAAAAATGGAACCCTCTGCGATTTGAACCCTGACGCGTTTGCGGAAGCCCTCAGCCGGTTGATCCAATACCCCGAAACCCTCCTTGCCATGAAACACGAATCCCAATCCCTCGCCCGCCACTTTGATTTTGCCCATTGTGTCGCCAGCTACGAAAAAACCCTGCGCATGGCCCAATCCCGTCAGTGACACAACAACCCAGCCCCTCAGATCCTCACTTTTGGCAGGCCCGATATGAGGCCGGGGAAGCGCATTGGGACAAAGGCGCGGCGGCTCCTCCGCTGTTGGAATACCTCGAAAGTCAACCCGTGGCAGGCCGTGTGTTGGTGCCAGGCTGCGGCTCGGGTCACGATGTGCGCACGTTGGCGGCTCAGGGCGCGGAGGTGGTCGGGATGGATTTTGCTCCCGGTGCCATCGCTGCCGCAAACACCCATCCCAACCACGAGAACACCCAATTTGTGCTTGGTGATTTTCTGAATCTTGACCCGAAGTTTTATGGGACGTTCGACTGGATTTTTGAACACACCTGCTTTTGCGCCATCGATCCCAAACGCCGCCCGGACTACCTTCGTTCCTGTCTGCAGGCCCTCAAACCACGCGGCAAGCTCCTGGCTGTCTTTTACATCAACCCCGACCAGGACGAACCCGACCATCCCCCCTTCCGGTCGTCTCCTGAAGAACTTGATCAGTGGTTTTTACCCCACTTTGAGATTCTCCATCAGCAAGTCCCAACCCAGTCTTATGAAGGGCGCGAAGGCCGGGAGTTGCTTCGTGTGTTTCAGCGCAAGGAAGCGTGAACCAGTCAAGCCTGTTGACCTCTTGCCGCTTTCAAGGTGACATGATGTTCAAATCTTTCATGAACTTTTCAGCACTCGGCGAACGACTTTCAGGCGGCAGCGGCATTGAAACTTTGATGGATGACCTTGGCCGCGCTCTGGCGGCCTCCGGCCCTTCCCCTCATA
>JBBECL010000079.1:0-6347 GCA_040881805.1 Terrimicrobiaceae bacterium | reverse complement strand
CGGCAACAAGCAAGCAGAGGTCACCCAACCGGCTGAAGACAAATTTTTTGCGGGCGGAAATGATGGAAGCCTCACGATGAGGGTAGAAGAGCAACAACCGGTGCAAACAAAGGCTGGTCGAGATCCAGGCTGCCAGCATCAGCGCCAGGTTGCCGGAAATCACAAGAACAAACACCGAACCGAGCGTGGCACCCAGCCACTGGAAAAAACGGCCCTGATTTTCCTCGCCCAGAAGATACGTGCGGGAAAACCGGATGATCACCCACCCGATGAACCCAATCAGCAACGCCATCGCGACCGAGAGCACATCCAGATACACCATCACCATCCCCGCAGATGGCAACGAAAGGGGTTCCCACCCCGACATCCCCATCACGACCGCACCGGCGACCGCTCCCGCCATGGCCAACCACGCCCCCACATTGCCCAACCGACCACACCACTTCAAATGACTGTTGGCGGCGGAGGCGGGAACCATCAGGAGCATCGCCCAAACAGCGGGCGCAGCGATCAAAAACAGAAAAAGGAATTCGTTCATGACCGAGTTATAGCCACCCGTTCATTTTTCTTAAAATAGATATATTGTTAATCATCGTTCGTTATTATAGAATCATTTACGACGTCTTTTTTTATGAAAACCTTGAATTACCATCACCTCCGTTACTTCCGGGAGGTCGCATTGGAGGGGAATCTCACCAAAGCGGCCGGGCGCCTCAGGGTTTCCCAGTCCGCATTGAGCACCCAGATCCGCCAACTGGAGGAAAGTCTCGGGGAGCGGCTTTTTTCGCGCGAACACAAATCGCTGGTTCTCACGGAAGCCGGTCAGACAGCGTTGGATTATGCGGAGACAATTTTTCATGCGGGCAGTGAGTTGATGCAAACCCTGAAGCATGGCGTGAGCGGGCACCGTCAGATCATGCGCATGGGGGCCATGTCCACCCTGTCCCGAAACTTCCAAAGAGATTTTTTGCGGCCGATTCTGGGCCGGGACGATGTGGATTTGGTTTTGCGGTCCGGGAGTTTGAGAGAATTGATGGAAGACCTCGCAGCGCATCAGCTTGACATTGTCCTGACCAATCTGGCCGTCAAAAGAGACGCCTCCAGCACCTGGCATTGTCACTTGCTTGCCGAGCAGCCGGTGAGTCTTGTGGGGCCGGCCCGAAAGCGGCGGAAAAAGTTCCGTTTTCCGGAAGATCTCGAATCCATGCCTGTGCAACTGCCGGGTTTGGAAAGTCATCTTCGGGTGGAGTTTGATCGTGTGATGGATCTCGCCGGCATCCGGCCATTGATTGCGGCCGAGGTTGACGACATGACCATGCTTCGTCTGCTGGCCCGCGAGGGACATGCGCTGACCCTGGTACCTCCCGTGGTGGTTGCGGATGAATTAAAGCAAGGCACTTTGAGGGAATGGTGCCGCATCCCTGAGATCAGCGAAAAATTTTACGCGGTTGTGCCCATGCGCAAAAAGCCCAATCCCCTTGTCCACGCCTTGTTAAAAGCCGATTCTCGCTCGTTCAGGCCGGCATAAATCAAAATAACAAGTGGGAGGGCACATGAGCGACTGGCCCGATGAATCCAAAGCGATGCGATTTCTTGAGAAAGCCGCTGGGCCGGGTTACAGGTAGACGGTGATGACTCCAACACTTGACGCGGCCCTTGCGAAACCTCAACCCGACTGGGAGGGGATTCGGCGGGACTTCCCCATTTTGGATCAAGAGGTCAACGGGCATCCCTTGATTTATTTCGACAACGCGGCGACCTCGCAAAAGCCACGAGCTGTGATTGAGTCGTTGGTGAATTATTATGAGAAAGACAACAGCAATGTTCATCGCGGGCTGCATGCCCTGAGCAACCGGGCCACGGATGCCTATGAACACGCCCGCTTGCGGTTGGCCACATATCTGGGAGCCGATGAGGATGAGATCATCCACACCCGTGGCACGACGGAAGCTGTCAACCTCGTTGCACGCGCGTGGGGAGATGACAATGTGGGGCCGGGAGATGTGATTCTCCTCACCGACATGGAACATCACAGCAACCTCGTTCCCTGGCAACTGCTTGCCAAGCGCCGGGGTGCCACGCTGAGATTTATCCCCATCACCGACGATGGCCGCCTGAATCTGGATTCTTTGGAGGAATTGCTGCAAGGGCCGGTAAAGATCCTCAGCTTCACACACATTTCCAACAGCTTGGGCACGATCAACCCGGCCAGGGAGCTTTGTGCGCGAGCCAAAGCATTCGGTGTGACAACCCTCGTGGACGCCGCCCAAAGCGCCGGCCATTTTCCTCTGAATGTGCGTGATCTGGACTGCGACTTCCTCGTTTTTTCCGGCCATAAAATGTGCGGCCCGACCGGTATTGGTGTTCTTTACGGAAAAAAAGCCATTCTGAATTCGATGCCCCCCTTCCTTGGCGGGGGCGAAATGATTTCCAATGCGGGGTATGACGAAAGTTCTTACAAAGAAGCTCCCTACCGTTTTGAGGCCGGAACCCCTCCCATCTGCGAGGCCATCGGGTTGGGGGTCGCTGCGGATTATGTCGATGCCATCGGCCGGGAGAACATTTTTCGCCATGATCAAGATTTGGTCAGCGAAGCCATGGCCCGCTTGGAAGAAATCCCCGGACTCCGGATTCTGGGGCCCAAGGAGGGGCGGACAGGGCTGGTGAGCTTTGTGATGGCGTCGGCCCACGCCCATGACATTGTCAGTATGGCAGACCAGTATGGACTGGCCCTCCGGGGCGGGCATCACTGCACCCAGCCTCTGCTGAAAAAAATGGGGGTCCCCTCCTCCGCCCGGGCCAGTTTCTATTTCTACAACACCCGGGAAGAAGTGGATCGCATGGTGAACATTCTGACAAAAATTCAGAAGTTTTTTGCGTAGAGGAATTTGGAACAAATTTCTTCTCAAAGGCCAGACCCAAGAAATTTGTTCACAAAGGCAGACAAATTTCTTCCCAAAGGCCAGGCCCAAGAAATTTGTTCCAAATTCCTCTACGGGCCGGGCAACCCCATCGCGTTTGATCTTTTGAAACCCATCCTTGCAGTCATTGCGTGGGACAGATATTACGACTGGTCTAGTAATTGACCTATGAGAAAGAAAGTGATCGCTGCCAACTGGAAAATGAACATGACTGTCGCGGAGACGGAGAGCTTCCTGACCTCCTTCCGTTTGGAGGTTGAGGAGGTTACCGGCGTGGAGATTGTGATTGCGCCCCCTTTCACCGCTCTCGCAAAAATGAGCGAGCTTCTGGGCGGGTCCCAACGCATCCGTCTTGGTGCCCAAAATTTTTATCATGAAAAGCCGGGCGCCTACACCGGCGAGATCAGCGCCGGGATGCTTCGCGAGCTGTTTGTGCGTTATGTGATTATCGGTCACAGCGAACGACGCCAAATTTTTGGAGAAACCGATGCCCTGATCAACAAAAAGGTGTTGGCCGCCGTGGCCTCGGAACTCAAACCCATTCTATGCATCGGGGAGACCCTGGAAGAGCGCGAGGCAGGCAAAGAAAAAGCAATTTTGGAAGCCCAACTCCAGGCGGATCTTCAAGGCGTGTCAGCCGGGGATCTGCTTGAGGGAATCATCGCTTACGAACCCATCTGGGCCATTGGCACCGGGGTCAATGCCAGTCCGGAGCAAGCCCAGGATGCGCATGCCCATGTGCGGGGCGTCATTTCCGGCCTTTACGATTCCGCGACCGCCGCAAAAGTCCGCATTCAATATGGTGGGAGTGTCAAGCCGGCGAATGCAGCCACCCTGCTGGGCCAGCCCGATATTGATGGGGCGCTGGTAGGAGGTGCCAGCCTCGAACCCCGCGGCTTCGCAGAAATTGTCAAAGCGGCACAGCCGGAGTAGTTTCGAAACCTGCGAAGGGAGCAGGAAGTCGGCGGTCAAGGGACTGACCAGCCCTACCCATGTCAACCCAATCCAACTTCCCCCAAACCATTTCTCCCCCCTCTTTGATCGTGTCGGAATTGGCAAGCCGATGTGGATTGGGAAATCAATCCTCGAATTTCACAATGTCATCCATGACCCGAATGGAGCCATCCGGAAAAATGATGTGGGCTCCCCTGCCATGCATGTTGCCGATTTCGACCAGCCAGGGTTGGTTGGCCCAACGGAAAGGGGTGAAGGGTTTGGCGTCGAAAGGCGTGGGCTGATAGTGCATTTTTGGGCGGCCATTTTTCGAGGTTTGATCCACAATGCGCTTGATCGTTGGACACTCCCAAACACGCGGCTCCCCTCCATATGGAGTGAGCGCCTCGATCCACCAATCCTCCAGAGGCCCATCATCCTGAGCCTCATAAAGATCTTCCGGGGCTTGAGGCCACTGGGCATTGTCTTTGACGTAAGCCGCAAACGAAACATGAAGCGACTTCATGTTTCCCATGCATCGATAGGCCTGAGCTCTTCCAATCAGCGGTCCGTAGGACAAAATACCAACCGTGACAAGAATCCCCAAGATTGCAATGGAGATCAAGAGTTCCAAAAGTGTGAATGCTCTGGAAGAGCTATGGCTCCGCTTGGGGCGCGAATCGAATCCAGAGGATTCATCATTCACGAAAAAACAATAATTTTTTCGGGTGAAGGAATCGATTAGAGAGGTGTCTGAGAATTGCGAACACCCTTAATTTTCAGGTCTTTGCTGAACAGATTGGAAAAGAGCAGGGAGACGGGATCCTGAATGAAGGTCTGCATGAACCCCTTGCCTTGAAAAGAGTAAGTGGAGGAACCTGTGTCGATTTTCGCGTTAAAAAAACCGGTTAATGCGGTGTTGGAGAAGCCCGCTGCGGTGTTGCGGTTGAGGACCCCTGTGATTCTGCTGATCGTGATATTCGCAATGACAGGACCTGAAAAGGTCAGACCTTCGCTGAAAATCACATAAGAATTCCCGGCAAGTGTGCTGGTTTGGTTGTTACCGGAATAGGAAAAGCGAATGACACCCGTCGTGTTGCTCGCGTGGGCGTTGGCTTGGTAGGTGCCATCAACGCCAGAGAGCAAAGGAGATCCGTTGGTGAAGGGAGGGGGGCCACCAAAACCGCCTGCTTGAAGAGTGGAGACGGCTGCGATCAGGGAGAGGGCACTGACAAGAAGCTTCATAGGAATGTATTTGAAGAACAAACCGGGTTTTGGCAAGCGAAAAAAATCATATTATTTTCCGATAATGGTTATGCTGGAGATGTTTGAGATATTTCCGCTGTTTGCGGTCGCGCGGATGTGGAAGCGATTGATGCCACGGCTCACACGGGACTGGAAGTCCCAAGTTTCTGCCCCTGATATTCTTCGCCAGCGCAAGGATCCGTTTTGTGAAATTTCCGTCAGCGGAAGATCATAACCATCATTCTCTGAATTCCCGAATGTTGTCTTGGCGTATTCAACAACCCGAATGCCCGTGGTCTCGGCAGCGGTGCCTGCGAACTTGATTTGGGTGCCTGGAGAGGCGGTGATGATTGAGTCTGGCGTGTCGATTGTCAGCGTGACCGTGGAGGGAGGCAGAACTGGGGGGGGCGGCGGAGGCGGGGGCGCGCCATTGGTGCTTCCAGAAACCTCCAACTCGGCCGCGGACACATTCCCCAAGTCAAGCCCCAGTTGATCGGAAACATTAAGAATCCAAGTGCCGTTGGGATTTTCACCCCACGTGCGAAGAGTCATGAATGGCCACTTGAAATAATTGTTAGTGGAGTCTCCCCGAACCTCGGTAAATCTACTAACAGTGCCGGAAGGCGATGTGAGGGTGATGGCAAGGTCTCCGCGAAAAGAATGAGCAATCGTCAGAGTGAGGACGGCATGTTGCAGACTGACAATGGAGGAGGAGACTTCGATGGGGATATTGATGCCGAGAGGGTCATTTTCGGGGATGGAAATCGGGAGATCGGCCGCGTTGGCGGTGGTTGTGGAGCGGTCTGTTGCCGGGTAACTTTGAGCAGACGTGACGGCTGCCAGGGCGTTCACCAGTCCGGCACCATAACTTTCGTGGAAGGACAGGCCCGCGGCGTTGGTTTGCCACTCCGGACTTGGAAAATTGATTCGTGTGGCCGTTTGGATAAGAATATCCTGCACGGCGTACCATGTGAGATTAGGATTTGCTTCCAACATCAAGGCCACAACCCCGGCGACTGAAGGGCAGGCTGCCGAAGTTCCCGAGAAGGTTGAGGTGTAGTTTGTGTTGGTTGGTTCTGAGGGATCTCCCCCAACGCTGTTGTAGCCGGGGGTATCCGTGAGGTCGGTTGTGAAAATCTCCGCCCGGCCCGAGGCTCCCGAAGGTGCCGAGACCGTAAGGCTCGAGCCTGGCTCGGAATACGACGAGGGAATTCCTTCGTCCGACAAAGCACCCACGGCAATGGTATA
>JBBECL010000078.1:0-6364 GCA_040881805.1 Terrimicrobiaceae bacterium | reverse complement strand
ACCATGAAGCAACTGAAGGGCATGAAGGATAGGAGTTTATATCCATTCATGCAGAGGAACTCCTTGACCAGCGGCGCGTTCCGGCAAAGGCAAAACCTTATTTCTTACGCTGGGCCAAAATGTGGGTCACCACCGTGGATCCAGACAACCCCGCGAGGACATTGGGGTATTTTCATGCCCTCGGACGCCGACCAAACCTCCCTGCTTGGCAGTTTCAGCAAGCCGTTCGCGCTGTTTCGTGGCTTGCCTGCGATATTCTTAAACTTCCCTGGGCAGCATCCTTCGATTGGAGCGGCCTTTCGGACCAGGCCAAACCCCTGGAAGACACCCACCGAACTCACGGCAGGGAGGCAACCCCGGTGAGAGTATCAAGAACTCCATCTCCGGCATCGGCTGATCCATTGCCAGAAACCCAAGAAGAAGTTGCCAGAATCTGCGAAGCCGTCCGCTCGGCTGTCCGACGTGCCGGACTTAGCTACGCAACGGAACAAACCTACGGGTCAAAGACATCGATTTCGGCCAGGGAACCATTATCATCCATGACGGAAAAGGCGCAAAACACCGCATCGTCACACTTCCCCGCGCACTCGAATCAAAACTGAAAGCCCATCTTGAGAGAAACCGGGAGAACCATGCCAATGACCTTGCCGGTGGATGCGGCGAAGCCCACATGCCCGAGGCCCTGATGCGCAAATACCCCAATGCCTCAAGAGAATGGCCGTGGCAGTTCATTTTTCCGTCTGCAACCCTCTGCCCGCACCCGCGTACCGGCAGGATCGCCAGATACCACGTGCATGATGCATCCATGCAACGCCAATTCAAGGAAGCTGTTCGCAAAGCCAACCTTTCCAAGCCAGCAACCTGCCACACACTCCGCCATTCCGTCACTCCGCTGCGCTTCGGTGGCCTCCCGGCGACACAAGCGACTTACCCTCCCCTAAGTAAGCGCTATCGCGCGGGTGTTGCAACACATCTTCTCGAAAGTGGCATCGACATCCGGACCGTGCAAGATCTGCTGGGTCACACTGACGTCTCGACCACAATGATTTATCTCCATGTGCTAAAACGACCGGGAGCCGGTGGCCCCAGCCCACTTGACCTGGTATGACTACGTAGCCAAAGCCACGCGTCTTGTTTTTCCGTCGTCTTGTTTTTCCTTGAAAAGGGGTCTCAATGAAGATTATAAAAATCGTCAATGAAACGCCATGGACGAAGTCTGCCGTTTTGGGCGACATTTGTAGGAATTATGTCGCCGGCGACATATCTCCTACAAATGTCGCCTGCGACTCAATAACACTGTTAGCCAAAAAAAACAAAAAACATGAAAGAATACAAAGTCCTCACCCAAAAAGATAAATGGTTCGGTGGTAAATTTGACCCCGAACGTCTTGAGCAAGCAATCAATGCCTATGCGGCGCAAGGCTGGCGCGTTATATCATGCGCTACAGCGCAGATACCTGGATTCACCGGCACGCGTGAGGAAATGATTGTAGTCCTTGAAAGAGATAAATGATATGTATTTCGCCGAATTCAAAGGTGTCTATTTTATCGAAGGATCGCCAAAAGAAGCCCACGCTATTGAAGAAATATCGAGCGAGTTAAATGGGTTTTTTTCACAGAATCAGTTGAGGTCGCTCGATGATCTAAAAGATAAGATGAAAGATTATGTTATTCAGCGGGGTGGAAATTGCGTCATTGATTTTAAGTATGGACAGCGATCCACCTTTTTCAAAAGCCTCTTCGGAATGGATAATGTTTTCTGGTATGGCACTGGCAAAATCGCGAAAATTGACCCCAACGAACTCCAAAAATACAAAAGAGGCTAACCAGGCAGTGGAGCCAACGACCATAGCTGTCACGGATCATGCTCCGAGCAGCATGCTCCGCGCCAGCTATGGTCGCGGCTCACTTTGAACGTTGGGCAAAAAAAGATTGCCGCTTCACGGACAAGGATTATCTTCCAGCCATGAGCACCGTTCAAGAAATCGAACAAGCTATTGAGAAGCTTCCTCGGGAAGATGTTTTGCAACTCACGGATTGGTTGTCATCCCACTTTTCCGACCTTTGGGATCGCCAAATCCAAGAGGACATTGCCGCTGGTTTGTTGGACGATCTTGCCGCCGAAGCCGTAGCCGAGCACCGCGCTGGGAAAAGCCTCCCAATGCCCACTCATGAAGAGTAGGGCGAGTTCGAAGTTCTGGAGGGCCTACAGGAATCTGCCCCCTGACATTCAGCGTATTGCGACCAAGCAATACCGATTATGGATTCATGATTCTGCGCATCCTTCACTGCAATTCAAGAAAATCCACTCGTATTGGTCTTGCCGAGTGACTGATTCATACCGTGCACTTGCCACGCTTGACGGAGACACTGCGATTTGGTTCTGGATTGGTCCACACGCGGAGTATGATCACCTCATTCGTCGAAAAAAATAAGCCCAACAAGGCGCATGCACTCAACCCTCAGTCGCTAAAGCTCCCTCGGGCGAGTGATGCGCAACGTTAGGTCAGAAATATGCGCTTCTTTTTCATACTGCTCCCAACCTTCATATTTGTAGTTTCTTCTCTTTACGGTGTTGATTCTACGGATTTTGGCATTTGCTATTCGATTCCAGATGGATTCACAGTTCAGCAACGCAACCCACCGCTGAAAGGATGGCCTGAGATTTACTTGGTCCAGTCCAGCAAAGAACATCCCGATGCAAAATACCCTTTGGATCTGTCGATCAGTTCTTTCAACGACAAGTTTACCGCGATGATGCTCGGCGCTGGTGACCAAATGAAAGGAACATATAAGAAGCAGATTGGTTCTCACGCTGTTGTCGTTCTTCCGGGATTTCCCGGTCCATACGGTGAAGATGCATTTTTCTATATCGTTCCTCGTGGTGACAACACCTCCATCGGCATCATTGCTCCTCGAATTCTGAGCAAGCGAGGGGTTTCACTGAAGGATAGACCACCTTCTGGAATGGACTCGATTGTTGAAGGTCTTATCGCGACATTGAGATTTACGCGTAATGCAGAAAACAAATAAACCTAACGGGAAAGGGATAGCTTCGAGCGAAGCCTCGAAAGCTATCCGTTGTTGAACAAGCCCGGAGCGGTGGAGGGAGGGCGCTAGACCGTGAGTTCTTGACGGGGAAGCGCGACTCTTAGTATTTAGCTTTTTTGTATTTCTTGCGCTTTGATGCGGGAGTCATGCGAGATGGGATGTATTTTCAAGGTCCAGTTAGCAAATTGTGTCAGTTTTATCGAATCGATAGGCGGCGAAAAGGAGTCGTTTTTCCAAATGACGGGGTAAAATGCGGTGATTTGTGTGATGAGTGCGCGAGGGATCGTGAGCCGCCGACTGGATTTTTCGGGGCTCGGTCAGAGGGCTGTGTGCGAAGTGTTTTCATCGAGGAGGGGCGCGACCAAAGGTTCCAAGGAGGCGCATGGGGAGCTGGCAGCGCGGGCAGAGAACCGGGTTTGCTTCTTTTGCCGTGGAGATTTCGGGATGACGGGGAAGTTCACCGAGCAGGGTTCGCAGGCGCTCGTATTTCTTTTTGGCGGCGGGACTGAGCCATCCATAAGTCCGAATCCGGCGCAGTCCCTTGGGGAGGACATGCTGGAGGAACCGTGCCAGGAACTGAAGGGCCGGAAGTTTGGCTGTTTTTTGTTCGCGGGTTTTGGAGCTCCGGTATTGGAAGGTGATGAGGCCGCGGTGTTCGTGGAGTTGACGTTCGGAGCTGATGGCGGTGCGGTAGATGTAACGTGAAAGGGACAAGCGTAGAGGCTGCCGCCGCACTGCGGGGTGTGACACGAAAGAATCGCGTCCACCGCCGCATGATGCGAGGGCAGGATGTTCCGTGCACCGTGTTTGGCCACATACGCAGGCCAGTGACGGCGCAAGATGTCCGCCAGCGTGCTTGGCACGCGGCTACTTCGAGCGGCTTTGTTTGTAGAGCCGGGCGAGGGCCTCGCGGGTTTGCTCCTCACTCACGGCGGTGAGGTGGGTGTAAATGATCGTCGGGTTCAGCGAGGCGTGGCCCATGTATTGGCTGATGAGGCGGATGGAAACGCCCTCCTCCAAAAGATGAGTGGCATAGCAATGGCGCAGCGTGTGGAGATGCGCGGGCTTGCCAATGCCGCTTTCCTGCACACAGACCTTGAAGGCGTTTTGCACCGCCGAATCGCTGACGTGGGTCTTGGATCGAAAGGCTGCCTGCTCGGCTGTGATTTTGAGGCGCTTCCAACCTTGTCCAAGGCCGGGAAAAAGCCAAAGGGGGTTGTTGTGCCGGACGTAAAACCGACGAATCTCGTCAAACATCTCGGGCGTCGCTGGCACATAACGTGGCTTGCCGCCCTTGGCAAAACGGATGTGAATACGCCCGGCGGCTTCATCGAGATCACCGGGGGCCAAACGGATGACCTCCCCCAAACGCATCCCGCAGTGATACGTCAGCCGGAAAAGGACACGGAAGAAATGGCGTTCCGGTCGGGCGAGCACTGCCGCCACCTCCTCGCGGGTCAGCACAAGGGGCAGAGACTCCACATGACGCACCCGCACCGTCTTCCACAAATCCCAAGACTGCTTGAGATGGTCGCGGAAGAACGTCCTCAGGGCCACAATGGTCTGGGCCATTGAAGAGGAGGCATACTTGCGCTCATTGCGAAGGAAGAGCAGAAAGTCGCCAATCTGCCGCTCGGTGAGAAGCGCCGGGTCGCACTCAAAGTAGCGGGCGGCTCCCACCACATGCATGAGATAACTTTGATTCGCTCGCTCCCGCTCGTCTCACCCTTGCGGGCTGCCTGCGGCAGTCTCCCCGGTCATTTCCCAATGCCCCGTGGTCCTTCGTGCGAGGACGCAGGTTTTTGAGTTCGACGAAGCGAACGAATTCGTTTACGGATGAATGAACAACATATTTTTTTCATAGCCTCCCAATCTACCCAAACCGCCCCATGGAAATCCGCAAAATAACGCAACCACCAAACCCCCGCCGCGCAGCGGCTTAGTTCAACAAGGAGAAGCACGGTATCGATTTTGACGAAGCCCAAGTGCTCTGGCTCGATGAAGATCGAGTCGAGTTTCCGGCACGAAGCGATACCGAAGACCGTCGCGCCCTGATTGCCATAAAAGATGAGAAGATATGGGTTGCCTTTTACACGATGCGCGAAGCTACAATTCGGATTATTTCCGTGAGGCGAGCCCGAGAAAACGAAGAGAATACATATTATGACAGCTGAACAACTCGATGAGATTTTTGATAAAGGAGAAGAAGATATTCTTCCTTACCTCGACTTGGCCAAGGCCGTTCGGCCTGGGCACCAAGCCAAGCGAGTCAATGTGGATTTTCCATCTTGGATGATTTCCCGATTGGATTTCGAGGCAGACCGTCTTGGTGTGCCTAGACAATCTTTGATAAAGGTATGGATTGCGGAGCGACTAGCGACTGCAAAAAAATAAAGTCAACATTAAAGGGTGTAGCGGAGGCACCTAATACCTACCCGTGTCACGTCTCCTGCTGTCGCTACGCTCCATGGCAGGAGTCGCGCCACGGGCAGGTATAGGTGATCCTGGACGTTGCCAACAAAACCAGGGCTTGCTCTGTTGCGCTATCTTGCTACATTTCAATCATGATTGCTGAGTCCGATATCAAGACCATGACCCCGTCCGAGCGTCTCCAAGCGATGGAACTCCTTTGGCGGTCATTCGGCGACGCAAGCAATGAGGTCCCCTCACCTGATTGGCACGGAGTTGTGCTGACAGAGCGATTGGAAAAAGTAGAGGCGGGGGAAGGCAATTTCCTTTCAATCCCCCAACTCAAAGCCCGACTCGCTTCAGGCCAAGCATGAGAAAGGTTATAGTCCTCGAAGAAGCTGCCGAGGACATTGAGCGAGCCCGTAACTTTTACGATAGCCAAGATCTCGGCGTAGGCAGCTACTTTGCAGCCTCGATTGTCGCGGAGATAGAAGGCTTGGGATTGCTACACGGAATACATTCAAAACACTTTGGATTCCATCGAAGGCTCTCGGACAGATTCCCGTTTGGTATCTACTACCGGGAGTCACAAAAGGCTGCTGAGGTATTTGCAGTTCTTGATTTACGCCGCGATCCGCAATGGATACTCATGGAACTGAACAAACGAAATGGCTAACAATAAAGGGTGTAGCGGAGGCGAGATAGAGCAGCCCTGAAGCGAAGCGTAAGGGGACGAGTGATCGGCGGCACTCGTCTCAATGAAAGGCAAAGTGGGAGGTGCCGCATTTTTGGCAGGCGTGGACATGCCCACCCATTGCCGACATGCGACAATGGGTGAGCGCCCAGACGGCACGGCGCCGTGCCCGACCCACCACGGGATGCTCCCGTAGGAAGTCGGGTAAAA
>JBBECL010000077.1:0-6378 GCA_040881805.1 Terrimicrobiaceae bacterium | reverse complement strand
CTGCGGGTCGGGGACCACTCGCCGGGGCCACGCGGGGTGGGGGAGGTTCGCCGGATCGCAGGGCGGTGAGGGCCTCCAGGACATCGTCCAAGCTTGCCTGACCCAGCAGGTGGATCGCTTTGATCACGGCCACATCAAATTGCAACTTTTTGTCAGGGGCCCACCGCATGCGTTGTTCGGCCTCGGCAAAATGATCGAGCAACATCAAGAATTGTTCGCGCCTCGCGGGCGCGTCCGACGAAACCCCCTTCACCAACAGATCCCGCACATGGGCAGTGACATCCCCCAAGAGCCGGGAGAGATCCTTCCCGGCTCCGGCCTGCTCGTCAATGGTCCGAAGAGCCGCCGCGACATCGTGAGCCAACAGGAATTCCACCAACTCGGAGACGGACTGACGGGACGTGAATCCAAAAATCGACATCACGCCTTCTTCGGTGATGGTGTCGCCACAAAAAGCCACAGCCTGATCCAACATGCTTTCGGCGTCGCGCAGCCCTCCTTCGGCTGCCCTGGCAATGGACTCTGCGGCGGCCTCCTCCAGGACCACGTTTTCGCTCCGTGCGATGGATCCCAAGTGGGATGCAATCGCATCCGCGGGAATCCGGCGAAGGTCAAACCGCTGACACCGGCTGGTGATCGTCGCCGGCACCTTCTGGGCTTCCGTGGTGGCAAAAATGAATTTGACGTGTTCCGGAGGCTCTTCCAGCGTTTTCAGCAGGGCATTGAAGGCTCCCGTGCTGAGCATGTGAACTTCATCGATCAAATAGATTTTGTAAGGCCCCTTGGCGGGGGAATAGGCGGCATTTTCCCTGAGATCCCGGATGTTCTCGACACCATTGTTGCTCGCGCCATCAATCTCCAACACATCCAAACTCCGCCCCTCGGTGATCTCCTGACAGGATCCACATTTGCCGCAGGGATTTGCGGTCGGCCCCTCCTCGCAGTTGAGGGCTTTGGCCAAAATCCGGGCTGTCGAGGTTTTCCCAATCCCCCGGGGTCCCACAAACATGTATGCCTGGGCCACCCGGCTTTCGCGGATCGCATTTTGCAGGGTGCGGGTGATGTGCTCCTGACCAATGACCTCCTCGAACGTCTGGGGACGATATTTGCGTGCAAAAACCCGGTAACTCACAACCACCTAAAATACCGATCCCCTCACGTCTGGAAAGCCCGAATTTGTGTTCCCTTTCCCTTTCGTTTTTGGGAGGATGATATACCGTTTTTCGACCTATCGATGAACCCAGAGCTGCCAGCCTTCGATTTTCAACCCGAGCCATACACCGGCCCGGGCGCCGAAGATGTTCTGGAACTCCGTCAGCGTCACCTGAGCCCGGGGATCTTTCATTATTACAAGAAGCCGCTCATGATTGTCCAGGGGAGGGGACAGTATCTTTTTGATGAGAAGGGGCGTCGGTATTTGGATGCTTTTGGGGGGATTGTGACGGTGAGTGTCGGGCATTGTCATCCCAAACTCGTGGCGGCGCTGAATGCTCAGAATGCAAAACTCCAACACACCACGACGATTTATTTGCATCCTGCTGTTGCGGAATATGCCGCTGCCTTGGCTGCAAAACTGCCGGGGGATTTGAGTGTCTGTTATTTCACCAATTCGGGCTCCGAGGCCAATGATCTGGCGATGTTGATGGCCCGGCTTGCGACGGGAAATTTTGACATGATTGCGCTGAGGAATTGTTATCATGGCGGCAGCCAATCCACGATGGGCCTCACCTCGCATCACACCTGGAAATTTAATGTGCCGCACAGCTTCGGGGTTCACCATGCGGTGGCGCCGGATCTTTATCGCGGTCGGTGGACCAGCCCGGACTCCGGCCCAGTGTATGCCGGGGAAATCAAGGATCTGATCGCTTATGCGACTCCGGGCAAGGTGGCAGGGTTTATCGCAGAATCTGTGCAGGGCGTGGGCGGGGCAGTGGTATTTCCCGAGGGATACTTGCGTTCGGCGTATGAGATCGTGCGTGCGGCAGGCGGTGTTTGTATTGCGGATGAAGTTCAGACCGGCTTCGGGCGGACCGGCTCCCACTATTGGGGGTTTGAAACGCAAGGGGTTGTGCCGGACATTGTGACCATGGCCAAGGGGATCGGGAACGGGTTCCCGTTGGCTGCGGTGGTGACCACTCCGGCCATCGCCAAAACGCTGGCGCAGCGGATCCATTTCAACACCTATGGAGGCAATCCCATGGCCAGCGTTCAGGGAAAGGCGGTGTTGGAAGTGATCGAGGAAGAGGGGTTGCAGGCCAACGCCGCAGAACGCGGTGCCCAACTGCTCGCTGGTTTTGCAGCGCTGCAGGAGAAGCATGCGGTCATTGGCCAGGTCCGGGGATTGGGTTTGATGCTTGGGGTGGAATTGGTGAAAGACCGGGAAACCAAAGAACCAGCCAAGGAGGCCTGCCTGCACGTGTTCGAGAAATGCCGGGAGCTGGGCGTGCTTCTCGGCAAGGGCGGCTTGCATGGGAATGTGCTCCGCATCAAACCTCCCATGTGCATCACCTCCCGGGATGCGGAATTTTTGCTCGCCGTTCTCGACGAGGCGCTGGCCTCAGCCTGAGCGACGGATCTCCGGAAAAAAATCCTCGGGCAACGCCGGAAAAAAATCTTCGTAGAGCTGCAGGAGGGCTTGTTGACCGCGGGCGGTGGCCATCAGAGTTTTGGCGTGGGCGGCATCCACTCCCAGCCAGCGGATGGCACGTTTCACTTTGGAGCTGACATTGATGCATTTTAATGAGGAGAGGACTTTCAAGCTTTCCTCCCATTCTTGAAGCGGGGCAAACAGGTTGGCGGTCATTTCCGTCGCGCGATCCCTGCCCACCAATGCGCAGGATCTTTGGAGAGGGACGCCGGACAGTGAGGCATGGTCCTGCCAAAACGGATGGGAAAGCCGGGCAAAAAACTCCAAAAAGGCCTTGGAGCTTTTTCCGTGGATCACGTCCTCCAGGGCGGGGAGGTTTGTGGCAATAGCCGCCAAGGCCCCGAGTCGGCGGTGTGGGTGATTCGAAGGGCGGCTTGCCGAAAAATTCCAGGAGTCCTGTGGCAACATCAGGCGTTCCTCTCTGGCGCGGACGGCCCACCACGTGTTCCACAATCCCCGGGCATACTCGCGGGAGTCCGATCCGGCGGCATCGAAGTGTTCAGCACCAAGAAACCCGGCAATTCCAAAAAGCAGGGCTTCTCCCTCCGGCGTGCGTGCCCGTTCCCACCGGACCCGCTGCGCCACAAGAAGAAACGGGACTTTGTTGTTTTTGTATCCGAGGGCCATGGCCACGGCTTGGAACAGCGCCTCGGTGGTTCCATGCAGGGCTTCCGCGCGAAACCAACGCTCCCGCTTGACAGCGAGACGATAACGCACCGCCGATTCCAACACATCATCCAATTCCCCGGGGTCCACGCGTGAGGCGGCGCCCTTCGCCTTTTTCGCTCCCGCTGCCGTTTCCAAGGTCAGGCAGACCTGGGGGACCATTTGGTGTTTCGACGTGCGGGTGAAAAAGCGATTCTTGGAGGGACGAAAAAACGCGTGGACCACCACGTTGTCGAAAGCGGGGTTGGTGGCATGTCCATGCCTCTCCCAATCCAAATCTTCGCGGTCGATTTCGATGTCGCCGCGCATCTCTTTGCCATCAACCCTCAAGGCCGCCCCCACAAAATCCGGGCCCGGCTCGCGGTTCCATTCTCCGAGATGCAGGGCCTCGATCTGCTCGCCGTCAATCCCCCGCCACGTCAGCCCGAATTCCCCGGCATAAAATCTGGCCTGGAGTTCGAGTTCGCCACCGATGACCGCGTGAGGTGATGGGGACGGTTCCTTGATCCGTGAGAGATGGCTGGCCTTGGCCTCAAGATAATTTTCCAGCAGCGACGCACCACGGTTCATCGCATCTTGGGGGTGGGGCCGGGGTTGGGGACCATGTGTTCATAAAAGGCGGCAAGAAGTTCTCTGGACTTGGCTGGAACCTCTTCATTCGCCATCCGGGACAGCGTGCGGGTGGCCGCCATCGTGTCGCCCGTGGATCGCAGGATGGCGTATTCCTCCAAGCCCAGGCGGAACCGCACGTCGATTCGTTTCTCGATCGTCAGTGCCTCTTTGATGGTTTGCAAGGACTCCTCTTTCTGGCCGGCATCCAATTGGGCCGCGCCCAAGGCTTCAAGAAAGAGGCTGTTACCCGTTCTTTTGGCGGCGGAACGAAGCTTTTCCGAAGCCGTCAGCACATTTCCATCATTGACCCGGATGATGCGCCGGTAGAGTTCCCAACTGGAGGGGTTGGGGGGGCTCACGCGCCCCGACAGACGCCAACTCGCATAAGGTTTGTAAAGGGGATCTCCCACGACCACGTTCATCCAGGAAATTCCCTGCGTGGCGGTCCATCCACTCTCCGCCAACGTGAATCCCGCCATCAGCCGGTCCTGAAAAATCTGCAAATCGGTGGTGAGGGACAGGTAGGGTTCATAGACATTGCCCAGCGTGGCAGCGGCCCCCCGCACAAGCAGCGGGCCGCACCATCCCTGGGTGATACTTCGCAGGGTGGCTGCGCTGAAAGAATGGATATGCACGGCCACGGCTCCCGGACGGAATCGAAAAAAAATGTCGGCAAACGGCCCGTTCACATCCCCGGCATACCATCCATAATAGACCGCGGCATCCGTGATCGGAAATCCCGCGGGAAGAGTTTCCGCGGAGGAATCCATCAACACGGGAATCCCCTGTTTGCGCATGTCATCGAGCGCTCCATTCAACCATTTGTCGCCTTCGGAATACGGCCCGCTCATAATTCCCCGGGAATCAATGTATCCCCAGCCCCAAAGTCCATCCCGCTCAATGGAAATCGCATCATCGATCATCGCACGGACAGTGATCGCGTCCGGGGCGTCCAAACGACCCACAAGAAAAATCTCCGGAGCCTCGGCCAGATCCATGACGGGGGTGAACCGGCGAAAGTACGGATTCTCGCGGATGCCCGCCGTGGTGGTGGCTGGCAGGCCGAGGGTCATCAACTCGCTATCCACCGAGGCCTCATTCCGGGTGCCGATGGAGTCCGGTTGGGTGCGGTTGGGCATGACGCCTTCATCGGGACGGATCTTGAGCGGGATGCCACGGATGATCGCGACATAACGCACCTTGGTTTCCACGATCCGCCCGCTGGCGGCATCTTCCTTCCAGAAGTCCCGGCTGATGAGCGCGGCCCGCATCGGCGCCGCGATGGTGCGCGAGTATTCTTCCCGGCTGATCTCTTCTGTCATGGCCGTGGTCAGACCAATGAGCTGATCCTGCGGGATTTGCCTCCGGTTGGCATAGTGTTTGGCCAAATTGACCGATTCGATATCCGCGGCATTATAAATCACCACCGTGACTTTTGCCTCGGGGGACGGGGCGGCTTTTGCGGGGTGGCCGGTGAGCAGCATCAGCAGAAGGGCCAACAAAACAATCGGTCCCCGGGTGGGGAATCTCCCCGCCTTTTGGCAGGCGATACGGGGATTAAAGGTTGATACGGAGTCCATCATAAGCAAGCCGGATATTTGCGGGTAAGAGGCGCTCGGTGTCCGCGTGGCCAAGGTCGTGACACATGTGAATGAAGTAGGTGAGTTGGGGCGCAATGATGAGCGCGGATTGCCGGGCTTCTTCGAGTGAGTGGTGGGTGCTGTGAGGGGCGTGGCGGAGGGCATCAATCACAAGAACCTTGGCCCCTCTGGCCGCCTCGACGGCCTCCGGAGGCACGGACTGACAATCCGTGAAGTAGGCCAATAATTTCCGCCCATTTTTAGAAAACACAAAGCCGGTTGTGTCCATCCGGCCGTGAGGCAGGCTGACGGGTTGAATCTTCAGGTCTCCCAGTTCAAAAGTTCCATCAATGGCCACCGCCCTCGGTCGCACATAATTTCGAAACCGTCCCTCCTCGACAAAGGCGTAGGCAAAAATTCGCTTTATGTCGGTAAGAGTTTGAGGAGATCCATAAACGGGCATCTCCTTGTCCTCGATCTCACAGAACCTTCGCAAATCATCAAATCCCAACACGTGGTCCGTGTGCGAATGGGTGTAAAGCACCGCATCGACGTGCTGGATATTTTCGCGCAAACATTGGGTGCGAAAATCCGGGGGCGTGTCAATCAACACCGCGACCCCGGCGGTTTTTAAAAAAGCAGCTGTCCGCAGGCGTTTGTCCCGGGGGTCCGGGGAATGGCAGACCGGACAATCACAGCCGATCACCGGAATCCCGTGAGATGTCCCCGTCCCCAAAAATGTCACCTCCAATTCCGCCATCAGTTGCTCTGTTCGAAGCACTCTGACACAACACCTCCCCGTTGTGCAATGTTGACGTCTCTACGTGGTTGGCAAAGCGAAGCAGGACGGATGGGTTCTTTCCAACCGCACAC
>JBBECL010000076.1:0-6408 GCA_040881805.1 Terrimicrobiaceae bacterium | reverse complement strand
GCCGATGAGCTGCGTCATCACTTTGTGCTCTGGATCGAAGCTGAAGATTCCGACCGCGAGGGTTCCCCACGCACCAACAATGCCGTGAACCGAGATGGCTCCCACGGGATCGTCGATTTTGATGCGATCAAGGATAACGACTGACGCGAAGACAATCACACCGGCAATCAATCCGATGATCACAGCGCTCGCGGGAGTCACGGTGTCAGCACCGGCTGTGATGCCAACCAGACCGGCCAAGGCACCGTTCAGGGACATCGAGAGATCGGGTTTCTTGAAGATGATCCATGATGTGAACATGGCCCCGATGATGCCAGCCGCGCCGGCCAGAGCCGTTGTGACAAAGACCAAGGAGACGGCCACGGGGTCGGCGCTCAGGACGGAACCGCCGTTGAAGCCAAACCATCCGAAGAACAGAAGGAACACGCCGATGGCAGCAAGTGGCATGCTGTGACCGAGGATAGGTTTGATGGAACCGTCGGGCAGGTATTTGCCGAGACGAGGACCGAGAACCAGCACGCAAGCCAAGGCTGCGAAACCGCCAACACCATGCACCAAGGTGGAACCGGCGAAGTCTTTGAAGCCCATATCATAGAGCCATCCGGCACCCCATTGCCAGGAACCCGTGATGGGGTAGGCGATGGCCACAAGAAGTGTGGCGAAAATCAAGAACGGAAGGAGCTTCACACGCTCGGCAACAGCACCGGAAACGATGGTTGCGGCTGTGGCTGCGAACATGGCTTGGAAAATGAAGTCCGACCAGGTGGTCATGTCCAGAGCGTAACCGGCTGGTGTGAGTTTGTTGAACACCGTCTCGGGGTCGGTGACCGTGGGATCATACCCAATGCCAAAACCACCAAAACCAAGGAATTTGCCGGCAATCCAGCTATCTCCCGGATACATCAACGAGAACCCAACAGCCGCGTAGGTCAAAATACCCGCTGCCACGATGAAGAGATTCTTCGTGAGGACGTTCACCGTGTTTTTGGAGCGGCAAAGGCCGGATTCCACCGTGGAGAACCCTAGATGCATCATAAATACAAAGGACGCCGCGATGAGAATCCAGAGGTTGTCGATCATGAACTTGGGATACAAGATCGGCATCTCTGCGAGTTGCTCGGCGGAGGTGTAGGGTGGTGGTTCTTCGGCTTCCTCAGCAACAACAGCGGTCGTTTCTTCAGCGACGACTGTGGTGGAGGCGGCCTCTTGAGCGAGGGCAGCTGCGGGGTTTGCAAACCAGGCGGCGGTCGCGAGGATCGCGCCAAGAAATGCAAGCTTCGAGTGACGTTTGAGCATGGTAGTTATGGATTGGTTGTTGTTTTTTGCCTGACGGATGATCCATCAGACAAAACCCCATGCAGCAAATGCCGTGCCAACTTTAAAATTGATGAAATTGAACACACCATCAAGCCACCCAAGCCCCCTAAGGCCAGATAACAGCCCATGTGATTTTTAGGCCCTGGAGACTAAAAAGAATCCAACATCAACCAGAAGCGTCGCAGTGTTATGGGCGGAATCTGGATTCCGAGCGAAGGAATATCCCGTTCCAGAAAGGTCTTGATGTCCTTAGCCCGCCATCGGGCACTGTCAGACTCGGTCTCGGCAAGGAAGGAAAAAGGGTAGCCACCGCGAATCCACAGCTTTTGCGCATCGTTGGTCTCAGGCAACCCGAAGGGCGTAATTTCCACAAAGCCAATCCGCCCTGCCAAGGTCTCGGAGCCTTGCCGAATCAAGTCCCTGGAAGCATTCCCCAAAATCAAATACCTCGTGCCACTTAGATCGCTACGGTCGACCAAGATTCGGAGTATTGGAAAGAGGTCTGGACGATACTGAATTTCGTCAATCACCACGAGACCTCGTAGTGGTTCCAGAGCCAATTTGGGGTTGTCCAGGCGGATCAAATGGGCTGGGTCCTCCAAGTCAAAATAATTCAGGCCCTCATTGAAAGGCATGCCGGAAGATTCCACAAATTTCCTGACCAGGGTCGTCTTTCCCGATTGTCTCGGACCAAGAAGAGCCACAACTTTTGATACTCGAAGTTGATCAGAGATGGATGTGAGGAGATCGGGACGATCCGTGACACAAAATTACTGTGAAATTTCGGCGACCACGACCGAATTTTCACAGACTCAGAGCTCTTCACAACAGAATTCCTCCCCAATCAATATTCATTTTCTTAAATGCCCCACCCGACGTTCCCGCAAAAGCTTCCTTCCACTCGACAAATAATGTGATAAATCGCCCACCAAACTTAAATCTGGATTACCTGCCAACTGCACATTGAAAATGAGCAAAGAAAGACTGAACAATTATACATTATGGGACTGCCCTTCGGCTGTTGTTGACCCCTTCGGGGCCATGAGATTCACGGAGGCGGGGCTAAATTATCTTTGAAGAACATACTTAAAAACTGTGAACCCACCAACTTCTGTGTGACAGTTTTTGATAGTTCGAATTTTATAAATATGCCAATTCCCACCTACCAAGAACTGATGCTGCCGGTGCTCCAGACTCTCCGAGAGCATGGTCCGCTCCACACCACAAAATGCGCGGAGATGGTAGCCGATATGGTGGACTTGTCCGAACAAGAACGGGCAGAAATGTTGCCCAGTGGAACACAGCGCTACATCGTGAACAGGACGGGCTGGGCTGCTTGGTATATGATGCAAGCCGGATTGATTCAACGTCCGAAACGAGGGTGGATTCAAATCACCGACCAAGGCAGGTCGCTTTTGGCCACAAATCCCCCCAAGATCGATCGGCAAATTCTCATGGGTTACCCTTCATTTGTTGAGAAGATGTCCAAAGGCAATGATCAAGAAGAAGGGGAGACCGAGACGGAGTCAGAAATTGGTTCCGGTGGACAGACTCCCCATGAGCGCATTGATGCCGCCATGGCTGAACTGCGAAAGAGTCTTGTGTCCGATCTCCGGGACCAGCTCTCTTCGGTGGATCCCTACCGGTTTGAGCAAATCGTTTTGGACCTCCTCCTTGCCCTTGGATATGGAGGCTCCCGACGGGAGGCAGCGCAAGTAACGCAAAAAACAGGTGATGAGGGTATTGATGGGGTCATCAATGAGGACCGCCTCGGTCTTGACGTCATCTACGTGCAGGCCAAACGATGGGCAGGGAAAGTGGGACGTCCGGAGATTCAAAATTTTGTTGGAGCACTCGCGGGGAAAAAAGCCAACAAAGGGATTTTTATTACAACCGGGGATTTTCATTCAAATGCCCGAGAATATGCCGGTGATGTCCAGCACAAGATCATCTTGATCGATGGCCAGCGTCTTGCTGAGCTCATGGTTGACCACAATATCGGTGTTTCCGAAGAGCAAATTTACAGGATCAAGCGAGTGGACAGTGACTACTTTGATTCTGAGAGCGTTTGAAAATGAACAGGGTTCTCGAAATGCTTCAGGAAGGGGAAAAATTTTCTCTGTCGTTCTTGGTCGCGCATGTTGAGGATTGCTTTGCCTACTGGGATTGGTGGTGGAAAAACCGTGCAAACAACGACCGGCTTTCCCGGCCTGAGATCATAGAGGACGAAGACCCTATTCTGGCTGAAACACTGAAATCCCAGTGGGTTGATACAGCCACGTATTCTTCCTTGTTTGGGAAATTTCTCTCTGATGCGATTCATTTCCACGTTTTGCCGGGCGGTCTGGAATGCATTCGGGCGGATTTTCGCAGGAATCTTGTGGAGCATCTTGCATCGCGTTCTGTGGAGCGGGAGCAACCTCTGATCGTGTTTGCAGGCGGCGGGTATGGAGCCGGAAAAACAAGTGTTTTGGCCAGCACGAAGGATTGCCCGATTCTGGATCTACCCCAAGGGGTTCAGGTCGGAGTGGATGTCTTCAAGAGATTCTTGCCGGAGTATGAAATCCTGTCTCGATTGGGAGAGGGGCGTGCAAGCTCTGTTGTTCAGAAAGAGGCGCGCGCTTTGTCGGAAAATTTGTTTGGTTTACTGACGGCGCTTGGTCGTTCTTTCACATGGGATTCTTCGCTCTCCAATTTTTCGGAAAGCATGGAAAAAATTGAGCACGCTCGGAAGCAGGGTTACCGCTTGCATCTTGTTGGCGTTTCTTCGCCCATCGAAGCAGCAATCGCAAGAGCCATGCACCGCGCAAAAGAGAATCGAAGATTTGCGCATCCAGCTCACCTTGTAGATTCACATCAAAAATTTGCCTCTCTCTTCGAGCAATATTTTGATGCTTTTGATTCTGTGCAGCTTTTCTGGAATCTATGGACCCCCGGTCAAGCCCCGCAGGATCCCCTGCTGATTGCACAGAAAGACAGTGGAAAAAATATCCTTGCCGTGTATGGTGAGGAAGAGTTTAGTCAATTTCTGCTTCTCAATCAAAACCAATGAAAATCGAAATAGTCGCCCAAAAACCCCGCACCTTGTCGGAACTTTGTGGCAAGGATCCGAAAGCCTTCACGCGCTTCATTCAAAAAAAAGATGCGTCCCTCAGTGGGATGGAGCGCAGTTCCAGAGAAAAAGCACTTCTTGCACGTCAAGAGTGTTTGTCTTGGGCTACTTGAGAATCCTTGCTTACGTCGTAAGCAAACTGAGGCGCTTCCGCTTCCAAAAGTCTTTTGGATTTTTTGATGGAGACAATTCGAACGTCTTCCACTTGAATTCGGGGAGATAGCTCAGTTGTTAGACTGAACTTCCAAGGCCAAAATAAGCGGGAAGCCGCATGAACACTGGTTTCTGCGGCTAATTTGAACTTCTGGTTACTGGCTACGGCATGGGGTGGGTCTTCAAAAGCTGGATGATTTTCTCTTGTTGCGGCGTGGGTTCGGCGTCCTGCTGCCAACCGGGAGCGCCAGCGAGGTTGGGAACAATGGTATTGCGGGTGATGGTGGCGAGGTCTTCGAGCAGAGTCCGGAAGCTGT
The DNA here is from genome assembly GCA_040881805.1 of Terrimicrobiaceae bacterium. Lineage (GTDB taxonomy): Bacteria > Verrucomicrobiota > Verrucomicrobiia > Chthoniobacterales > Terrimicrobiaceae > JAJTZA01. Next base: position 1,509 of record JBBECL010000076.1, on the reverse strand, counting down.
GGACAGGAAGCCCGTCAGGGCAGCGTTTGGTGCGGGCTTTGCGTTTGGCCGAGGGAGAAGGCTTTTTTGGGGCGACGACATCCGGGCGTTCAGCGCGGGCGGCCTCGTGGTCGTCTTCGTCAAAGAGCACGGTTTTGAGGGCGGCACGCATGTGCCATTCGACGTAGTAGGCCAGCATGCATAAAAAGACGTGGCAACGGACACGGTCCTCGTCGCGGTGGTGGATGGGACGCACTTTGAGATCCACGGTCTTGATGCTGCGAAAGGCGTTTTCCACCAGGCTGAGGTCCTTGTAGCGCTCGACGAGCTGCGAGGGGGTAAAGGCCTCGTCGGTGACTTTGGCGCGAACCACATAAAGGCCGTCAATGGCGGCTTCGCGGGCGATATTGTCGCTGCGCCGGGAGTAGGAGAAAGTTGTGTCCGAGATTTGAAGATCGAAGTGTTTGGCCATTTTGTGCTTTCCGATCACGCGTCCGACGCGCACGCCGATGCGGGCCGCGCCACGCAAGGGAGACTTCGCGCGAAGGACAGCGCAGCGGATCTTTTCCAGATCAGCTTCGGTGGCAGCGAGCAGCTCTTCGCGCTTGTGGGCGCGGGAGCGGGCCAGAAGCGGATTTCGGCAGACCACCAGGCGTTCACCTGGGAAGTCGGGGCTCTGGATTTCGGCAAGGTTCTTTTGGTCAAAGAGCGAGGGTTGGATGAGCCCGGCGGCGACGAGTTCGGCGATCTGGCTTGAGCGCAGGGCACTGATCCAGTCCAGGCCCTCGACGCCCCGCAGTTCCTGATCGATGCGAGCTTGCGTGATCATGCCGCGGTCGCCCACGAGGATGAGTCGCTGGATGCCGAAACGGCCCCGCAGCTTTTTGATTTGGGCACCGAGGGTCATGGGGTCGGCGGTGTTGCCATCGAAAACTTCAACAGCCACCGGAGTGCCATGCCGGTTGCAGAGAAGACCGTAAACGATTTGGAGTTTGCCCTTTTTCCCGTCTCGCGAGTGGCCCAGCTGTGCCAGAGGGCAGGTCTTGCCTTCGGAGTAGCTGCTCGTGAGGTCGTAGAGCACCAAGGAGCCTTCCTGGAGGTGACGGAGGGCGAGGGCTTTTTCGATGCGGGCCTGCCGGGGCAGGAACCAGTCCATGGCGGCGTAGAGGTGGTTTTCGTCAACGTCATCGGGAAGGGCGCATTCCTGAGCCAAGGTGCTTGTGAGGGTCTCCGGCCCAAGGCAGCGCGAGGTAGCAAGCTTGGAGCCCGGAGAAAGGATGCGTGCGGCGATCAGTGCCATGCAGGCGTTGCGTTCCGGGGAAGGCTTGGAACCCAGAAGATGGGGGATGCCCAGCTTGCGCATGGTGGAGAGGACGGCGTCAACATGACCGTGGGGGCGAGAGCGGGTGATACGGAAGGCGGGAGCCATTGGGTTCCCCAAGCTGCCGGAGGAGGGTTTGGCCTTGAAGAGCAGGCGGGGGCCCTCGACGACATGAGGGGGCCACTTGGAAAGGTTAGCGATGGTGCGGT
>JBBECL010000075.1:0-1160 GCA_040881805.1 Terrimicrobiaceae bacterium | reverse complement strand
CGCCCAGTCGCGCGGCAATGAACGCGGCAAGGCCCTCGCCAGTTCGCCCGGTGCGACCTTCTTGAATGCCACCGGAAATTTTTCCGCTGACCGGATGGTAGCATTCGGCGTGATGTGGAGATTCGCGATGATGCGTTTTGTTTGCGCACTGCTGGCGATGCCGAAGAGGATGGCACGGTCAAGAATGACGAGAATTTTGGGTAGTCTGTTTTGACACGACTAGATTGTTGGTCTAAAATGCGACTATGAAAACATTGAATGTTAGCGAGGCGAAAACCCACTTTTCCAGCGTGGTGGAGCAAGTGGAGCAAGGGGAGATTGTTTTAATCTGCAAAAGGAATGTTCCTGTCGCGAAGCTGTCGGCTTTTCACCCCGGTGTTCCAACCGGAAAGCATAACACTCAGATTGGTTGGGCGAAGGGTACTGGCGCTCGCATCCATGGAGATCTTACGGAGCCAGTTTTCCAGGAGTCGGATTGGGATATGTTGAAATGAATGTTCTTTTGGATACCTGCGCGATTCTGTTTCTCAGTCTCGACGACCCCTGTGTGCAGCCGTCCACGCTCGGCCTTCTCCAAACTGCGCAGAGTGTTGCTGTATCCGCGGTATCGGCGGCGGAACTGGCTTGTTTGTCAGAACGCGGAAAGATCGAGCTTCCTGTGCACTGGCGATTGTGGCTGCGGGAGGCAATCCACCGGAACGGATGGGAGAGCCTTCCGATTACCTTGGATATTGCTGAGGAAGCTTGGTCGCTTCCGGGAGCATTTCATGCGGATCCGGCCGACCGCATCCTGACTGCCACGGCGCTCAAGGAAAACAGGCTGCTGCTCACGACAGATCGCAAAATCCGCGACTACCCGCATGTGCGTGCAGACTGGTAAAAGACATGCCGGTTTTCTCAAGAAAATTGTCAAAACTGGAAGTGAGTGGCTGAACTCTCACGCTGAATGAAGATCCTTCGAATAGCAATTGTGGGCACAGCGGCACTGTTCATTTTCACGGGCTGCCAGAATTTGATTCCTTCCCACAAAATGAAATCCATCCCGAAAACCGCCGGAGCGGAGGGCATTCTTTACGAATCCACCCGCCACAGTGCGAGCCGCCGTCTTTGTTGGCGGAGCCACCTCGGGCGTTGCGCACGCCAAACCCTGCTGCGCTTCT
>JBBECL010000074.1:0-1161 GCA_040881805.1 Terrimicrobiaceae bacterium | reverse complement strand
GGGCGAGACGCCCATGCCCCCTGGAAGAACCGCAGTTTGCACTCAGAGATGCGCCTGTTTGCGCCACACATCGATTTTTATGGCATCTTTTTCGTATTGATGAAAACTTTAAGATATGGGTTTGCCTTTGTTGCGGCTGGTAAGTTTCATGGTCCTGGTTTCCGTGGTGGGTGCCGTCAGTTCACCAATAATTCGGGAACCCGGCGCCGTTTATTTGTCTGATTTTGGGGAGCGGCCCATGCGATTGAAGCTTCTGAGGGCTGCCCCCTGCTTTTTTGACTCCGGGTTGACCCGATACGCCGGGACGCTGCGGTTTCCCCAGACAGTGCGGGTCGAGGCTTTTCTGGAAAATGTTTGCCGGATCCGTGGGGATGCCAGGCAAGGCGGCGTCGCCGCGTGGATTCCCTACTCCGAATTGGAGCCACTCCCGGAAAACCTCCTCACCAATCTTCAGGAGGCCGAGGAACGGAGGCAGACCGTGGAAGGACTGATTGCTCAGAACGAAGTGGCCATCGGCATGACAGAGGAGGAGGTCTCCCGTAGCGTGGGCAAGCCTCAAAAAAAGACCAAGCGGGCGGAAAAAGAGTTTGTCCGTCAAGTCTGGGAATACATTCGTTACGAGCTTGTGCCACAGACAACCGTCGGACCCAGCTTCAGACAAACGGTGGTCAACATTCCCGGAACAACAAATTCCCCTGGAAGAACAATCATCACCAGTGGGAATAGCCTGGCCTCCAGCATTGTCTATGTGAGAGTGCCGGTCGGAAAACTTTCTATCACCTTCTTGGACGGAATTGTGGAATCTCTGGACCAATCCGAAGGAACTCTTTCGGGAGGGCAAGTTTCAGTTGTCATACCGCCGCTGGAAGTAGTATGGTAGATTTTTGATTGTGATGGCGGGGTTGCCAAGTGGTAAGGCCAGGCTCTGCAAAAGCCTCATGCGCCGGTTCGATTCCGGCCCCCGCCTCACCCTCTGCACGTCCCACTTATTCCGCAGAATCACCCAACCAAATTCTGTTTTCCCTTCGAGTGCGGCATTCTGCGGCCGTGATCCCTCTCGCGTGCCCCCATCACGAGATCACAAATTCCCAACGCCTTGAAAAGTAGTGTTGCCGCCGGAACAAAAGTGAACAGAGACGGAACAAAAGTGGAAAAGTGCTT
>JBBECL010000073.1:2670-6471 GCA_040881805.1 Terrimicrobiaceae bacterium | reverse complement strand
GTGATCATGTCATCGCCACGTTTTCGGATATGCCGGGCCGCTGTCACTCCGGTGATCCCATTGCCAAGAATGACGATATGACGCTTGCTCATCGAAGGTTAGAGATATCTCGCATTTTTATATTCCTTGTTGGAAATGCCGGGCAGTTTTTGTTACAGAAGAGTGTGCGACCGAGCTTGCGTGAACGCCGAAACGCAGGCAAATCCAAAAAGTCTCCCACCCCAAAAGGGAACTCACGGGAATAAGTCATCACCCCATCATCTCACAATCCATGCCTATGAAAACCGAACATGCCGTCAAAGATCGCTACGCCAATGCCGCCAAAGCCCGGGAGCCAGCTCTTTGCTGTCCCGTGGATTACAATCCGGAATTCCTGAAAGCCATTCCGGCCGAGGTGATTGAGCGCGATTATGGTTGCGGGGACCCATCGAAGAATGTGCATCCCGGAGAAACAGTTCTCGATTTGGGATCGGGCACAGGCAAAATCTGTTTTATTGCATCCCAGGTGGTTGGGCCGGAGGGCAAGGTCATTGGCGTGGATATGACGGATGACATGTTGGAAGTTGCCCGGCGGAATGCGCCTCTTGTGGCCGCACAGATCGGCCATGCCAATGTCGAGTTCCGCAAAGGCCGCATTCAGGACCTTGCGCTGGACCTGGAGGTTCTTGATGCCGAGCTCAAAAAACGTCCAATCACAGATGCGTCCTCCTTCCTTGCTGCGGAGGCTTTGGCTGAGGAACTTCGGTTGACGCGACCTCTCGTTGCCTCGGAGTCCATTGATGTGGTGGTCTCCAATTGTGTCCTGAATCTCGTGGAGCCGGGGGCAAAACCCCAACTCTTCCGCGAAATTTTCCGGGTTCTCAAACTGGGCGGGCGGGCCGTGATCTCGGATATTGTGGCCGACGAGGACGTTCCCGTGGCCCTGCAAAACGATCCGGAGCTCTGGAGTGGCTGTATTTCGGGGGCTTTGACTGAGGAGGCTTTCCTGAAAGCCTTTGAGGACGCCGGATTTTATGGCCTTGAGATCCTCAAATTCGATATCGAGCCCTGGCGAACGGTCAAAGGCCTTGAGTTTCGATCGATGACGATTCAAGCCTTCAAAGGCAAACAAGGCGCCTCTTTCGAACGGAATCAGGCCGTGATTTATCGCGGACCTTTCAAGGAGGTCCTGGATGATGACGGACACCGGATGCGACGCGGACTGCGCTACGCGGTTTGTGACAAAACTTACAACCTGTATAAAAAATCTCCATACGCCGAATCGTTCGATTTCCTTGATCCCAGAACCGGAATCCCCGCTTCCGAGGCTGGGCCCTATGATTGCAACCGGGAGGTTTTGCGTCACCCCAAAGAAACCAAGGGCCATGACGACAAGGCCACCAAGCAAGCCGACTCCCAGTGCTGCGGTGGAGGTCGCTGCTGTTGAGCTGATGGAATGTTCTCACACAGAGCCACGGAGGTCACAGAGGATTAAAAAGGGCCCTGCCTCTGTGACCTCTGTGACTCCGTGTGAGGCATTTTCCTCCTTTGCAGAGAAAACCCTCGTCATTGTCCCCGCACACAACGAGGAGGAATGTGTCGGGGATGTGGTGCGGCGGTTACAGGAGCGTGGTTTTTTGCGCATCCGGGTCGTTGACAATGGCAGCACCGACGCCACAGCCCGCATCGCCGCGACCGCCGGGGCCGAGGTTTTATCGATCGCGGAACGCGGCTATGGCCTGGCGTGTTGGGAAGGCGCACTCGAACTTCCCGAGGGCATCGCATGGCTGCTTTACTGCAATGCCGATGCCAGCGACGATTTTGACGCCTACGAACACTTTGCCAAACTGGCTTCCGATCATGACCTTATTCTGGGGGCACGAAACCATCCCGAGGATCGCCGACATTTGTCCGCCCCTCAACGTTTCGGTAATTGGCTGGCGCCGTTCCTCATCCGGCGTCTCTGGGGCCACTCCTTCTCGGATCTGGGCCCCCAACGCGCCATCCGGGTCGATGCTTATCGCAAGCTCAACCTGCAAGACCGGGGGTTCGGTTGGACCATTGAAATGCAAATCCGGGCCATTGAGGAAAATCTCCGTGTCATCGAAATCCCCGTGCGCAATTTTCCCCGTCCTGCAGGACAATCCAAAATTTCCGGAAACCTGTATGGCAGTGTCATGGCTGGCCTCATCATTTTGAGAACTCTCGCCCACTTGAAATTTTATGGCAGAACCCCTAGCGAGAAAAACCAAATCGCACACAGAGCCACGGGGGGCACAGAGGGCAAACACGCCGGGCAAATTTCTCCGTGACCCCTGCGCCTCTGTGTGAGCCCATCATTTTTCACTTATGACTGCCACTGAGAGCACAAGAAGCTTTAATAGCACATTGCAACAACACGGACTCGACCTTCGGCGCGGCCGGACCAACATCTTGCAAATCAACACGGGTAAACTTTGTAATTTGACCTGCATCCATTGCCACGTGAACGCCGGTCCCAAACGCAAAGAAATCATCACCCGTGCCACGATTGACCGCATCCTCGATTGGCTGGCGGGCACCGACATTCCTACCATCGATCTCACCGGGGGCGCGCCCGAAATGATTCCCGACTTCCGTTACCTCATCAAACGCCTGCGTGATCTGCCGCAGGTGGAAACGATCATTAACCGCTGCAACCTCACGATTCTCAACGAACCCGGCTACGAGGGCATGGCCGAATTTCTCAGCCACCACCGGGTGGCGATCGTGGCCTCGATGCCCTGCTACAGCCCCGACAACGTGAATAAACAGCGTGGCGACGGCGTCTTCGACTCCAGTATTCTCGGCCTGCAAAAACTGAATGCTCTCGGCTACGGCCGCCCCGGCGGGTTGCGATTGGATTTGGTGTATAATCCCAACGGCGACTTCCTCCCCGGAGACCAAGCAGAGCTGGAGGCTGATTACAAGCGCGAGTTGAAGGCGCATTTCGCCATCGAGTTCCACCAACTATTCTGCATCACGAATATGCCCATTGCCCGATTCAAAAGCTGGCTCAAGCACAATGGCAAGCTGGATGCCTACATGGACCTTCTGCGCCATGCCTTCAACCCCGCCGCCGTCTCCGGTCTGATGTGCCGGGACACCCTCAGCATTGGCTGGAGAGGCGATGTTTTTGACTGCGACTTCAACCAACAACTCGGTATGTCATGGAAAAATGGCAAAGCCCTGTATCTCTGGGACATCGACCCCGCGAAGTTGGAGGGCCGTGAGATTGCCATCGGCGATCACTGTTTTGGATGCACCGCCGGTCAAGGCTCTTCTTGCCAAGGAAGCGTGGCCCAGCTTTTAGTTGGCGGATGAACACCAACCTTTGGAAAATCATGATAGGTTACGGGATCTTTTTGATTCTGGTCGGCGTGGCAGGATTTGCCTCCAATCCCGAGAAAGCAAAAACCGCGCTGATCAGCGGAGGGGTGTTTGGGAGTCTGAGCGTGGGATGGGGCATTCTCATGGCCAGGGGGTTCACCTGGGCCCGCTGGGGCGCGTTGGGGATGACTCTCTTTCTCACCCTGATTTTTGGGTGGCGCACGTGGGCCAGTTGGGCGGCGGTCGCTGCAGGGGAACCCAAACATGTGGCCGCAGCACTCATCACCAGCATGCTGGTGGCCTCTCTTGCGATCTTGCCGTTCCTTTTTGGGAAGCAGAGCGCGAGCTAGGCGGGCTGGGTTGTCGGATCTGTCGGATCTGTCGGATCGGCTGGATCGGCTGGATCGGCCGGATCGGCCGGAGCTTCTGGAGCTTCTGGAATTGGGGCTTTGGGGAGTTCGATGCGGCGGAGTT
>JBBECL010000073.1:0-2570 GCA_040881805.1 Terrimicrobiaceae bacterium | reverse complement strand
GGAGCTTCTGGAGCTTCTGGAATTGGGGCTTTGGGGAGTTCGATGCGGCGGAGTTCGCCTGAGTTTGGCAGTTCGTCCAAATCCCGGAGGCCGAAGTGTTCCATAAAAAATTGCGTGGTCTCGTAGAGGAGCGGTCGCCCGGGAACTTCCGAGCGTCCGGCAATTTTGACAAGCCCGCGGTCCAGCAGGGTTTGCATGACCCCATCGACGGCCACGCCACGGACGGCTTCGATGTCTGCGCGGGTGATGGGTTGACGATAGGCGATAATCGCCAATGTTTCGAGGGCTGGTGCGCTGAGGCGGGCAGGCCGGTTTTCCGGGTAGAGTTGACGCAGCCAGGGGGCAAATTCGGCGCGGGTGACGAGTTGCCATCCGGCAGCGGTTTCCCGGACTTCGTAGGTGCGCCCCTGTTCGTCACAATCCACGGCCAGCTCGGAGAGGGCTTCGCGGAGGGCTGGTTCCTTGGTTTTTGCGTATGCCACAGCGGAGAGATCGCCGGATTCGGACGCCCCTTTGAGCGACGTGCAGAGTTCTTTCACCGCCATGGGTTTTTGCGAGGAAAAGAGAATGGCCTCAAGAATGTGCTTGAGGGGTTTGGGAGGGTCACCAACGACCTCCGGGATTTCGGGTGTGACTTCCTCACTCATACGCCAGCCTCCCCGGCCAGCGCTGGCTCGCCAATCGGTTCAATCCAAATGTCATCAAATTGGTTTTCTTGTTTCACACGCAGTTGTTTCAAACGAATAAGTTCCAGCATGGCCAGGAAGGTGACCACAATTTCCGCGCGGCTTGCGGCCCCTTCAAAGCACTCCTCAAAACGGATGGAAACCCCGGAGGACGTGACCCGCAAGAGAAAGTCGATCTTGTCCCCCACGGTGTAGTTTTCAGCAAAAATCTCCCGCAGGTCTTCTTTTTTGGAGTCAATGCGTTTGAGAACTTTCTGGAAGGCATTGATCAAATCGAAGATCCCCACCTCGGCCACCAGAAGGTTGTCATCAGGCGCAGGCAACTCGGGCGTGGCCGGAGCTCTCGGGAAAAGCATTTCCTGCATTTGCTCGCGTGATCGTAATTTTTCGGCCGCCTCCTTGAATTTTTTGTATTCGATGAGCTGACGGATCAGCTCCCAACGCGGATCATCATCTTCGGCGTCGATCTCGGCCATTTGAAGATCTTTGGGCAGGAGGGTTCGGCTTTTGATGTAGAGGAGATTGGCAGCCATGACGATGAACTCGCCGGCCAAATCGATATTCAGGACGTGGAAGGCCTCCATGTATTGGAGGTATTGGGACGTGATGCGTTCGATGGAGATATCGTAGATGTCCACCTCATCGCGTTTGATGAGGTAGAGCAACAGATCCAAGGGGCCCTCAAAGACCTCGAGTTTGACTTTATACTCCACGGAATGCTTCGTTCTGCAGGAACGGCCTGGACTTCTCTGGGGAAGATTATCGGCGGGTGTAGCCGCGTTTGCGTCCTTCGCTGGCCAACTGGGTGATATGCTTCTTGTGGCTGGTGAGCTTGGTTTTGCGCTTGCGAAGCTGGCGTGCCAGCTTGTCAGTAACAAGATCGATGGCTGCATACAGGTCGTCGTGACTGGCTTCGGCATGGATGTCGGGGCCGGCCACGGCGAGGTGAACTTTCACCACATGCTTTTTGGTTTTTGTTTCGTCGTGCAGCAAAACCACGTGGGCGGCAACGATCTGCGCGGAAATGTTCTCAAGGTGGGAAATTTTCTCCGCCACATGGGCGTGGATGGCGGCGGTGAGTGTCAAATGGCGAGGGCTCAGGTGGATCTGCATAATCAATAAATATAGGACCGACTATCAGGCGTTAAATCCCCCGGAATGTCAAATCTGCATCGCAAAAAGAAAAGGGCCATTGGAAGAGCGGGTAAGATATGAGCATGCCGGCGTCCTCCTATGACCTGCCCCGCTTTTCATCACACCCAGCTCACCCGGCCAAGTCGCGCGACTTGTAGTATTCAATATTTCCGGCCTCGGCGAAGGAGCGCAGACGATTTGCGAGCCCGGTGAGTTGATCGGGTGTGAGCGTGCGATAACTTTCGACGAGAGCCACTTTGTCATTCAAATATTCCGGCTTCTCCGCCCCGGTGATCAAGACCGCCACGGGCTGGGACAACGCAAAATAAATACTGTCCTCGAGCGACAAGTGCTTGGGGACGATGGGATCCTCCGTGGTCCACGTGACCTTGGTGTTGACCTGCTTCTCCGAAAAAAATCGCCCGTCTGCGAGAGTCTTCATCGCCAACATCCCATAACCGGCCTTCCCGGCTTCGGGGATCACCTGCCGCACAAAACTGTGCCGACTGGCCGCATCCACGGGATTCACCGGAAATTGACAAGCCGCGAACGCATCGCCGGCAAGTTCCAACATCCGGAGATGCGCATAGGGACTGCTGTGACCCGTGAATCCCAGATGCCGGATGAGTCCCTTTTCGCGGGCTTTCAGGGCCATATCCAAAACTCCGCCGGCCAGCCGCTTTTCCACATCCTCGGGAGATTCCAGCGCATGGATCTGCCAGAGGTCGATGCGGTCCGTCTTCAACCGGC
>JBBECL010000072.1:0-6487 GCA_040881805.1 Terrimicrobiaceae bacterium | reverse complement strand
TGTGGTATGCCTTTGATGGCAACACGTGCCGGTTCCGGAATTTTATGAGCTACTCGCGCGAGTGGCTGGAATTGCATGGGTCGGAGGACAGTCATGCCAGAGCTCTTTGGGCCGTGGCGACCGCCCTTGGGCGCTCAAAAAATGTGGGCCACCGAAACCTGTGTGCGCTGCTCTTCCAACGCGGCTTGCCGCCCGTGGCCCGGTTCAGCTCGCCGCGGGCGTGGGCCTTCACGATTATTGCCATCCATGAATATCTGCGGACCCTTTCCGGGGATCGGGTTGTCAGTCAGATGCGTGAAACCCTCACCTCGATGCTTCAGGATTTATACCGGGCGAATGCCAAACCGGATTGGTTGTGGTTTGAACGCATGGCGACCTATGATAATGCCAAGCTCTCCCACGCCATGATTCTGAGTGGTCATTGGATGTCGCAGGGGGACGTTCTGGAAATCGGGCTGCAATCACTGAAATGGCTGCTCGATTCGCAAACAACGACCGAAGGAACCTTCGAGCCGATTGGATGTCGCGGTTTTTGGCAGCGAGGCGGCGAAAAAGCCCGCTTCGATCAACAGCCCCTCGAGGCCCATGCCATGATCTCCGCATGTTTGGAAGCGTTTGCCGTCACGCGCGACCCCGCATGGCACGCCGCAGCCAGACGTTGTTTCGATTGGTTTCTTGGACGGAACGCCATCGGCCAGCCTCTCTATGATCCCACCACGGGGGGTTGTCGCGACGCCCTGCTGCAAGATCACCTGAATCAAAACCAGGGCGCCGAATCCAGCCTCGCCTTTTATTTGTCGCTGGTCGAGATTCGCCGTGCGGAACAGCAAAGCGGTTTATGATCGAAGTTCAACACACCAACGTTTTTTTTCGGCCTGACAGCAAACGCGTGCTCATTCGTCCCTTCCTGTCATCGGACCCCCTGAAAATCAGCCACGTTCTTCATCGCGCATTGTCGCTCACGGAAACGGAGGTCGAGGATCAGTTGGCACTTTTGCGCACCGATTTCAGCAGTCGCCACATGGATTTGGAAACGTCCTGGCGCCGCCACTTTGCGATGGTGCGCGGACACGTCAATGACCAAACGTTGTCCCCGTCGCGTCAGCTCTACCTTGGTGCTCTCTTCTCCGGGGAATACGCCCTCGAGTCCGCAGCCCTCTTCAACCCCGCCATCGTTCCCCACCCCGATCAATCCGGCGTGGAGGACGGGGCTTTGAGGTTTGTTCTCAGTTTGCGCGCGACGGGGGAAGGACATATCTCGTCCATCGAGTTCCGGTCCGGCATGATCCACCCCGATGGATCGATCACCACGGACAAGGTGACTCCCTTCGTGAGTGCTCCCGAAGTGAAAGAAAACCCGACGTATCGCAAGACGATCTTTGTCCACAAACTGCGGGAAATGGGTTTTGAAAACAAGATTTCCGAACGGATCATGGAACCCTTGGGAGAAGAATTTACCCACGAGGATTTGGAGCGGGCCGTGAACCAATCCCGAACCAAGAGTCGATCACGTGAGATTGAGCGCACGATGGAGTGTGTGAAATGGCTGGCAAGCTCCAACTACGAGGTGCATTTCCCCGAGGCCATGGCCCTTTCGGAGCGCATCATCTTTCCTGTCTCAGCGAACGAAAGTAATGGGATTGAAGATGCGCGGTTTGTGCGATTTGTTGAAGACGATGGGCGGGTGTGCTACTACGCGACCTACACCGCTTACAACGGGAGGGCGATCCTCCCCCAACTCATCGAGACCACACACTTCCGGGATTTCCGAATCCGAACCCTGAATGGCCAAGCCGTGCAAAACAAAGGAATGGCGCTCTTCCCGCGTCGTATTCACGGTCTCTTCGCCATGATCTCCCGTCAGGATGACGAGAATCTGTTTTTGATGTTATCGGACAACATGCACTTTTGGAACAACCCCCGGCTTTTGGCCAAGCCCACCCAGCCATGGGAATTTGTCAAGATTGGCAATTGCGGGTCACCGATCGAAACCGAGGCCGGATGGTTGGTCATCACGCACGGCGTCGGTCCGATGCGGCGGTATTGTCTTGGTGCGATGTTGCTCGACCTGGAGGATCCTTCCCGCGTCATTGGCACTCTCAAATATCCGCTCCTGGAGCCCACCGGCGAAAAACGCGAGGGTTATGTTCCCAATGTGGTTTACTCCTGCGGTGCCATGATTCATAGCGGACGCCTGATCCTCCCCTATGCGCTTAGCGACACCAGCTCAACCATTGGAACTGTCGATTTGAAAGAACTGCTTGGTGCTTTGCAGAGGTGAGTGTTGCAGCTGTAGCCACGGCAGTCTCTTGCCGTGTTCGTTTTATGCCTCACACACCCTCAACATCGCCCGCCGGAACAGCCCGGAGGATAAACACGACACATGGGTTCTTTTTCGAGAGCAGTATTTGGATGTTGTCCTGCAGCACACGGGATAATCCCTTTTCCCATGGCATTGATCCCCGGAAACGGCTGGCTTTGGCGCTCGCTCGTAATCGCTTGAGTGATGGAAAATCCCACCAACGAATTGCAGAGACATTCTTGAAGGCTGGATATTCTTCAGCCTGATATTCCACCCTCTCAAGATTTCCCTTCTATCCCCGGAGGTTTCTGGATTCAGTGACGGGATGAAATCTCAACTTTTAGGCAGCAGCTCCATCGAAGCCTCCCGCTTGTCCTATGGCTGCATGCGCATCTCGGGATCCTGGGATCGGGACAAAGTGGACGCTGCCGCGATTGAGCGTGGGATCGTGGCCATTGAGGCGGCAGTGGAGGCTGGATACACGTTTTTCGATCATGCCGATATCTACGGCGACACCACCTGCGAAAGCATTTTTGGCGAGGCGCTGAAACGTCACCCAGGCTGGCGGGACGGCATGGTGATCGCCACCAAATGTGGAATCTGTTTTGAAGATGAACCCACGGTGGGGTTTCCGCACCGCTACGACTTTTCCTATGCTCACATCATCGAATCCGTGGAAGGCTCGCTCAAACGTTTGGGGATCGAGACCATCGACTTGCTCATGTTGCACCGTCCGGATTTCCTGGCAGATCCGCACGAAATCTCGCGGGCCTTCACCGAACTGCGCGACGCGGGCAAGGTGCGGGAATGCGGGGTGAGCAATTTCCGTCCCTCCTTGCTTTCCATGGTGCAAAGCGCGCTGCCATTTCCCCTGCTGGTGAATCAAGTGCAGATCCATCCGCTGTTCTTGGATTGTTTCACCGATGGCACTCTCGACCAGTGCCTCGAAAAACAGATCACCCCGATGGCATGGAGTCCGTTGGCACAAGGGCGGGTTGCCTCGGGGCACATGCCGAACCCGGAGGCCACAAATTTTGCTCATCATACGGAAATCCTCGTCGCGCTCGATCAAGCCGCAACAGACTATGGGACGGATCGCACGGTCATTGCACTCGCTTGGCTGTTGCGTCATCCCAGCGGCATAGTGCCAGTTGTCGGAAGTGCCAACCCGGAGAATATCCGTCACGCGACCAAAGCCGTGGACATCCAGATGGATCGGGAGACGTGGTATCATATTCTCCGAGCGGCCCGTGGGGTGAAACTTCCGTAGCCGAGAAGGCAAAAGAAACCCGTTCCGAGTTCCTCTACAGAGCCGATGCCTGGACGACGTGGCGGAAAATGGAACATTTTTCGGCCGCGGCACGTTTCCTTATCGTGGAAACGCACACGCACAGAAAAATCCATCTTGTCTGGTTCAAAAGGGATTTGCGCACCCATGATCACGCGGCGTTATCAAAGGCATGGGCCGCCTCACAGGAAGAAGGTGGGTGCGTCCTTCCGCTTTACATCGTGCAGGACGAAGTCCTCGGTGCTCCTGATTCCGATGCCCGGCATTGGGGGTTTATTCGGGAATCCCTCATCGAGCTTCGTCAGAGCTTGGCTGAACGGGGAGCTCCTTTGGTTGTCCGTCGGGGACAGGCTGTGGACGTCCTCCACGAACTCCACCAGCGTCACTCGCTGACCGCAATCTATTCGCATGAAGAAACGGGCAACCTTCTCACCTACGCCGTGGATCGGGCCGTTGCGGCCTGGGCAAGATCGCACCGCCTGCCATGGTATGAATTTCCGCAAAACGGTGTCATTCGCCAACTAAAATCCCGAACCGGGTGGGCGGTGAAATGGGAGCGGCGGATGGCGCAACCGATCGTGGAGACGCCACCGAGTTTGCCTCCCCTGCCCGGACTTGACCCCGGAGAAATCCCCGTTCTCACACTGTCCTCGATTGGGGGATCCCGCTTCCAGAAAGGCGGGGAGGCCCGCGCGCACAAGACGCTGCAATCGTTTTTGAACGATCGCGGAACCAACTATTCCAAAAATCTTTCCAGCCCGGTGACTGCATGGCAGGGATGCTCGCGATTGAGCCCCCACTTGGCATGGGGTACGATTTCCCTGAAATGTGTGGTCCAAGCGGCAAGGGTGCGGGCGGAGGAATTAAGGGAAATCAAAAAATCGGGGGGGAACATTGGCCGCAGCCTTGGTTCCTTGAGGGCTTTCACCTCCCGGCTGCATTGGCGGTGTCATTTCCAACAAAAATTGGAAGACCAACCCGATTTGGAAATCCACAATCTTTGGAGGATGGCGGATGGGTTGCGACCCGGGGACCCTGATCCCGCCATGCTGAAGGCTTGGAAAGATGGTATGACAGGATATCCCTTCCTCGATGCCTGTCTGCGGGCTGTTCGTGAAACAGGATGGATGAATTTTCGGATGAGGGCGATGATGGTTTCCTTTGCGTCCTACGATCTTTGGCTGCATTGGCGAGAGCCCGCGCTGCACCTGGCCCGCTGCTTTCTCGATTATGAACCCGGCATTCATTACCCCCAAGTGCAGATGCAGAGCGGCACGACGGGAATCAACACCCTCCGGATGTATGACCCCGTGAAGCAGGGGTTGGATCATGATGCGGAAGGAGTTTTTGTGAGGCGCTGGGTCCCTGAGTTGGCACGCGTCCCGCTGGTGTTTTTGCATCAGCCCTGGTTGATGTCCGAAGCCGATCAGTTGGCCAACGGTCTGCGCTTGGGCCGCGATTACCCTTTGCGAATCGTGGATCACAAAGCAGCCGTGGCTGCCGCGAAGGAACAGCTTTACCCCTTGCGCCGGGGCCGGGCCGCCAAAGAAGAGGCCGATGCCATCCAACTAAAACACGGGTCCCGCAAAAGCGGTCTGACGCCACGAACCAGAAAACCAAAACCCCCTCATCCGCAGGGGATTCTTGGATTGTAGATCGGTCGAGCTCCGAACCGATGATAGGGTCGGGCTTAAATTATAGGCCCGACCCCATTGGCTGTTCCCCTTCAAACCGCAGCGATCGCAACGCGTGCAAGAAAACCCGAGCGGGACTCCCCAGTGCGAGCGGCCGCGGCATCGACACGACGCAAGACCCGTTCAGGCAGCGTGATATTTAACCGCCGCGCCTTACCGGAAAGCGCAGCCAGATCCACCGCCACCAGTGCCCAAGTGCGGCCCACATATTCTCGCTTACCTGCGTGAGAGTCCAGCCCGGAGGCGGCAGGCACATCAAATCCGGCATCCAGCAATCCTTCAATGTGGAAGGCGACCGCCTCCTTGGCATTCTCCATGGCTTCATCCAGCGTATCCCCAGCCGAGAAACACCCAGGCAAATCGGGGAATTCTACTCCGTAGGCAGATCCCTTTTTGTGTTCGATGGCAATGGCGTAGTTCATAATTTTTTTGTAACGCCCGCCGATTTAAGGATGGCTCGCGCTGTCCCGGTCGGCAGGTCTTTTTTCGGATGGGGCACAGTCACAAGCCCTGGCTTCGATGCATGTTTGAATTGATGATGGCTTCCTTTCGTCCGGCAAAGCTCCCACCCGTCTTTTTGAATGAGGCGGATGATCTCCTTGCTGCTCATGATGTGTATTTATACACATGATAGGTGAAGCGATCAACAAAAAACTTTTCAGCAGAGTCACTCACCAAAGAGAATATCCCCGCAGCCATAAGGCGTCCGGGGGTTTTGAGTGAAGGCGCCATGCGCCGAACGTGGAGAACAGCCGATGGGGTCGGGCCTATATTTTAAACCCTACCCCATCAGGCGGTTGCTCGCGGAGAGGTAAAGCGACTGGCCTGCGAGGCATCATGCGCACCCCGACTTCCGGCATTGATACCAGAGGCTGCCCGAGCCACTGAGAGGAATCGCAGATAAAAACTGAATATTCCTCGACCGCTGGAATGAGTGCTTTCTCAAGTGCCCCGAGCGCCCACTGACACCAGGCCCATTCTGGAAACATTTACTTTATAGGCCCGACCCCATCGGCTGTTCGACCCCATCGGCTGTTGCCATCCGTCTTTTTGAATGAGGCGGATGATCTCCTTGCTGCTCATGATGTGTATTTATACACATGATAGGTGAAGCGATCAACAAAAAACTTTTCAGCAGAGTCACTCACCAAAGAGAATATCCCCGCAGCCATAAGGCGTCCGGGGGTTTTGAGTGAAGGCGCC
>JBBECL010000071.1:0-6580 GCA_040881805.1 Terrimicrobiaceae bacterium | reverse complement strand
AAAAATGAGCTCCCAAGAGCGATTTTTTCTAAAACTCAAATATTACGCGCGGATCGGGGAGATTCTCTGGGTGCTTGTGTCGTGAATGGCTCATTTGCCACTTGCGGGCGGTAACGTTTCCAACATCGGGCCGGATGGGGATACCAACAAATCCATGCAAATCCGCACGATCTGGCGCGGTGACGGGGTCCGAGCCCCGGAGGTTGTGTTTGAGTTGTTTATTTTTTCTGCCGCGCCCCCGGTGACCCAACCCTATTCCGGGAATTTTCATCCGCTGAAGACATGGCTTTTTCCATGAGTTTGGCGGCGAGGGATTGGGTGGCGTCATCCAGGCGGGCGAGGGAGGATTTGAGTTTTTGAAGTGAGCGGTTTTCGATGGCTCTTCGGACGGCCTGTTCGGCGTCCCGGATGGCTTGCAGTTCGGAGGGATCGACCTCCACGGAGGCCAGGGCCACTTCGATGGCCGGGAGCATTTCGTCAGCCTTCAGTTTCGCTTCGGCAAATTGGCGGTCGTCCATGTCCTCAAACGCATGTTCCAAGGAATCGGCCAACATTTTTTCCAGAGCCTCATCCGAGACATCCACGGCACTGGACAGTTCGAGGGTGGTGTCTTTGCCGTTGGCGGTATCCCGTGCCAGCACATGTAGGATGCCATTGGCATCGATCTCGAATTGAACCCCGACGCGCGCCTGGCCTTTGGGCATGGGCGGGAAGTCCACGGCAAATTCGCCCAGCTTCCAATTGTCAGACGCCATTTCACGCTCACCCTGAAGCACGGAAATCCGCATCCCGGTTTGGTTGGTCACGGCATTGGTGAACATTTCGCCGGCTTTGACAGGAATCGTGGTGTTTCGGGGGATGATGATATTCATGAGCCCCCCGAACGTTTCGATCCCAAGGGAAAGCGGGGTCACGTCAAGGAGGGTCACGTTTTGAACCGATCCCTCCAGGATTCCGGCTTGGATCACAGCTCCCATCGCCACGGCTTCGTCAGGGTGCTGACTGGTATTCGGTTCGCGCCCAAAAACCCCGGCCACAAATTTGCGAACGCCGAGCATGCGCGTGGCACCGCCAACCAGAATCACCTCGTTCAAATCGGAGGTTTGGATGCCGGCATCCAACATCGCACGCTCGCAATGTCGGCGGGTGCGCTCGAGGATGGGCTGGCAGACCTTGTGGATCCGGGTCTGTTGATCTGCGGTGAGGGCCGTATCGCGTTTGAGGGCTTCGGCTTCTGCGATGGGGATCTGAAATTCGCGGGCGATGGCGGCATCAAAATCATCCCCTCCCAAGCGGGTGTCCCCCTGCGTGGCGAGGACGTGAAAGACCCCCTCTTGCAAATCCAGGATGGAGATATCGAATGTGCCACCACCCAGGTCAAAAACTGCCACGCGGGAACGATCCCCCAATTTGCCCAAGCCAAAGGCCAGGGCCGCGGCTGTGGGTTCGGGCAGCAGACGCTCCACGATCAATCCCGCCAGTTCGCCGGCCCGCTTGGTGGCCGACCGTTGGGCGTCATTAAAATAGGCGGGAACCGTGATCACCACACGCTCGATTTTGGAAGAAAGTGCCGCCTCGGCGCGGGCTTTGAGATTTTCGAGGATGATGGCCGAAATTTCCTCCGGGCTGCGTTCCTGACCGCCCACCAACAAACGAACGGGCTCGCCGGTCTTGCCAACTTGAAAAGGCACGGGTGCCGACTCCCCGACCCTGACCCCGATAAGGCGCTTCACGGAGGTCACCGCCTGATCGCGTCCGGCAAGCGCATCCCACCCAACGATGGGGGCTCCGGTTTCATCAAATCGAACGGCAGAGGGCAGCAACCGGCGTCCCCCGGAGTCCGCAAGAAGAATCGGGAAACCTGATTCCATCACGCCTATCAGGGAGTTTGTCGTGCCAAGATCGATGCCAGCTATCATGAAGGCTCTTTATTCATTCGGGCGGGAACTGACAAGCCTGACGGCTGAAACGTGCGCAGGGTTTGGGTCAACTCAAAGAGGCATTCTTCCAATTGATGATGGCACTTCGCCAGAAACGCCAGATTCGCAGCCACGGCTTCCGCACCTTGAAATTCTGGCCACGCCGCATCCAAGCGTGCGAGTTCTCCGGTCTGGTGGTGTTGATGATGCGAAACACTCTGAAGGACGGACTCCGTTTGAGCAACCGCCCTCCGCAAATCCCCGAGAAGAAGAGCCCGGACCAAGGGGGATTTTGACACTGCTGCCTTGGCGAGAACCGCGCGGGACAGTTCGGTTGTGGCACAGACCTCCGAAAAAAGCGCTCCGGCCACCGAGGGGGCTTCTTGTTTCGGCCTTTGGCCGGTTTCCAGTTCAATCAAATGCCGCAGGCGGGTTGCCGGGTCTTTCAGGATTTCGAAGGCGTTTTTGGCCTCGGAGAAACTCTCCGCATGTCCTTCAGCGGAATCGGGATGCAAATGTTTTGCCCGTTCGAGGTAGGCTGACCGGATGGATTCCTCCTCCAGGAATGGCCTCCTGGGCAGCCCGAGCAGGGCAAACGCATCGGTCACGCGGAGAAACTCTCTCCACAGGAGCAGTGGGCAACCGCATTGGGATTCGTTACTTTGAAGCCTCCCTTTTGCAGGTCATCACTGAAATCCAGTTCGGAACCGCTGACAAACAGCGCGCTTTTGGGGTCAACAACAACCTTCACCTGGTTTGACTCCACAAGAATGTCCCGGTTGGCGGGGCCATCCACCAGGTCCATTTTGTATTGGAGCCCGGAGCAGCCCCCACCCACAATGGCCACACGCAAGGCCCCCCCGGGCCGCCCCTGCTTCTGCAAAAGACTGCGCAGCCGGGCACTCGCCGCATCCAACACCCGGATCAACTTCTCGTTGCCAATTCTGAATTGCACATCTGTCATTTTCCCAGACTCTACATGCCCGCATCCCAAAGATCAATTCTCGCAGACGGTGCAGTTTTCGCTTGGCGTCAGCGTCCATCAAGGGCACAAAGCGAGGGGTGACAAGGGGTATTGGCCATGAACGTTGGAACTCGCGCCTGGGGGTGATCCTTGCTGTCGCCGGAAGCGCCGTGGGTTTGGGCAATTTTTTGCGCTTTCCCGGTCAGGCCGCACAGTATGGCGGAGGGGCCTTCATGGTCGCGTATTTCATTTCGCTGCTGCTGATCGGGCTCCCCATTTGTTGGGCCGAGTGGACGATGGGACGTCATGCCGGCTCGCGCGGCTACAATTCCTCCCCGGGGGTGTTTCATGTGTTCATCAAAGCCGGTTGGGGCAAATACCTCGGCGTGATTGGTGTGATCATCCCTGTCGTGATCTACATGTATTATGTGGTGATCGAGGCCTGGTGCTTGGGTTACGCCGTGAATTTTATCACCGGCCGAATCCATTTTGCGAATGCGACTGAAGCCGGAGACTTTTTCGCGCGGTTCATCGGGGCGTCGGAGAATGGGTTGGCGGTGGGCTTTCGTTTTGACCAGGTGGGGGACTATTTGCTGGTGGTCTTTGTTCTGAATTTTTTTCTGATCTATCGCGGGGTGGCGAAAGGGATTGAATGGTTTTGTCGTTTTGCGATGCCCGCGTTGTTTGTGTTGGCTTTGGTGATCTTGATCAGGGTTCTGACCTTGGGAACCCCTGATCCTTCCCTGCCGGAAAACAACGTGAACAATGGGTTGGGGTTCATGTGGAATCCTGAAAAGGTTCTTGTTGAGCGTCAGGAGGCGGGCACGTGGACCAAGGTCCGGGAGGTGCTCGGCGGACCATCGATTCAAGAGGCCGAAGCGGCGGCGGTTGCGGACCCGGCGCTGAGAGTGCGCACCGTCACGATTTGGGAACAACTCATGAAGCCACAACTTTGGTTGGCGGCGGCCGGGCAAATCTTTTTTTCTTTGAGTGTGGGATTTGGCGTGATTCTCACCTACTCGAGCTATCTCTCCCGCAAGGATGATGTGGTTCTGAGCGGGCTGGCGGCCACCAGTGCCAACGAATTTTGCGAGGTGGGGCTTGGCGGATTGATCACCCTTCCGGCCAGCGTGGCTTTCCTGGGAGTTTCCGGCATCGCGGGAATGAGCACATTCGCTCTGGGCTTCAATGTCTTGCCACTTGTCTTTGCCAAGATGCCCCTCGGCTGGGTTTTCGGTGCCGTGTTTTTCTTTCTCCTGTTTCTGGCTGCAATCACCAGTTCCCTCTCCATGCTTCAACCGGGCATCGCGTTCTTGGAGGAGTCGCTCAAAATCGAACGCAAACAATCCGTCACGATCCTCGGTTTTATCACAGCGGTGGGAACCGCTTTCGTGGTTTATTTCAGCAAAGATCTCAAGGCCTTGGACACCCTCGATTTTTGGGTTGGCACGTTTCTGATCTTTATCCTGGCCACCATTCAGATCGTGGTCTTTGCGTGGGTCTTTGGCGTTCGCAGGGGCTTGGAAGAAGCCTCCCAGGGAGCCGTCTTCCGAATCCCTGATTTTTTCGTGCCTGTCATGAAATTTGTCTGCCCCGTGTTTCTCATTGGAATTTTTATCCTTTGGGTTCTTGTCAACGTCTTTGGCATTTCTTTCACGGGCGGCGGGTCGGAGATCAGCGGCTACGTGAAAGACCTGTTTGTGACACCCCACCCCGTGGCGTGGATGTCCGTGGCGCTGGTGGCAATTTTCGGAGCTTTTGTGACCCTGCTCGTCGCGCGCGCCAGTGCTTACCAAAACAAACCCGCAGACACGGAGGAAACAAAATCATGACACCCGGAGGCTGGATCGTTCTTGTCATTTCCGTGGGATCGGTGACCTCACTTTTCCTGTGGTGCTTGTGGCTGGTGTTCACAGCCCCGGAGGAACCGGAACGCCTTCATGGATTCGACACGCATACCCCCGACGAAAAAAAATAAGCGAGTTTTTTTGAACAAAAGCGGCTGTCCGTGCGTCTTATACGTAACTCAAATGCTATGAAAAACCTTTACTCCAAAATCAATCGCAAACATTACTCACTCGGGGATTTGGTCGAAATTGTTTCTTCGTGTGCAAGAGACAGCCGCGAAACCGTGGCCGCAGTCGCAGATCTCCTGGAATCCGGTCGGGTGAAGTTAAACAACCACGGCACACTCAAACGGGTGCGTGTGGGGGCTTGAAATATCCGATCGAATCCGGTGGCTCGTTTTTTGCCTGCATTAAGCATGAGGCATGGCTTTCATTATTTGACAGATAGCTGTTAAAGTCCGGAAATGTTCCCAAAATTCGGTTCTCAAAATTCCCTGATTCTTTGTTGTTTCAGAAGGGCATTGGCATTCTTCGCGGGCCTTCCCGTGTTAGCTTTCGGGATCACTGATCTGTCTTCCGAATTGGAGAGAACCAGTCAAGAGTTCGGTTTGCCTGCACTGGCTGCCGTGGTCGTTAAAAGAGGAAATGTGGTTGCAGAAGGGATTGCTGGTA
Source organism: Terrimicrobiaceae bacterium (assembly GCA_040881805.1). Taxonomy (GTDB): domain Bacteria; phylum Verrucomicrobiota; class Verrucomicrobiia; order Chthoniobacterales; family Terrimicrobiaceae; genus JAJTZA01. Next base: position 1,178 of record JBBECL010000071.1, on the reverse strand, counting down.
ATCGACGTTTGGGGGCGAACATTCCAGCCACCTTGGACGACAGATTCCATATTGGTTCGTCCTCCAAGGCGATGATTGCATTTCTTGCCGCAAAGTTGGTGGATCAAGGCAAGCTCCGTTGGGAACTCACCATGGAAGAAGCGTTTCCCGAGCTCAGAGACAAAATCCCCGGGCCCCTCCGGGCCGCCACGTTGCGACAAATGTTTTCTCATTCGAGCGGTTTGCCCGGTGACAATGAGGAACTGCTTGGTCTCTATTTTGGCGCGCACAAAGCCATGCTGCCCTTGCCCGAGCAGCGTATGGGGGTGATCGAGCGTGCCTTGTCTCTACCAGTGGCTGGTGCGCCGGGGGAAAAATTCGCCTACTCAAACTTGGGTTATATCGTCGCGGGGGCGATGATCGAACGTGCTGCGGGGCGTTCTTGGGAAGAACTCATGCATGAGATGCTCTTTCAGCCCATGGGACTCACAACGGCGGGCATTGGACCGCAGGCTTCCGCGGGCTTGGTGGATGCCCCGCTGCCTCACTTCATGGAAAACGGTGAAGTCCTGTCCATCGTTGGCGGTCCCTCCTCGGATATTCCAGCTGTCATGGGCTCTGCCGGCACCGTGCATATGTCACCACGGGAATTTGCCAAGTGGGCATCATGGAATGCCACGATGGGTAAATCGCAGCCCGATCTATTAAAAACCGAAACTCTTCGAAAGCTTCATACTCCCCAAATCCCAACATCCCGTGATCTTGAAGAAAACACGGACGGACCGGAGCCCGGCCACTATGCCCTGGGATGGGGGGTCAGCGGTTTCCCGTGGACGGACAAAGTTTTTCTGCAACACAGAGGCTCAAATGGCATGAACCTCGCATTGATCGTTGTCCTCCCTGAGCAAGAACTGGGACTGGTTCTGACCACTAATATTGGTGGCCCGAAAGCCAACCTGGCGTTTGAAGATCTCACCAAGAAACTCTTGCAGAAATTTCTGGATTGAACCGGGAGGTTAGCTCTTGGCAAAGATCTTCAAAGTTTCATACGACCGCCCCAAGACAGATTTGGAAGGGGTCTGTAACCAGTCGTCCAGCAATGAGGCATAAACCTGGCGAAAATCGCAATGGTGCTTCACATCTCCGTCCACCAGATCGGCCAGATCCGGCGGGTTTCCATGAAGACCGCCAGAGACAGA
>JBBECL010000070.1:3179-6594 GCA_040881805.1 Terrimicrobiaceae bacterium | reverse complement strand
CCGTCCATTCCTGTTGCCGACACCGGGCGGCGTAATCGGAGAGCCCCTTGAAATTTTGACGTCCGATGGCGGCCAGTTCGCGTCCGGCTTCCGTAAGTTTGAGGCCCCGGCCCACCCGGCGGACCAATTCCACGCCAAAGAAAGTTTCCAGTTCGCGAATTTGGCGGCTCAAGAGGGATTGTTTGGAAGGGTCTCCCTTGGCCACAGCGGCAATCGAACCCGCATCTGCAACCGCGCAGAATCCGGCAAGTCGTTCCATCGAGAATCCGGACTGGGAGAGGAGTTTTTGATACATAACTATGCAGTTATGTTATTTGTGATATCCGCGATGTGCAAGCCATGTTGATTTTCATAAGGTTCCGATATGCAGAAGAACGAAATACAGAGCTACGACATCATCGGTGACATCCACGGCCACGCGGACGAACTCCGCTCCCTCCTTGAAAATCTTGGTTATGAAAATGGCAACGGAGCCTACCGTCACCCCGAAGGGCGGAAAATCATCTTCCTTGGCGACTACATTGACCGTGGCCCGAAGATCCGGGAGGTGTTGGAAATCGTGCGGGGCATGGTGGATGCCGGGCAGGCTTTGGCCATCCTTGGCAACCACGAGCTTAACGCCATCCGGTTTCAAACTTGTGGTGAGGATGGAGACTACTTGCGACCACGCACGCCCAAGAATGTGGGGCAGCATCAGGCCACCTTGGACCAATTCCCGGACCCGGTAGAATGGACGGGCTGGATCCAGTGGTTCGCAGGTTTGCCATTGAGTTTGGATCTTGGCGACCTTCGCGTGGTCCATGCAAGCTGGGATGACCAAGCGATTAAGGGTTTGCAAGGAATGGGGCGGTTGGAGGGCAAAGCCCTTGCCCAATACAGCCGGAAGGGCAGCTCCGAATTTGACGCCATCAGCCGGATCTTGAACGGTCCGGAGGCCTGTCTCCCTGAAGCCTTCGAACACCAGACCGCTGATGGAGCGGTGCGGCAGGATATCCGGGTTAAGTGGTGGATGCCTTTGGATGGTTTGAGTTGCCGGCAGATGGTCTTCCCTCCATGCGATGAAGTGCCCGACATCGCGCCTGAGAGCCTGCCGCATATTGAACCTTATTCCGAGTCGGCACCTCCCGTGTTTTTCGGACACTACGCCCAAAAGGATGAGGTCCCCTCACCCATCCGCCCGAATCTCGCATGTCTCGACTACGGAACAGGCAAGGGCGGATTCCTCTGCGCCTACCGGTGGGATGGCGAGCAAGAGATTGACATCAAAAAGTTCGTTCTCTCGGGAGAGCCTAAAAATTCATGAAAAATCGCGTTGCGCTGAAAAAATCCGTTTCCGGAGCCATGCCCGCTTTGTATGCAGTTATATGAAAGACACTGAAAAATCCAACGCTGAAGACGCGCAGCGTCTCATTGATTCCGCTCTGGGTTATCTCTCCCTGGGGTTGCTGGATCTGGCAGAGGAGGAGGTCGCCCGTGCGGTGGCCCATTGCGGGGAATCGCAGGGCACGCTGGAGCTCAAACGAAAAATCGCATCCGCGCGTGGTGATTACGTTTCCCTTGGCCGGATGGTCATGGCTCATATTGACACTTCGAAAGATCCGGCCAGCGACCTTTATCAGATAAGCATCGCAAGCGACCCCCAGTGGGTTTACTCCCGATGCCTTGCCTTCGAGGAGGACTGTCGAAAGGACTACCTTTATTGGTTCAACAGGGCCTGTTTCGCATGCGTCCTTGGCAAAATGCATGACGCCCTCTCCTCCCTCCTGCGGGGATTTTGCCAGTCTTCGCTGAAACATGCGGATGCCTTTGTGGATCACGACTTGAAATCCCTTTGGAATTGGATTCTGGAGGTGCCATTGGATGATGAACTGGCTGAGATGATCGCTCACCCCGCTTGGAACCGGGCGATTCAAACCCAGGCCTCCTCGGATGGCGAAATCGGTGTCTCCCCTGCGATGAAGCCATGCATTCCGGAACAATTTCACCCGTTTTTGGTCCCGTCAAATTCGATGCTCCGGGCATCTCCGAAAATTCCGGCAAGCATTTACCGAGAATACTTGGAGTGGCAACAGGTCACGGCTTTGCTCCGTGTGGATGCGCTCAAGGATGCGATATCTCGGGCACGGCTTTATTTGACCAACCGCCAACGCCGCTTTGCCATCCTAAAGATTCGAAGGGGGAACCTGACCGCTGCCAGATATCACATCATTCATTTTCTGATGTTTCGATCGCAGGAATTTCCTCGTCTGCTTTTTCTGAGGGATCTCGGGATGGGGTATCTTCTCGACGATATTCAGCCCGCGCGGCATGAAGACCCTTCCTTCCTCGGCAAGATGCAGTCCATTGCACCCTTCTCTTCCCCTTCCTGTCGTTTTGATGCCATCGCGGAAGAGATTGGTGAAGTGGGACAGGCGACAGCTTTTTTCCAAATGCGATTGGCAGGCCATGAAATTGAAACTGGCAGGGAGCCGGAGGCAATCCGCCGACTGCTGAGCGTTATCCCGCGCTGGCCGCATGATGCCACACCTTACTCGCGGCTTGTGGATGCCTACATCCGGCTTGAGCGATGGGAGGAGGCCCGGCTGTGTTTCCGGGCAGCCCCGTCACACTACCGGCAATTCCATCGGTGCCGGGAACAATGGCTGCAAATCAAAGAGGAATCGACAGAGCTTGTGGGCGCAGAGCAGCCAGTGGAACAGTTCGTGGGGCAACGCGACCTGGGAGGTCTCCTGGTCAATAATCTATGAACACAGAGCAAGAACCTGAATTGACGAAAGGATACCAAGTGCAGGTGGACGACAACTTTCACTTTATGCGCGAGGACGAACGATGGGTTCTCGGAAACTTCGCCACCTACGAGGAAGCCCTCACTGCCGCAAAGCAATTGGTGGAGAATTTTTTTGAGAACGCAGATGCCCAAAGCTCAGCCGATGAACTCTATGAAGGCTTTGTCGCGATGGGTGATGACCCCTTTATTGTTCCATTCGGCGGAGCTACCCTCCCCAAGGAAAATTTTTCCGCATGGGGGCACGCAAAAAAATATGCGGAACGAATTGCGGCAGCACGGCGATAAATTGTGGGAGCGCCTCCAAGAATCAACCACATGAAAAACTCATCTCCCCTCGCGTGCACGCACGCGCGAGAAATAAAAAACCACTCAATAATCCGCCGAAAAAGTGGCAAGGGGATGGCAAGGGGAATATTTTTTAAATCAGGAACTTCGTTGTAAGTCTCTGATTGATAATGGTCGGGCCGACAGGATGGCCTCCGAAGACTTCGGCTCCGCATTTTGGCTTCGCTTGGCTGGGGGCGCTGGCGCGCTGGCGGTCGAACGGCGTTCGAACCCTGTCGGTAAGAAATTGGTCGGGCCGACAGGATGGCCTCCGAAGACTTCGGCTCCGCATTTTGGCTTCGC
>JBBECL010000070.1:0-3079 GCA_040881805.1 Terrimicrobiaceae bacterium | reverse complement strand
GCGGTCGAACGGCGTTCGAACCCTGTCGGTAAGAAATTGGTCGGGCCGACAGGATTCGAACCTGCGACCTCTTGAACCCCATTCAAGCGCACTACCAAGCTGTGCTACGGCCCGCCAAAAGGTCAGTATCTGTGATCTTCAGCGGTCAATCAAGCAACTTCGGGCGGAAAATGGTGGCTTGTTCGAAATTCAGCGCGCTTGGAGGAAATTCATTCTTTCTTGGCACCGGGCTGTTGGGCGACGGCTTTGGTGGCGGCATCCAGTTTCTTCGCGATTTCGGCGTTTTCGGAGTCAAGGGCCAGGGCTTTTTTCCAGTAAAGGACGGCTTCCGATGTTCGCCCGAGCTTGAGATAGGCGTCTGCGATGTGATCAAACACAACGGCGTCCGGCTCGGGGAGGTGCTCGGCGGCGCGGAGCAGGGTTGCCAGCGCATCTTCATATTTGCCCTGACGAAAATAAAGCCAGCCCAGGCTGTCGATGTAGGCGCCGTTGTTGGGTTCGAGTTCGACGGCGCGGCGGATGAGTTGGTCGGCTTCCTCGAGGTTTTGCCCCCGGTCGACCCACATGTAACCAAGATAATTGTAAGCGCGGGCCGCACTGGCGGGTTCCATGGCAATGGATCGGCGGAAGTGCCTGGCAGCTTCCTCGATCATCCCGGCCTGCTCGGAGGCTGCGCCAAAATCGAAGTAGAAATCCGCATTCAGCATCTCGGGTTGCACATTGGCAGCCTCGGACGCAGCCTGCTTGAACGCCTCGATGGCTTCGTCATGCTGCTTCGATTGGCTGAGCGCCATGGCATAAAAATAGGAGAGGCGCGGGTTTGACGGGAAAAGCTTCCTGGCTTCGGCCAGGGTGGACGCCGCGGCAGAAAAATCTTTGGTGCGGAAGAGCAGATCCACCACAAAGATGTGGCGATCAAGAATCTGCGGCTCGATCACGAGGGCCTGCCGGGCGCTGGCCGCCGCTTTGACAAGGTTGCCATCCCTCAGGTGCAGTTTGCTGAGTTCATCATAGGCTTGGAGATCGAGAGGGTTCAGTTTCACGATCTCATTGAAAATGGCAATGGCCTCGCTGGACTGGCCCAACTCGACATAGCAGGCGGCCAATTTTTGACGGAGTTGAGGAAGAGAGGCTTTGATCGCGTAGGCTTGTTGGTAGGCCTCTTTCGCTTTGTCAATTTCCCGGGACAGCACAAACAAGTCACCCGCGCGGGCCAGGGCTTCGGGATTGTCCGCGGAAAGCCCCACCGCTTTGTCGATGAAGGCCGTCATTTTTTCGGAAGATTCGCTGGTGGCCGCATTTCCGGTGGCGGCTTGGGAGAGGCGTCCGTTCAATTCCGCCAGAGCCAGCCAGAAGTAGGGGTCGGTGGATTTCGAGAGGGCGGCCTGCTCCAGAACCACCCCCGCTTTGCTGCGCATTCCTTGGGCCAGGTGGATCTCGACCAGCATTTCGTAGGGGGCAAGGGTTTCGGGAGCGGCGGACAAGGCCATGGTGGCATAACGCGTGGCGAGATCCGGCTTTTGAAGATGCCGGAGGTAAATCATGGACAGCGCCAGGGGCAGGTCCACGTTTTTTGGTTTGGCCTTGAGCGAATCTTTCAGCACGGAAATAGCCTCCACGGTTTCGCCCCTGCGGAGGTAATCCTGCGAGAGCCTGATGGCAAGATCCGTGTTGGTGGGATCCAGCTGCAGGGTCTTTCTAAAACTTTCCAGGGCCTTATCGGGTCCGATGCTCTCTTCTTCGAGGAGAGCTTTGACGAAATACGCGATTGCATCCGCACGCCGCTCGGAGCCCGCATCCAAATTCGCTGGTGCGGGACGCTCGGTTTGCTCGGAAGCCAGCAGGTCGGCTTCTGCTCCGCTGGCCATGGGCGAGCAGAAGCAGATGCTTGAACAAACGGCCAAGAACATGATCGTCGGGAGATCCCGCGAAAAGTTCCGATATACGCACCGCACATTCATGTGCGAGAATATGACCCGTTACGAACGGTAGCGCAAACGCTTCTTGTGCCGATTTTCGCGCATGCGTTTACGACGCTTGTGCTTGGCAATTTTGGCTTTTCTAGTTTTTTTGAGTGAACCCATGGGTGGGAGAGAGACTTCTCTTAAATCTTTTTTTAATACACGACTTTGTTGAGGGGATATTCGATAATTCCCTCCGCCCCCAGAGTTTTCAGCTTCGGGATGATCTCGCGAACCACTTTTTCTTCAATGATGGTTTCGACGGCGACCCACCCGGCCTGAGCCAAGGGCGAAACGGTAGGATTGCGCAGGGACGGCAGAGCGACAAGCAAATTCTTTAGTCCGGGTTCAGGAAAATTCATTTTGAGTCCGACCATATCCCGCGCGTTGAGGGCGCTCTTGAGGAGGAGGGCGAGGCTTTCGAGTTTTGCGCTTTTCCAGGGGTCCTGAATCGCCGTCCGGTTGGCGGCCAGGACAGGGAAGGATTCCATGAGCGTTGCCACGATGCGGAGCTTGTTGGCGCGCAGCGAGGATCCGGTCTCGGTGATGTCAATGATGGCATCCACCAACTCGGGCACCTTGACCTCGGTGGCCCCCCAGGAAAACTCGATGAGCGCATTCACCCCATGCCCGGCAAAAAACTTTTTGGCCAGCCCCACGGCTTCTGTGGCAACCCGCTTGCCTTCCAGGTCGGCGGGGGTCTGGATGGGTGAATCTTCAGGCACAACCAGCACCCAGCGGGTGGGGTTTGTGGTGGCTTTGCTGAAAGGGAGTTCCTCGATTTCGACCACATCCGAGCCGTTTTCCGCGATCCAATCCCGACCGGTGATGCCCGCATCGAGGTGGCCATTTTCGACATAGCGGCTGATTTCTTGGGCGCGGAGCAAGCGGACCTGGAGCTCGGGGTCATCGATGGACGGGCGATAGGATCGTTTGGAGCCGGTGATGGTGAAGCCGGCCCGCTCAAACAAGGTGAGCGTGCCATCCATCAAACTGCCGGATGGCAGACCAAGGGTGAGAGTGGGTTGAGACATTGAGTGAGGATAAATCGCAAAGCCGCCGCTCGGCGATGGTAATTTTTTGGAACGCACGGGCATGGGCGTTACGCCGCGTGGGGT
>JBBECL010000069.1:0-6629 GCA_040881805.1 Terrimicrobiaceae bacterium | reverse complement strand
GTTTTGTTCTCCAGAGTGTCGGTTGAGCCGAGTGTGACCACCAGCGCCTTTCCCGTGTCGCGGAATTTTTGAACCTTGGCGTAGAGACTCCACGGGTCGCCGATACCGAAATAAGACCCGCTGGGCTGGACCTCGGAGATAGGCCAGTCGGACCAATCCACCGCAGGAGTGGACTGAATAAACGATCCATGGTTGGCGGTGAACTCGACGCCGGGCCCGATCAATTCCGCGGCCCACTCCCGGTGCTTCGCATAGTGTGCCAGCAACGCCTTCAAACGGAAATCCTCCCAAAGCTTCTTGAACTCTGCCGGAACCGGTTTTTCTTTCGAGTGACTCTGTAGATAAGCCTTCAGATCAAACGTGGCGGGATCGCCCACACCCAGTGTCTTCCGTGTCTGGGATGGAACGTTGGCTGCCAGATACTCATTGAATTGAGCGAGGGCATGAGGATTGAAATCCCAATCCTTGTATTTCCAATCCGCATCGTCTTTGTGAATCCGCTGGGCACCCAATTTTCCCAGAAGGCGGAACCATTTTTTTTCAAGTTCATGAAAAGCTGGATCATGGAATGAACCAATCCCGGGGGACACCTTGCCCTCGATATCGAGCATACGACCAATCGTGTAGTATTCCGGCTTGGCCTGAAAACCGCGAGGGCCTGTGATCTTGGCAGTCGTGTCTCGCGGACTAATGCTCAAACCGAGGCTGATACCGAGATCGCGAAGCTGCTGCAGCATGGGTCCGTCGCTATCATCCACATACAACCACTCAATGCGCGTGGCATGAAAGGTCTTGGCCACATCCAGGATATTGAGCTTGCCCCAGGATAACTGGCGCGGCGAGAAGCAAATGTCTTCAAACTTCGGCGCACTCGGACTTCGTTTCGCAGGCTTGGCCATTTGACTCAGCGTGGGTTCGGCGGCTACAACCGGACTTTCAGTTGCATTCGGTGCCCCCATCTGACTCGGATTTTCAGTCTCTGCCGGGGCAACCGGACGTTCACATCCGCACAACAGCACAGAAAGTAAAATCACCAAACTTTGTTGCATTTTGAATCTTTTCATTTTGGGTTAGCTTTGGTGGGGTTAAAGAGCCGAGTCCATGAACTCGGTTTTCTGAGTCTTCGGGCCACTCGTTTCGGATGGAGTGGAAGGGGTGGCTGACCCTCCTGTGGGGGGCGCTTTCTGCGATGGAACATCTTCAGCGGAGGCCGCAGACACACGCGATTTATCGGTCTTCCCACCGATCTCGAGAATCCCCCATGGATTGAGCGCGGGAATGTCGAGACGGATCTGGCCATTTTCTGCCACGGTGGGCTTCAGAACGGTTCTTTTGACAAAGACTCCGTAGTCCTTCACTTTCGAGGCGGGAACATACAGGTTTGCGTTGTAGGGCTGCGGCTCAAGCAGGACAAACTCCACTTGGTCCGGATTGACGTGGAGGGCGTTGTTGAGCACAAGGGTAAACGGCTCGCCCGGACCGCGTTTGATGTTTTCGGAGCCCTTGCCCCAGCGCCGGACTTCCCCATCGGGCGAGGTAAAAGAGGATTTCTTGGGATCGGGTTCGACCAGCGGTTTGCCCCAGTCCACCAGAAAGAGAAGCGCGGGCTTTTGCGCATCCGTCCGGTGACGGTTCAGGAAACCGTAAACATGGCCGCTTCCATTCTCGATCGAGACCATCTGCTCGAGTTCCGGCGAACGCACTTGAATCTCAGGCCCCACCGCCCCGACTTCTTCGTAGTTCTCCCAGTCGTTGCCGCGCACGAAGGCATAGAGATCGGCATAGTCCTCTGCTTTGCCAAAATGCCTGGCTGCCCCGTCCTTGGAACCCAGAAACGTGTCCCAAGGAACCTTGCAAATCCCGCCAAGACTGTAGGTGGTGGCAATGACTCTGCGGGTCAGGGCGGTTTGCTGCTCCTCGGTGTAGCCATCCACCCCCGAGGGCTTCGGCTCGGAAGCCACCAGAACTTTGCCATGGCTGCGGGCAAGGCGGTAGCGCGCATGCAAATTTCCCGGATCGGCGGTGCCAAGCAGAAGCTCCGACATTAAAAAATCATTGAGGAGATAGGTCGGATCCACGAATTGCAGCGATGTATTGTTCGAGCTGAACGTCACCTCGCGTCCCTTGCTTTTGGCATAGGCCTTGACCTCTTTCACGATGTGCTCCCAGGCGTTGTAGGAACGTTCCTTCCAATAGTTCAGCCAGTATTTCTTGATCGGTTCCTCGAACTTTGCAAAGTCGTCTCCGACCGGTGCTTTGATGGCACGAAGGTGCTCCCGATAATCGAACTGCGCCACATCTTTGATGCCCAAGTTCTTGAGTTCTTCCGCCGGGAGGTTCTTTTGAAGCCACCCGCTGAATTCTTTCACCGCAGTCTCGGAGAAGCCGGCTCCCTGCCGGACGACGGCGAAATAATCGCTGTTCTGGTTGTCTCGCTGCAGCGAAGTGGCACCGCAATCAATGATGTATTTGTAGTAGTCTATATTATCCTGAATCCACAGCGGGTTGCTGGGATCTGCGATGTAGGCTGGATTATCCCATTTGACAGTCACCGGCATGATACACGGGTTGCCTTCCAGATCCAGCATCGCCATCGTCTTCTCCCTCTCCCGCTGTTGCCCGATCGTTTCCTCGACTCCCAGTGGACAGCTAAAGTTGTCGGCTCCGGACCCGCCAAAGGCGATCCCCATGTCCAAAATGCGTTGAACCGATTTCTTGTCATCCTGACGCCCTTCCGGCAGGTGATCTTTGTTGGGACCGGAGTTGGCAAGGTAGGTCCAATCCAGACGGGTGATGTAGAAGGTATCCGCTGCCGCAAAGGGATCCTTCTCGCTCCCATCGGGGACCTTGCGGAAACCCAGCGTGCGCATGATGACATCATTGCGTTTGGGCCCCTGGGATTTCGTCGCCGCTGCGATTTCCGGGGGTACGGGGATCTCCCCCAACTTGCTGGGGGGTTTGGCTTCTTCGCTGGCGTGAAGCGGGCAGAAGGCCAGGATAAAAAGCGCGATGAGTCGGATTGAGACGGATGGGAGGGGTGTTTTCATTGGGTGGGTTTGGTTCTTTGGGTGGACGCAGACAATTGTGGGGGGCGGAGGGGGCACCTGGACTTCAACCTGTTATTCCTAGCCTGTTTATCGCCGATTCTGTAGAGCTTAGGTTTGTCTATATGCAAAAATTTGCTGTCTTTACCGGTCAACGCGGGCTCCGCCGCCGCCGACCAGTTTTTTTACTTCGGAAAGCGAAGCCATCGTGGTGTCGCCGGGGGTGGTCATCGCCAACGCGCCATGCGCCGCGCCGTATTCGACCGCCAACTGTGGGTCGCCGAGTTCCATCAGTCCGTAAATAAAGCCGGAGGCGAAGCTGTCGCCGCCGCCGACGCGGTCCATAATTTCAAGGTTCGGACGATGGGTGGCGGTGTAGAACTGTCCATCGCACCAGGCCATTGCGCCCCAGTCGTTGACGGTCGCACTTTTCACACCGCGCATGGTGGTGGCGGTCGCTTTGAAGTTCGGAAATTCGTTAACCGCCTTGGCTATCATTTTCTGGAATGACTCCACTTCGAGTTCCGTCAGGTTGACGTCCGCGCCTTCAATCTCAAAACCAAGACAGGCGGTGAAATCTTCCTCGTTGCCGATCATGACATCAACATATTTGGCGATCTCGCGATTGATCTCCTGGCATTTCTTGAGACCGCCGAATCCCTTCCAAAGCGAGGGACGGTAGTTGAGGTCATAGGAAACCATCGTGCCGAATTTCTTGGCAGCTTTTGCGGCCTCGATCACCAGTGGGCCGGTGGTTTCCGACAATGCGGCAAAGATGCCTCCGGTGTGCAGCCAGCGCACGCCGAGCTTGCCGAAGAGGTGTTCCCAGTCGATGTCACCAACTTTGAGTTGCGAAGCGGCTGTATTGCCACGATCGGAGCAACCGACAGCACCGCGAATGCCGAAACCGCGCTCGGTGAAGTTGAGTCCGTTGCGCACCGTGCGCCCGATACCGTCATAGTCCACCCACTTGATGAATGCGGTGTCAACGCCGCCCTGCAGGATGAAGTCCTCCAAAAGCAGACCGACTTCGTTTTTGGCGAAGGCTGTGATGATACCAGCACGCTGGCCAAAGCAACGGCGCAGACCGCGCGCCACGTTGTATTCTCCGCCGCCTTCCCATGCCTGGAAGCGCCGCGACGTCCGGATGCGTCCCTCACCTGGATCGAGGCGCAGCATCACTTCGCCCAATGAAATAATATCATAGGCAGTATCTTTCTTGGATTTTACATGGATTGGCATAGTAATCTTTATCTTTTATGTTCGGGGATTAGGACAAGTTCATCCGTTTTACCTGTGGCCAGCGCAATACAGTTGGCAATGCAGATTTCCGCCATTCGGCTATTGGCTTCCAGCGTGTTTGATGCGCAGTGCGGAGTGAGGATGCAGTTTCCGAGGGTTCGGAAGTCCGGACCGGATGGTCCGTATGGTTCCTCTACGAAAACGTCAAGCGCGGCTCCGGCAATTGTTCTGCTTTTCAGGGCTTCGATAAGGTCGGCTTCGTTAAGCAATGAACCGCGTGCGGTGTTGATCAAAAAGGCTGAAGGCTTCATTTTTTTCAAAAACTGCGAATTGACGAACCCGGCAGTCTGCGGTGTGTCGGGAAGATGCAGCGACACATAATCCGCCCGAGCCAGACAGGCATCCAGATCGGTAAAATAGTCATCTGACAGTTCCCTGCCAGCGGGGTCCATTGCAGGGCGTGCGCCATACGCGGCGATGCGCATCCGGAATCCATTGCGGGCAATGAATGCAGTTTCTCGAGCGATGCGTCCGAATCCGATCAGCGCCAGCGTTTTTCCGCGCAATTCCGTTCCTTCGATTTTGTTCCATTGGCCTGCCTTCATCTCGCGGTCAAAGGTGCAAATGGTGCGCGACAGCGCCAAAATCAGTGCCATGGCATGTTCGGCCACGGCGGCTTCCAATACCCCTGGAGTGTAGCCGACATGAAGACTGTTTTCCTTGCAGAGGTCGGTTGGCACCGAGGAGTAGCCGACACCGAACCGCTGCACCAACGTTCCGGGCCGCAATGCGCTGAAAAACTCCTCGGAGTATTTTTTGGTTCCGATGACGAATGCCCCCGCGCCTGCTTGATGAAATGCCAGCGCTTTCTCCTCTTCCAACGGTTCGATGAGACACCATTCCAGACCATGGATTTTTGCCGCCGTATCAAACAGCTCAACCGCCCGCGAATAGATACTTTTTTCCAATACAACTTTCATGATTCAATATTTCTTCTTCGATATTTGTTATTTGTGAGCCGTGCCCGCCACGCCCGCAAGCATGGCGCGACATCCTTCGATGATGAAGCCGGTATCGAGACCGAGCGCGATAAAGCGATAGCCCATTTCGATGCGCCTGGCGACCTGCGGCGGATCGTTGGGAACAATGTGAAACCCCGGCGGCACGCTGTGTTTGATGCAGGCATCCAGCAAGATTTTCTGCGCGGCCAGCACATCGGGGTTATCGAGCTGTCCAGCCAGATTCATCGACGACGAAAGGTCATACGGACCGATGAAGGTGGCATCAATACCTGGAACCGACAGAATCTCTTCGACGTTTTCCACCGCCTTGATGTGCTCGAGCATGATGATGACAAGAACCTTGTCGTTGGCGTCCTTGAAGTAGTTGTGGAAATTGCGGCCGTAATCGGTGCAGCGGGCAAGGGAGGCGCCGCGTATGCCTTTCGGAGGATATTTGGCAATAGCCACCGCTTTCTCCGCCTCTTCTTTCGTGCAAACGCACGGAACGATAATTCCATCCGCACCGCAATCGAGAGCCTTTTTGGCGGCCACATCGTCACAGGCAGGCAGACGAACCAGCAGGTCTTTTCCGGCGGCTTTGACCGCGCGGGCGATATTTTCCAAGGTATGGAAATCCTGCGAAGTGTGCTCCATATCGACACAAATCCAGTCGAACCCTTCACCCGCCATCAGCTCGGCCACATTCGGGTGCGGGATCATATTCCACGCGCCAAGCACCACTTCACCGCTTTTTAATTTTTGTTTCGTCGAAGACATAAATGCCAATGCTTTTAGAAAATTTTACAAGTCAATGCCCGTTTCTACAGGACTTTCTATTGTTCAGGAGTGACATCTGTTGTCTTTGAGTGACAGTCCACTGCTGCCCAATTCTGTCATTGCCGGTGAACTGGAATGTTTGCAGCGCCGTGGGGATCTCACAGGACGAATCATCGCACAAGCTGGCCCGGACTCGATGGAATGGGGACTTTGCGCGTGAAGCTGCGGCTGAAACGCGCGAGCACGTCAGCACGGGGCAGCGTATTGTCCCGCAGAAATGCCATCCCCCGATCCGACAAGATGGTGATTCCAATTTCGGCGGCCAATGGAAATCCCGTGGAAGCCGAAGTAGAGTTCCCCGATGAGGAACTCACGGCTTGCTGGGTGAGGCGGATGGTGTCGCCGGGAGCATCCGCTTGGATGACCGGCAGCCCGTTGGGTGGGAGCAGTCTCACCGAAAATTCGATGACATTTCCGACAAGGTAATTCCCCAGATCCGTAGTGGGCCGTGCTGCCAAGAAGGTCGATTTCAAGTCACTGCTTGCGACTGCGGAAACCAGGGAAT
>JBBECL010000068.1:0-6661 GCA_040881805.1 Terrimicrobiaceae bacterium | reverse complement strand
CAAAATCCCGCCGGACAAGATCGCGAATATACTCGCTGGCCGAACCGTAAAGCCCCTCCGCACCAACCCGCTCGTGGATGAATTGTTGCAGGGCCCCTCCAAATCGAACGTTGATGCCTTCAGCCATAGGTAATTATTTTTTCCGCAAGAAAGTTAAACTTTGTCCCACATATTGTCAAGTCTGTGGGACAAAGTGCCGGCCCACTGGAAAATTCTTCCCCACCCTGCTTGCGAACGTTGGGCGGGATCAGATTAAAAATATAGGCCCGACCCCATCGGCGTTTGCGATTGACCCTCAGCCCGCCCGCTTCCCATTCCTTGCTTGGTTCAACGCGGTAATCATCGTGTCTCGCTCCAGCATTTTCAGCTCATCGGAGTTTTCCAGAAACCGCGAAATGTCCTGCCGCACGACGGCCCAATCCGTCGTTTCCACCTTTGTCATCAGCGCCTCGCGCCACTGGCCGGACTTTGAACACCAAGCCGAGGGAATTTGCTGGAGCGCATGACCAAGCATCGCAGTATTCGGTTCCACTCCACTCCCCAAATACCAGAGCAAATCATACCAGTCCCGCCCCTTGGTGAACGGGCGAGCCAGCAGCGCATGCACCTTTCCTGCCATCAACGAGGGAAGCTCATAGGTGGTCAGCGCCATGAGTGAGGGCTGGCTCACCAATTGGCTCCGGCTGGGGAAGAGGTATGGGGAAAGGAAAAAAAGCCGATGGAAACTCGATAACTGCGGCGAATATCAGTTGGTATGAGGCAGCGGCGTTTGTGAACTGGCTGAACACCAGCAAGGGCTACCAAGCGGCCTACAATCTGATTTCAGCATGCCGAAAGTACCCGTCCCATAAAATATAAAATAGGGCCTCCTGGCCATTCATCTCCAACACGAAACTTGGAGAATCTGGTGAACTTGGAATACCGCATGGTCTGTTTCACCGCCTCACTGCCACAACGTGCGATCCAGTGTGCGGTATTGGATGGCTTCCATGAGGTGGGGGGACTGGATGGTGGGTTCGCCTGCGAGGTCGGCGATGGTGCGGCTGACTTTCAAAATTCGGTCATAGGCGCGGGCGCTTAATCGGAGTTCTTCCATGGCATTGCGGAGCATTTCTGTGCATTCCGCGTCAAGAGCGCAGTGTTTGCGGATGAGGGCGTGGGGCATTTCGGAGTTGGTGCGGCAGCGTTGGCTGCCCCGGAATCGGGCGCTTTGCACCGACCGGGCTGCGACAACCCGCTCTCTGAGGGATGCACTGGATTCGGCTGGGGTGGTGCTTCCAAGATCTTTGAATTCCACGGCCGGGGCCTCGACGTGGATATCGATTCTGTCCAGCAAGGGGCCGGAGATTTTGTTGCGGTAGTTTTCCACTTGTTTGGGGGAACACCGGCACTCGCGTTTGGGATCGCCAAAGTAGCCGCACATGCAGGGGTTCATGGCGGCCACGAGCATGACACTTGCGGGAAATGTGACCGTTCCCGCCGCGCGACTCACGGTCACACGTCGGTCTTCGAGGGGCTGACGAAGTACCTCCAGCGTCGAACGTTTGAATTCAGGGAGTTCATCCAAAAAAAGCACGCCATTGTGCGCCAGGCTTAATTCGCCGGGGGTCGGGTTCGTGGACCCGCCGACCAAACCCACATCGCTGATGGTATGATGCGGGGAACGAAACGGACGGGTCGTGCAAAAGGCGCTGCCATCGCCAAGCAATCCGCAAACGCTGTGGATCTTGGTTGTTTCGATGGCCTCTTCGACGGTAAGGGGAGGCATGATGGTGGCAATGCGTTTTGCCAACATCGATTTTCCGCTGCCCGGGGGCCCAAGAAGAAGCAGACAGTGGTTGCCGGCGACGGCCACCTCAATGGCTCGTCGGACGTGATGCTGGCCTTTGACTTCGGAGAAATCCAATCCGTCTGGTGAGTCGATGACATCAAACAGCGACGTGTCGCGGACTTCCGGGCTGAGTTCGCAGGCTCCGGTCAAAAAATCGTAAGTCTCTCGGAGGTTTCTGACACCATAAACTTCGATGCCATCCACGACGGAGGCTTCCTTCGCATTGGCTTTGGGCACGATGACGGCTTTTTTGCGCAACCGCCGGGCTTCGAGGGCAATCGGCAGGGCTCCTTTGATGGACCGCACTTCGCCGTCCAAGGCCAGTTCCCCAGCCACCAGACATCGTGAAAATCGTTGTGACTCCGCTCCCTGGGCGGCGGCAATCATTCCAATCGCAATGGGCAAATCAAAACTGGGGCCTTCTTTTTTCAGATCCGCTGGCGCGAGATTCACGGTGGTCCTTGCCCGAGGCCAACGCAGCCCGCTGTTGCCAATGGCGGTCACGACCCGGTCTTTGCTTTCGCGAACCGCCGCATCCGGCAACCCGACAATCACCACTCCCACTTCTCCCGGGCCGCTGTTCACTTCGACTTCCACAGCCACAGCATCAACTCCCTTCAGGGCCGCAGAATAAACCTTTGTGAGCATTTGATGACCTTACGCAAACAGGGTGCAATATGTCGAACTCACAAAATGTCAGGGAATCCGGCTATGGGGATGGGTTTGGATGCCCATGGCCTTGAGTTGTTCGGCGGCGATCGGGCTGAAGTCGCCGGTGGTGACCACGTGCACGCTGGCAGCCTTGCGATCAGTGGCAAGGTCCTGCAATTCCATGGCGGCTGCTTTGGCTTCCGGGGTCCATATGGCATAGTCCAACCAGAGTGGCACGATGAGTGAACCATCTT
The DNA here is from genome assembly GCA_040881805.1 of Terrimicrobiaceae bacterium. Taxonomy (GTDB): domain Bacteria; phylum Verrucomicrobiota; class Verrucomicrobiia; order Chthoniobacterales; family Terrimicrobiaceae; genus JAJTZA01. The sequence goes on along the minus strand of JBBECL010000068.1, from coordinate 3,925 downwards.
GTGTGACGCAGGCCACGGTGAATGAAAGCGGGAGCAATTCTTGGATTTTGGCACCCCGACTTTGAAGCAGGCTCATGGTCTGGGCCACGCGGAGAAAAAAGAAGGCGTCCAGATCGGTTGAAGCCCCGGCCGCCAGCCCAAGATAAACGGCGGGATCAACCGGGGCCATCGCTGAGAGGCTGTTCCAGATGGCGGTGAGTGTCCATGGGTCGTAATGAGGGTTGGAATTCAATGCCTCAAAGGATGCCTCCGAAATCCCGGATGCGAGGGCCCTTTTTCGGTTGGCGGCAACGAGTTCTCCGGGGGTCGCGGCCACCTGTTCCTGCGTGAGCGCACTGGCCACATTGGTGCCGGTCAATACCCACCCGGCTGTGACCGGAACAACAATGGCCGATCCAATGTTGACCGTCAGTTTTCCGAAGGCGCGGACCATTGCGACCTCGTCGAGAACCTTTTGGAGGGCTTGATTCTTGGAGTAAGGATTCACGCCCAACTCGGCCGCGATGAGTCGCTTTGCTTTTTCGATACCAAGAAAATGCCTTGCAGCTTGCTCGGGAGAGCCGGTGTTGCTCGTGTCCAACTGACCCTGAACGGCGTGCTTCACCGTGCTACCCACACGTCCAAGAAATCTCCCGGCTCCCTGGGGAAGCTTGGTGACCGTTCCCACGGGATCTTTGGCAACGCCTTTGATGGATTCCCACTGCGCTTTGCCGGCATCTGCAAACCCCTCGGCAAATTCCCGCCCTTTGCTGATTTCATGCAGCCGAATCGTTGCTTGCACCTCACGAATTAATTCCAGGAGTCGCTCGTCACCCGTGATGTGGTAAAGCCCCACCGTTGATGTGATTCCCCACGTGTTGTAGATGCCGTCATTGGAAACCGTGGGATCAATCTGCCAACCCTCTCCCCGCATCGTGGAACCCGGAAGGAACACCGACGCTTGCCACACTTTCGGCGTTTCAAAAATCGTCGCATCCGCGGACTCGGATCCGCTTGACGAAGCCACGGGAAAAAGCAGAAGTCCAAGGATCAGGAAACGATTCATCGGTCCGTTGTGATCAAAATCCGGAAAACGATCAATCGCAATTCAACACCGGAATTCAACACCCGCTTTCACTTCCATGTCATCGTTGCCCGAATTCCACTCCCACGGAATACAGGTTCTCCTTGCCAGGTTCTTCCATCAACGGAACCTGTGATGTGATGAAATTTGGAGGAGTTTGTTTATCGTGACGGCGGAGCCGTTTGGACGCCCCAGCAGAGTGGGGCGACTACAACGAGGGGCTGTCACCCGGGGAATACGTGATGTAGCCACGGCACTCCGTTGCCGTGTTCGCTTTCTTCAGGCGGATGCTGTAGCCCTCAGGGCCTGGCGTTTGGGGAGCAGCTTGTCTTTGAGCGGGCGGGAAGCCCCGACTTTTTCCCCTTCGCGGCGCAGCCATTTGGGGAGGTCATTGCGTCCGGCGGCGGCGAAGTCGTCGCGCAGGAGGTTGTCGATGCGTTCGGTGTCAGCGCCACGCACTTCGCAGAGATACTGACGGAGCACCTCCGCGAGCGTGTTGAGCGGAATCGCATGGGTGCGGCCCAAGGTGGTGTGGATCCAATCGCTGAAGGCAAGAAACTCGTGAAAGGGCGAGGCACCATTTTCCCACAGCGCGGCGAGGGTGCGTGGAAAGTTCCCGCTGTTGCCCACCAGATCCCAAAACCGCGCGAAGCGCCGGACCCGCTGCATTGTTCCAAAATCAACCAGCTTGGTGCGAAGAATTTCATACGGCGGGTGATCGGAATAAACCATTCCCCATTCGGCGTCATGTCGCACAATGGGAGTTCCCCGCAGCCGCTTTAAGATCCCGACTTGGATTTCTTGCGGGCCAAGGCGGATGAGTTGATCGAACCCATCCCCAAAGCTCTCCAGTGTTTCCCCCGGCAACCCGAATATCAAATCGGCATGCACGTGGACCCCCGTTTCCTCGCGAAGGAAGGTCAGATTATCGGCAAGGCGTGTGTAATTTTGTCGTCGGCTGATCAGGGTGGCGACCTCGGGGTTGAAGGTTTGGATCCCCACTTCAAATTGCAAGGCTCCCGGCGGAAATTGCACAATCAGATCTCGCAAGGCCTCGGGCAAGCGATCCGGCACCATCTCAAAGTGGACAAACAAGCCCGGCTGATACCGGTCCAGGAAAAACTGCAAAATCGCCGCGCTGGTTTTGAGGTTCAGATTAAATGTGCGGTCCACAAATTTGAACTGACGCACCCCCCGCTTGAGCAAATCCTCCAGAGCCGAAAGAAACGGCTCCAACTCAAACTGACGGACCGGGGAATCCAACGAAGAGAGACAAAACTCGCAGGTGAAGGGACACCCCCGCGAGGCCTCGACATAAATCACGCGATGGGCCACATCCTCGCTCTGATATTCGTCATAGGGCAGCACAAGATTCTCCAGAGGAGGCAACATCGCGTGGATGAGTTTATTGGCTGGTGGTGAGCCATTCAGCCACTGACGGCAAAATTCCGCAAACGCCAGATCGGCTTCCCCGGTGATCGTGTAATCGGCCAACTGCACAAGGGGTTGGACCTCCGATTCGTGACTCACCTCGGGCCCGCCGAGCACCACGCAGACATCCGGAGCCAGTCGCTTCAGCAGGGAGACCACTTCCTGTGACTCCCGGGCATTCCAGATATAGACTCCGATCCCAATAATCCGGGGCTGCCGGGCCAGAAGACGCTCGACGATTTCCAGCGGTCGTTGATTGATGTCAAACTCAAGGATTTCGCATTGGTCCCGCAACTCTCCCATATTGGCCTGCAAATATCGCAGGCCAAAAGCGGCATGGATATAGCGGGCGTTGAGCGTCGTCAGCAGGATCATCTTCCCTTAAAGGATCCGGTTCCGGCTGAAGCCGCAAGCCAGAATTCGGGGTCAGTGGGCGGACGCTTTTTCTGCTCCCAAGCCGGTGTTGCCGCGCACTTGGAGCTCGGCATACATGGCTTCCGCATTGTTGTCACGCGGCCCGAGCAGCGTGCCAAGAAACGCCCCAAGGAATCCGATGGGGATGCTGGCAAGGGCGGGATTTTTGAGAGGGAAAATCGGGTTTTCCATAAAGTCCGGGCTGATGGCGATGAGGAGGATGCTGGAGATCAGGCCGGAGGCCAAACCGGCCACCGCGCCGGTGGTGTTGAACCGTTTCCAAAAGATCGAAAACAGAATCACCGGGAGATTGGCGCTTGCCGCGACCGCAAAGGCCAGCCCCACCAGGAAGGCCACGTTGATCTTGGGGCCCAACAAAATGGCAATGCCAATGGAAAGGGCTCCCACCACGAAGGCCGTGATCTGGGCGACCCGGACTTCCTCGCCGGGGCGGTGTTCTTTTCCGTGCAGAAGAACATTCGTGAAAAAGTCATGGGCGAAACTTGTGCTCGCGCTGATGGTCAGTCCGGCGACGACCGCAAGGATCGTGGCAAAGGCCACCGCGCTGATAAACGCAAAGAAGATCTCCCCGCCCAAAACCCGCGCCAGTTCGGGTGCTGCCATGTTCGTGCCACCATTGGCCGCGATATGATCCGGCCCGAGCAGGCTGGCGGCACCAAACCCGAAGAATGTGGTCATGATGTAAAACAATCCAATGATCGCCATGGCCCACACGACGCTGGACCGTGCCGTCTTGGCGTCAGGGACCGTGTAAAAGCGAATGAGAATATGGGGCAGCCCCGCCGTTCCAAAAACCAGGGCCATGCCAAGGGAGATTTGATCCCAGGGGTTCTTGAAAATTAACCCGGGGGTGAGGAAATTTCGTGTGACCGTTTCTCCCGTGGCGGTGGTGGATGAGATCGCCTTCAGAGAATCAAAAAATTGGCCGATGTCGAAATTGAACTTCGCCATCACCAAGATGCTGAGCAGGAGACTCCCGGTCATGAGCAAAATTGC
>JBBECL010000067.1:0-6678 GCA_040881805.1 Terrimicrobiaceae bacterium | reverse complement strand
GTGGAGGGATGCTGGGTGGATGGTGGTGTTGGCAGCCGGCAGCGAGGTGGAGGCAAGCCGGTTCTCGGAATTCGCGTCCGAGCACGGGGTCGATGTGGGATGGATGGGCTTTTTGCCGCTGGCTCTGGCGCGGGGGTTTGTTCATCCGGCGGCGAAGTTGGCGGTGCTGTCGGATGCCGGGTTGTTCGGGCGCTCGGCGATTCTGCGGGCCATGCGTTTTGCGGGGCGCCGTCATCGTGCGGCCGCCGTTCGTGCGGCCACGGATTTTTCAGATTTTGCCGACGGGGATCATGTGGTGCATTTGGAACATGGGATCGGCATTTTTGAGGGTATTGTGCCTTCGTCCAGCGGCGAGGAGGAGGTGGTGATTTCGTATGCGGGGGGGTCGCGTCTGTATGTGCCCATCTCCCAAGCCTGGCAAATTTCCCGCTACGCCGGCCTGGGTCGAAGCGGGGTGGAACTCTCCGACTTGGGCAGTCGAAAGTGGAGCGCTGCGAAGGAGAAGGCGGTTTCTTCTGTTTTTGATTACGCTGGACGAATGCTTCGGTTGCAGGCCGAGCGCCAGACAATTTCGGGTCACGCTTTTGGCTTGGACACGCACTGGCAAAACGAATTTGAGGCGGCATTTCCGCACAAAGAAACCACTGATCAGTTGAAGGCGATTGCGGAGAGCAAGCGGGACATGGAATCTCCGCGCCCCATGGATCGCCTGGTGTGCGGGGATGTGGGGTTTGGAAAGACCGAGGTGGCGGTGCGGGCTGTGTTCAAAGCGGTGATGGATGGCAAGCAGGTCGCGGTGCTGGCACCAACGACGGTGTTGGCGCGGCAGCATTTCCAGACCTTTCGGGAACGGATGAGCGACTACCCGGTGGTGGTCGAGTTGCTGAGCCGGTATCGCACGCCGGCGGAGCAACGCAAGGTGATCCAAGGTCTGGCTGAAGGGAGTGTGGACGTGGTGGTGGGCACGCACCGCGTGGTGTCTGCCGACGTGGTGTTCAAGGACATCGGTCTTGTCGTCGTGGATGAGGAGCAGCGGTTTGGGGTGAAGCAGAAGGACCTGCTCAAGGAACGGTTTCGTCAGATCGACGTGATGACCCTCTCCGCCACCCCGATTCCCCGCACGCTTTACATGGCGCTTGTGGGCACGCGGGACATGTCGCTCATTGAAACCCCCCCGCCGAACCGTCAGCCCGTGGAAACCGTGGTGTGTGCCTATGATGAGCGGGTGTTCCGGGATGCCATCCATCGGGAGCTTGAGCGCGGAGGGCAGGTTTATTTTTTGCACAACCGGGTGAAGTCGATTGAAAAAGTTGCCGCCCGAATCCGCGAGTTGTGTCCGAAGGCGCGGGTGATTGTGGGTCATGGCCAGATGCATGAGGGGGAACTGGAGGTTGTGATGACGGCGTTTGTGACAGGTCAGGCGGATGTGCTTGTTTCCACAACCATCATCGAAAGCGGCCTCGACATCCCCAACGCCAACACGATCATCATCGACCGGGCCGACATGTTCGGGCTTGCGGATCTTTATCAGTTGCGGGGTCGGGTTGGTCGGGCGGGGGCCAAAGCCTATGCCTATTTGATGTTGCCGCGGGATATGATGGGTGCCGCCCGGAGGAGGGTTTCAGCCATCAAACAATATTCCGAGTTGGGGTCGGGGTTCAAAATTGCGATGCGGGATCTCGAACTTCGGGGAGCGGGCAATTTGCTGGGAACGGCCCAGAGCGGCCACATCATCGCCGTCGGATTTGATCTTTATTGCAAAATGTTGAAGCGGGCGGTGAATGCCCTGGAGGGTGGATCCCGGTTCTCCCGGGCCGAGTGTGCGGTGACAATGGACTTCCTTGTCACCGAGGAGTCCGCCTGGCTTGGGGCAGATCCCACACATGTGGCGGCCTTTTTGCCGGGTTCCTACATCCCCGAGGCAAAATTGCGCATTGCCTGTTACCGTCAGCTGGCCGAGGCCGAAGAGCCCGCTCAATTGGATCAACTGCGGGCGTCCTGGCGTGACCGGTTCGGGCCCCTTCCCGAGGCGGTCGGGAATGCTGTTCTGCTCGCGCAGGTTGGTTTGGAGGGGTCTCGCCGCAAAATTTCCAGCGTGGAAGTGAAGGCTGGCAAGGTGATGATGATGCGGCGCAAAGAATATCTGCAAACCGGCGGTCGGTTTCCCCGCTTGACGGCCCATGGCGGCGTCTTTAAGTTGCGCGATGTTCTACGCCTCGTCGAAGAGGTGTCAATTCCATGAATATTCGTCCCGCATTTCAATTACTCCTCTTTGCAGCTTTCACCATCGGTTCAGCCCATGCCCAACAGGCCGAGGTGATTGATGGAATTGCTGCCATCGTAAACAAGGACGTGATCACCATTTCCCAAGTGCGCGAGTTGGTGGGAGCCCGCGAACGGGCCTTGCGCGAAGTTTATCGGGGCGAGGAACTTTCCGAGCGCCTGAATCAACTCAAACTCGCCGCGCTCAAGGATCTCATCGACCGTCAACTCATCCTCCAGGAATTCAAGTCCATGCAGGAAAAGGGAGCCAACATCCCTGAACATGTCATTGACGACCGGGTTCAATCCATCATCCGCGAAGAATTTGGCGGGGACCGCGGGGCCTTTGTCCGCACGCTCCAAGCCCAAGGATATACCATCACCCGTTTCAAAGATGTTGAGCGCGAAAAAATTATCGTCCAAGCGCTTCGTCAGTCGAAGGTGGATCAAAACTTCGTGATTTCTCCAACGCAGATTCAGAATTATTACGACAAAAACAAACCTGCCTATTCCACGCCCGAGCAGATCAAGTTGCGAATGATTGTGATCCGGGAAGGGGAGGGTGGCGATATTTTGACGGGGGCCAACAAGCGCCAAGTGGCCGAAGAAATTCGCGCCAAGTTGGTGGAAGGCGCGGATTTTGACCGGATGGCCCAGATGTATTCCGAGGATGCGTCCACCCAGGAGGTGGGTGGAGACTGGGGCTGGATCGAGCGCAACACCCTCAACGAAGATCTCACCAATGTCGCCTTTTCCCTCAAACCCGGCGAAATCAGCAAGGTCACGGCATTGGATGGGACATATTATTTGATGATGGTCGAGGCCCGCCGCAACGCACAGGTCAAACCCATCTCCGAAGTGCGCGACGAGATCGAGCGGAATCTCATTCATCAGGAACGCATGAAGGCCCAGGAACGCTGGATCGACACACTTCGCCAGAAGGCCTACATCAAAATCCTCACGTAAGCAGGGCCTTTAGCCGGCTGCAACCAGTCCGTCCTGAATGTACAGGATGCGATCCCCGCGAGCGGCCAGATGCTGGTCATGGGTCACCACGACCAACGTTCTGCCATCTTCGTGCGAGAGACCGAGCAAAAGATCGATGACGCCTTCCCCGGTTTTGGAGTCGAGGTTGCCGGTGGGTTCGTCGGCGAAGATGATGCCTGGGTTGTTGATCAGGGACCGGGCAATGGCGACACGTTGTTGTTCCCCGCCGCTGAGCTCGGAGGGCAGATGATTTTCGCGCTCGGCGAGACCGACACGTTGCAGGAGTTGACGGGCTTTGTCATTGGCATCCCGCCCGGAGATCATTGCGGGGACTTTGACGTTTTCCAGAGCCGTGAGTTCGGGCAGAAGGAAATACCCCTGAAAAATAAAACCCATGCGGGCGTTCCGCAGGCGGGCCAGCCGGTCGTCGGAAAGGGAATAAATGCGTTGATCTTCGAAGATGACCTCCCCGGCTTCGGGGCGCTCGAGACCGGCCAGTGTGTAAAGGATGGTGGTTTTGCCCGCGCCGGAGGCCCCACAAAGAAAGACCGTTTCCCCCCGGCGGACGCTGACGGAGACGCCGCGCAAAACTTCGATGCGGGATTTACCAATCACGAACGACCGCTTCAGCCCATCGGCGGTCAGGTAAACGGACACGTCAGGTCCTGAATGAGGAGAGGTTTCCAAGACGCTCAGGCGGTCAGGGGGCGACCGTTGGCAGAGGACCGGTTTCCAAAGGCAGGGACGCGGGCAGTTTGTCGGCAAGGTCAATCCCCAAGTCCCCAATGCGGCTGAGCGAAAGACCGGTCAGAGCCGGAACATCCGCTGCCAATTGCTTGAAGACGTCCTCGATCGCATAAATCCCGTTGGCACCGGAGGCCGCTTGAATCAAATCGCGGAAGATTTCCCAATCCTCGCGGGCTTGCCCGGGTGACGCGATCGCACGGTTTAAACGTTGAAGGCGACCACGGGTGTTGATCATGCTTCCGCGTTTTTCCGCCCAAGATGCCGATGGCAGAACCACATCGGCTCTGGCGGTGGTTTCGTCCGGCAAAAGATTGACGACCACCAGGCTCTCGAGTTTTTCCAGGTCTGCGGTCGTGAGGCCGGCGTCCGTGGCATCCTCTCCCAACACAAGGAGGGATTTGATGGCACCCGAGCGGACACCCTCCACGATTTCTGGAAGACGCCCTGTCGCAAGTCCAAGAAGCTTCGCACCGACCGTGTTCGGATTGCCGTCATTGGAAACCAAAAACCCATCGCCTTTCTGCGGGCGAGGGATCACATCAAAGGCCTCGATTTTGAGGGCGGCAGCCAGGCGGCGAGCGAGGAAAAGCTCCTCATTGGTGAACCGGGCCGAGGCGATGAGTGCGACTTTGCCTTGGTGGGCTTGGAGTTTTGCCAAGGCTGTGCTGATGGCATCCGACCACTTGGGAGGAAGTGATGCCCCGCGGATGGCGGGGGCCGTGAGGCGCTCCGGGCTGTTGACGTAATGGAAATTCAGACGGTGACTGTCCGGGATCCAGCACGAGTTGACGAAGTCGTTTTCGCGCGGTGTGATGCGATACACCGTGTTTTCGCGGGACGAGATCAAAATATTTGACCCCGTGCCGCAGGACATGTCGATGGATTTGGTTTCCCGGAGAAACCAGACCCGCATTTTGAATCGAAAATCCTTGGAGGTGAGGGCACCCACCGGGCAGATATCCACGGTGTTCAGGGAATAGTTGTTGTCCAAACGTCTGCCGGGATAGACGGAAAGCGTGGTGTGGCTGCCACGGTTGAGGAAGCCGAGGACGTCATCCTTGGCCACTTCCTGCATGAACCTCACGCAGCGCGAACACATGATGCACCGCTCGTCATCCAAAATAATCCTTTCGCCAAGGTCCACCCGTTTGGGCTTTTTGACCTTGTCATCAAGAAACCGGGACTCACCCTTTCCGAATTCCACAGAAAATTCTTGAAGGCGGCATTCACCGGCTTGATCACAAATCGTGCAATCCAAGGGGTGATTAATGAGAAGAAATTCCATCACCCCATTCCGGCATTCTTCCACCATGGGGGACGACGTGCGAACGCCCATTCCCTCGGAGATTTCGGTGGCGCAGGAAATGGCGGGGCGCGGTCCCCAGGCAATCTCGGGACGTCCGTCTTCGCCGAGGATTGGCTTGCGGTCGGGCGTCATCTTGGGCATCCCCAACTCGACCAAACACATGCGGCAGTTGCCGGGGGAGCTGAGCTTGGGGTGATAGCAGTAGTGCGGCACGTATTGGCCGCTTTTCATGCACGCTTCGATTAGGCGGGTGCCTTTTGGGAATGATTTCCATTCGCCATCCACCTGCACATTGATCATTTGCACCTCAGTTTCTGTCATCACCTTAATATTCGTATCGGGGGCACGGCACGACGCAAGACTCGAAAATGAAAATGTCGAAAATGAAAATTGCGGGATTGTTCCTTGCCTTTACAAATCCCTCAACTGATCAGGAGGAGGCGTGGTGGCATACCGAGAGAGGTGAGGGGGGCGCGGTGAATGCAGGGTGGCACCGGGCAGCCGGGGTGTTCGGTGGCGATCCTCCAGAGGTTTCCGAGACCAAAGGAGAAAGGTTCCGCTCCAGCCAACGGGGCATAGTGGAGGTCGTAGTAGTTTTCGCTCAGAAATTCCGCAAACTTGTCATCGTCTTCTCCGTCAAACAGCCGGAGAAGGGCTGCACGGGTCTCTGGAATGTCGACATGTCGGCATGCTTGGTCGTTTCCCAGGCCCTCGGAGGCGGCCCCCACGTAGGAACACAAATAGGTGTCCACTGGCACGGTTGCGCTGTCCACATGGAAGGAAGAGACATCTGTTGGCACCGGGCTCCCACTCTCATCGCGCCGTGAGCTGTAAATCACATCAAGACCGGGAAGGAGGTCATGCGTTTGAAGGCGCTCCCAATCCTCGAGGAGAATGGCTCTCGCCAATTTTCCATCCTCGCTGAGAGAGAGCGCACGCAGTCGGGATTCATCAACCGGCACTATCTCCTCGCCCGGCCCCAGGCCTTGAACAATTTCCTGAAAACTCCCTGCCAGGGTGCGTTTCCAGCAGAGAGCATTCACCCCGGCCTCAAAGGGTGTTGAAATGAGCTCCTCAAAGCTCCCCACGACTTTGATACGTGTCACGCTGCCGCTCGCCCGAGTTCGCAGACGCTGAGATTCCGCATATGGGCGAGGGCTTTTTTCAGAGTCCGCCACCAGGTATCTGTTCGGTAGGTGACGCCATAGGCCTCGCACACGGCCCGGACTTCGGGGGCAATTTTCCGCAGGCGGCTCGGTGGGAGCTTGGGGAAAAGGTGATGTTCGATCTGGCGGTCGAGCCCGCCGCAAAGGATGGAGAGAGGCAGGCACACTTCGAAGTTGTTGGTGGCTCCCACCTGCATGGCATACCATTCT
>JBBECL010000066.1:0-39313 GCA_040881805.1 Terrimicrobiaceae bacterium | reverse complement strand
GATTATTTGGAGGTGTCCAGTTGCTCGCACTTTGGTGACTATCAGGCCCGCCGGATGAACCTCCGTTTCAAAGGCCAGGATCGCAACACGCAGTTCTGTCACACTCTCAATGGCTCGGGCACGGCCCTGGCCCGCCTTTATGTGGCCGTTCTGGAATGCGGACTCCAACCCGACGGTTCGGTCCGTCTGCCTGAAGCTCTTCACTCCTACTTCGGTTCGGATGTCATCGGCCCTTAAACAAATTCGATGTGGGGATTGATTGGGATCAGCCCTTGGTCGGCAGCCTCGGAGAGAAATGTTTCCACGGCCCGACGACCCGCGTCGCCATAATCGAGCGTGAGGTCATTCACATACATGCCAATGAAGCGGTCGGCAAGGGGCTCGTCCATGCCGCGGGCATGTTCCATGCTGTGCTGCACAGCCGGCAGGCGGTGGGCGAGGCCATAAGCGATGCTCTCATGCAAGATGTCCCGGATTTCCTCTCGGACAGCCACAGGAAGATCCTTGCGGATCACATTGCCACCCAGCGGGAGTGGCAGGCCGCGTGTCCGTTTCCACCATTCCCCAAGGTCGAGGACTTTGTGGAATCCCTCGTTCTGATAAGTGAGCTGACCCTCATGAATCAAGAGTCCCACGTCGGCTTGGCCGGCCTTGACGGCATCAAAAATTTCATCAAAGGGAATCACCACGTGCTGGAAGTCGGCTCCCAAAAATAATTGGGCCGACAAAAAGGCGCTGGTCATTTTTCCGGGGATGGCAATTTTTTTAGTGCGAAGGTAGGTGCGTGCTTCTTCGTCGCCGTTTGGCGGATCTTTTTCCAGGGTCACAAACATCGGCCCGTAACCATCCCCCATGCTGGCCCCGCTCGGAAGCAAGGCATAGTTGTCCAAGACGTGCGCGAGGGCATGGATGGAGACCGCCGAGATGTGGAGTTCCGACCTCATCGCCCGCTCGTTGAGGGTTTGGATATCTTGGAGGATGTGCTCGAACCGGTAACCCCGAAGGTCAATCTTTGCCTCGGCCATCGCATAAAACATAAAGGCATCATCCGGATCCGGTGAATGCCCGAGTTTTAACACGATGCTTTTCCAATCGCTCATCTCACTTGGCCGCGCGTTTGCGGGCGTTGGCATCAAGGATTTTTTTGCGCATACGAAGGGATTTGGGTGTGGCCTCGACGTATTCATCGGGAGCAATGTATTCCAAGGCACGTTCCAAGCTCATAACGAGCGGAGGGGCCAACTGGATGCCCTTGCCGTCACCTTGGCTGCGCATGTTGGTGAGCTTTTTGGCTTTGCAGGGGTTGACCGGCATGTCGTCAGGGCGGGCGTTTTCGCCGATGATCATGCCTTCATAAATTTCTTCCTGAGGCCCGATAAACAGGCGTCCCCGGATCTGAATGGTGTCGAGGGCGTAGGCCATGCTGATGCCGGATTCCATGCTGATGAGCACGCCTTTGCCGCGGCTGGGGATGTCACCTTTGTGGGCACCATATTCTTTGAACAAGTGGCTGGCGGTGCCGTGGCCTTTGGTGACGTTCACCAGGTCGGTTTCAAAGCCGATGAGGCCGCGTGTTGGGATGGTGGCTTCCACCAGCACGCTATGCGGGCTGTGTTCCATGTTGACGATTTCCGCTTTTCGTCCGGCGAGTGATTGGAGGATGTCGCCCAGATTCTCGGGTGGCACGTCCACATAGAGCGTTTCGATGGGCTCCAAGAGGGCTCCGTCTTCGGAACGCTGAAAGATCACCTCCGGGCGCGAAACAAGGATTTCAAAGCCTTCGCGGCGCATCTGCTCAACCAGAATGGCAATCTGCATTTCGCCGCGGGCTTTGACCTCAAAGTGGCCGGCGGTGTCGGTCTCGCTAAAGAGAATCGACACATTTGTCCGGGTTTCGCGGATGAGGCGATCTTTGATCTGGCGGGCCGTGAGCAACTTGCCCTCGCGACCAGCCAGGGGTGAGTCATTCACACAAATTTTCATGGTGATCGTCGGGGGATCGATGTCCACAAAAGGCAGGGCTTCACGCTCCTCGCTGTCAACCAAGGTTTCACCGATAAACACATCTTCAAACCCGGCCAAACCAATAATGTCACCGGCAAAGGCTTCGGGAATCTGGATTTTTTCCAACCCTTCATGACTGAAAATTGTGGTCACGGCTTTGCGTTCTTTTGTGCCGTCCTTGTGAACGCAAACAATGCTTTGTCCGACTTTGACGGAGCCGCTGATGATACGTCCGTAGGCGATTCGGCCAAGGTAATCACTGTAATCGAGGTTGGAGACCAGCATTTGGAAGTAGTCCACATCCGCAATTTTTGGAGCGGGAATATGCCAGGCAATCGCCTCGTAGAGCGGAAGGAGGGTCGTGCTGGGGTCCACGAGTTCGCGTTTGGCGATCCCGTCCTTGGCACTGGCGTAGATGTGAGGAAAATCGAGTTGCTGGTCGGTGGCATTGAGCTCAATAAAAAGTTCGAACACCATATCAAGGACCTTGTGAGGACGGGAATTTTCGCGGTCGATCTTGTTGATAACAACAATGGGTTTCAGGCCGTTTTCCATCGCCTTGCGAAGCACGAATTTGGTTTGAGCTTGGGGGCCGTCATGGGCATCCACCACCAAAAGAACGCCGTCCACCATTTTCATGATGCGTTCCACTTCTCCGCCGAAATCCGCGTGGCCGGGAGTGTCCACGATGTTCACGTGATAATCGTTCCAGCGATAGGCCGCGTTTTTGGCGCGGATGGTGATTCCTTTTTCTTTTTCAAGGTCCATGGAGTCCATCATCCGATCGTCGGTTTTCTGGTTCGCGCGGAAGGTGCCAGCCTGTTTGAGGAGTTGATCCACCAGCGTGGTCTTGCCGTGGTCCACATGGGCGATAATTGCAATATTTCGAATTTGGGTCATGATATGTTTCCGCCAGTGTTGAGAGGCGGGCGCGGGAATATGAGTCCAGATGAGTCATCTAGCAAGCTCATAAGCGCAGAGGCTGCCGCTTCGGGGGTGATTCCCTTCATACAACGAAAGTCGAGCGGACACACCCGGAGAAAGCAGGGACTGCATTCCACTTGATGTCGGAGGGTGACGGAGCGGGCTCCGCGGGGGCCGGTCAGCAGCGGCTCGGTGGACCCAAAGACCGCCACAAGGGGCACCCCCAACAAGTCGGCGAGGTGCATGGTGCCCGTGTCGTTCGTGAGCAAGGCCCTGCTCGTAGAAAGGCCGGCCATGAGTTCTTCGATGGACGTGCGACCCGCCAGATTTTCCACCCTGCCGGAAAACCCCTCACAGATTTCTTCGGCCACGGCCCGGTCTCCCTTGGCGCCATAAATTTTCCATTCACAGTCCAGCTTGGAGGAGACGATGTCCATGACGGCTCGAAATCTTTCCGCCGGCCAGCGTTTGGCCGGCCCATACTCCGCTCCGGGGCAGACAGCCAGCACCGGTGGATCAGCCGTTGGTGTTGACCCCTTGGGTTGGGGATCCGGCGGCTCAAGCGCTCCGCATTTGGCGGCGATCCGCCGGTAGCGGTCTGCGTGATGCAGGGGCCTTGCCACGCGCTCGCGTCTTTTTAATTTGATGGGCTGATTGAGAAAGAGGTTTCGCCCGCGGTTCGGGAAACCCACAATTCGTGGAATGCCCGCCAACCAGGCCTCCAAGGCACTGCGCACAGAATTCGGAAAAAGCACGGCAACGTCAAATTCTCTGCGGAGAAGACGTGCGACCGCGAAGACGGAAGCCTTGGGGGGAATCTCGAGCACCTCATCCACCTCGGGAACGGCCTGCCAGATTGCCACAAGTTTTGCAGGCGCCAACACACAGAGCCGCGCATCCGGGCGACCCAGCTTGAAGGCCCGTGCGGCTTGAACGGACATGACCGCGTCCCCGAGCCAGTTGGGCGAGCGGATCACCATTCGAAAAGGTCGCAGCGAGGCCGGGTCGAACCCAGGGGGCAAATAAGTCCCCCGGCGCTGGGTCACGGTCAGGAAATTGGGGGAGGGGGTCTTCCAGCGGTTGTGAACCCAGAACCAATCGGCCGGAGACTCGCGAATCTGGGATTCCAACTTGGCATTGATCGCCAAGGTGAGCTCCCCGGTCGAGCCAGTCGGGAGGGCCTTGCCGACCACCACCTTCCACCGGGCAAAGCCGGACGTGTGAATGGCGACAGGGACCACATCGGCTCCCGTTCGCAAGGCCAGCTTGGCGGCCAATGTGGACGTGGAACTCAGCCGCCCGAAAAACGGCATCCACATCCCCCCATCACCGGCATTTTGATCCACCAGAACTCCCAGGACCCCCGGCTCGCGGATGAGCGCAATCGCATCATTAAAACCTTTTTTCCTGTCGAACGTGAGGACCCCCAGTCGTCGCCGGTCGCGGTTGATCAACTCATCCACGAGCGGGTTGCGCAAAGCCTGATAGACGGTCCCAAACCTGGCTTCCGGCACTTGAAAAACCAACTGGGCATAAAGCTCCCAATTCCCAATATGATTGATCGCGAGCACCACGCCTCGTCCGGCTTTGACGGCATCACGAATGTTGTCCAAACCCTCGATGGGGGCAATGTCTTTGATCTGGCTCTGCGAGAGCAGGGGAATTTTCAAGGAAGAGATTCCATTTGCCCCCAGCGTGGCAAAATGTTCGCGGGCGAGATGGGCCGCTTCTTTTTTGGTCTTTGCCCCGCCGTAGGCCGCATAAATATTTTCCCGTGCCAAACGCCGGTATCCGGGCAGGACGGCCCAAAGCCCCAACCCAACCCCACGGCCCAACAAAAAACAGATCTTCAGAGGGAGCAGCCGGATCAGCGATACAAACGCCAGCACGAGCCAATACACAAAACGATCTGTCATGACCCACAGACCACCATTCCAGCGACCCTTTCGCAATGCTCAATCCGCAGCTTCTTGCCTGGTCGCAAAAAGGTGGGTCAAATAGGCTGCCAAAACTTCCAGGCGATGAGTCGCATCCAATTCCTCGATCAACCGCTGACGCACCGCCGCATCGCCCACAAGACAGGATGCGGCCATGTCGCTGAAAAGATCAAAATCCTGCAATTGGGAAAGCATCTCTTGGATTTGCTCGGGGATCGGAGTCCCCAGCTCTGAAATTTTTGTGAGCAAGGATAGGATTTCCGTGCGAAGGGATTCCGAGGACGTGATGGAAGAATTGACAGATTCCAAGGCTCGCACAGAGGCTTTTGGATAGGAATTGACCTCGTCGCTCAATTCAAACTCCGCACGCGAGACGCCCTGCAAAACCAAATTCGCCGTTCCATCATCATTTGCCACACAGGCACGAACCACACCAACACCACCACGGAGGGGACCCGAAGCCTCATCATCCAACGGGGAAACCACACCAAACAAGCGATGACTTTCCAGCGTATCAGCCAGCATTTTTTGGTAGCGAGGCTCAAAAATATAAAGTGGCAACATCGAGCCGGGGAATAAAGCCGATCCGGGCAAAATCATCACGCCAAGTTCTAACGGCAACTGGATCTTCTCATGCATTTCTAATTAAACATTACGGTAACCCTTGCGAAAAGATTCAATTAAATTCGGGCTGCTGTTCGCCGGGCGCATCTCCGAAAATTGCAAAAGCATGGCGGCGAAGCTGCATGGAAGAACGCATCGCACCCGGAGGTCACGATCCACCAGTTTTGCTGATTGCCGACGCTGGAGGTGGATCGCGATCTCCGAGCGCGATGGGAAAACCCCGGGCGGCGAAACCGCGTCGCATGGAGTTCGCAACATTCGGATATGCACACGGCAAAAACCTTCGGCAAATTCCGTCTGGGCATTGAGGGGCCCTTGGATTTATAAAGCAAAGATGATTCTTCGAACATGTGCCCGACTTGGAGTTCTTACCGGTTTGCTTGTCGGTAATCCCTTGATTGCCGCCACCCATGATTGGAGTGCCGAGCCCCTCAAAGATACGAAAATTAATACCGTGGCTTTTCGTGGCTGGGTTCCGGATACAACCGAACCGCTGGCGGGCGTTCTTGTCCTGATTCCCGGCCGGCATGGTGATGGTCGCGGGATGGCCGACAATGCCAGGTGGCAACAGTTGGCGAATGATGTGGGTTTTGCGATTTTGGGTTGTCAATTCGCGGATGGTGATCCGGGACGGTATCAGAGCGATGACAAAGGAGAGGTTGCCAAAGCGATCAATGAGGCGGTGAATGAGCTTTCCAAGTTGAGTGCCAGACCGGAATTGGTCGATGCCCCGCTGGCGTTTTGGGGGACCTCCGCCGGATCGAATGTCTCCAGTAAATACTGTGGATTTTTTCCCGAGCGGGTCGTGGCGATGGGAAGTTCAAAAGGCACATGGGGGCCGGGAGGGAATAGCTCTCCGAAATTTTTGGAAATTCCCATGATTTATGCCATCGGTGCCAACGATAATCCCGAGTGGGTCAAAGTCTCGACCGAACACTTTGACAAAGGTCAGGGAAAAGCCCCGTGGACCCTTGCTTTACAGCCCAACGAGGGCCACGGCGTCGAGGGAAGTCTTGATGCCATTCTTCCGTTTCTCACCTCGGCAATCAACCAAAGGCTCGGTAAATCAACGTCCACTCCCTCATCCGGCAACAGCATTTTCAAAAGTGAATTGCCCAAGATTGGTTCCAATTCCTCCTCCACAACAAAAAGCAAAACGGCCCTCAAAAAACTCAATCTCCGGGATGGCTGGCTGGGTGATCCGAAGACCTACGATGTTGCTGCCTATTCGGACTTCAAAGGCTCGAAGTCCTCCGCGATCTGGCTTCCCGACGAATCTGCAGCCCTGGCTTGGCAAAGTTATTTGCGGAAATAAGGTGCCTCACCAAAAAAAGCTGAAAACCAGAACAGCAAATACAAACAGGCTGATCCCCGCATAAAGTCTGTCTTTCTGGGCGATAAAGCCCAGAGCCGCAAAGGCGACTCTCAAGACAGGATTCAGAAGCAGGAGGAGAATGCCGATCATGAGAACGCTGCGGCGATGGCCGACTTCTTCGACTTCTATCGCCCGCTGAAACATCTGCACGGGATTTTCAAAATATTTGGGTTCCCCGGAAAAAACCTTGTCCCCCGCTTGGATGCCCGGGTTGGCCGCCAAATACCAAACCAGCCCGACAACCATGATGGCTGCCGCAACCAACGTGCCGCCAAGCATCATTTTGGCCAGTCCGTTTTGGATTTGAGCATCTTTGATCATACTAAAAATTGATCCCAAACCCGCGAAGCACCATCTGCACGGCGATCACGGAAACGAGAGTGAGAAAAATCACGCGTAGTAATTTCACGGGGGCCACCGGGAGAAGTCTCGCTCCCACAAAGGCTCCGGCCAACACCCCAAGGGCCACCGGCGCCACCAAAGCCGGGTCGAGATATCCCCGCTTGAGGTAGATGCCCACACTGGCGGCAGCCGTCACCCCAATCATAAAATTGCTTGTGGCTGTGGTGACCTTGAACGGGATCCGCATGAGCTGATCCATGGCGACGACCTTGAAAGCCCCCGAGCCAATTCCCAGCAGCCCGGAGAGCACCCCCGCCACCCACATCATCGCAAACCCGGGAATCACGCGCTGCACCGTGTAACTTTCCGGCCCGTGCTCTGTGGGCATTGTCCCCGGCAGGTGCAACTTTTCTGCCAGGGGGTCGGATTTTTTTGCGGATTCCGCAGGGTCCGGATTCTTGCGCAGTGATAGCCCCACGGTCACCAAAAGGGCCGCTCCAAAAATCACCGAAAGCACGGCCTGATCCAACACGACAGCCAACATGGCCCCGCAGACAGCTCCCACCGTGGTCGCGACACAAAGAAAAAGCCCGATCCTCATGTTGGAAATCCCATCCCGCAAAAAAGCGGCTGCCGCCCCCGAGGACGTGGCAATCACCGACGCCAACGCCGCACCCATCGCATAACGAATATCCACCCCAAACCCCAACACCAACACCGGAGTAATAATCACGCCGCCGCCAAGCCCGATAAGCGAGCCCAGCACACCAGCCACCAAGGCAGCCAGCGCAATCAGAAGATCGAGGGTCAGTTCATCCATGATTTTTCACATCAAAGAAAATTTCTGCCACTCCTGCGAGGCAATTTATCTACGGAAAGCCATTGACGGCTTGGGGCCACTGCCCTTACCTTCGCCAACTCGCTCGTATGGAACTCGCAAATCGACTCAAAGAAATCACCCCTTCTCTCACCCTCGCCATTGACAGCAAAGCCAAGGCTCTCCGCGCCGAAGGCGTGGATGTCTGTGGATTTGGAGCCGGAGAGCCGGACATGGACACGCCTGAACACATCAAGGCCGCGGCCATCGAGGCTCTGAATGAAGGATTCACCAAATACACACCCAGCTCGGGCATGCCCGAACTTCGCCAGGCTATCAGCGAAAAGTTCTCAAAGGACAACGGATTGACCTACAAGGCCAGCCAGGTCATCGTCAGCAGCGGAGCCAAACAATCGTGCTTTAATGCCATCGCAGCGCTCTGTAACCCCGGCGACGAAGTCATTATCCCCGCTCCCTACTGGTTGAGCTACCCCGAAATGGTCCGCCTGGCCGGAGCCGAACCCGTGATCGTTCAAACCACGGAGGCCAATGCCTGGAAGCTGACAGCCGAAGATTTTGAAAATGCGATGACGCCAAAAACCAAGATGGTCATCATCAACACCCCCGGCAACCCCACCGGCTCGGTTTATACCAAGGACGAACTCCGCGCGATCAGCGAGGTTGCTGCCGAAGAGGATATCTACATTTTGTCCGACGAGATTTACGAAAAACTCATCTATGACGGTGCCGAGCACGTCAGCATCGGGTCCCTCACTCCCGAGGCCTACGACCTGACCATCACCATCAATGGATTCAGCAAAGCTTATGCGATGACCGGTTGGCGTCTGGGTTACCTTGGGGCCCCGGAAGAGATTGCCCGGGCCATCGATTCCCTCCAAAGCCACACCACCTCGAATCCCTGTTCCTTCGCCCAAAAAGGCGGGTTGGCCGCTCTTTTGGGAGATCAACAAGTCGTCACCGACATGCGTGATGAGTTCGATATCCGCCGCGAATACATGTATGAGAGGATTTCTTCGATTGCCGGATTACGGGCCGTGAAACCCTTGGGAGCCTTCTATGTGTTGGCCGACGTGAGCAGCTTCGGACTCAAATCCCAAAACTTCGCGGACCGCCTCCTAAGCAAAGCCAATGTGGCCGTTGTCCCCGGAGTCGCCTTCGGAAATGATGACACCATCCGCCTTAGCTATGCCACAAGCCTGGACGTCATCAAAACCGGCTTGGACCGCATCGAAGAATTCTCGAAGTCGCTGTAGGACCTTGGGCACAACGCAGTTCTGAAATTCTGGAGATGCAAGCCATCCCGGAGGGCCACGTGACCTCAGCCGGTGATGACAACCACTGGGATTTTATGCCATACGCGGAACCGTCCCAGCAGGGGCGGTGGAGATAGATAAAATATCCCATCTTAGATCGACGGCTCCAGCACCCATCACTCTTGCGACTTACCCAAGGGGCAGAGAAGTTCATAGTCCACGAGACCAATGACAGGCAGGGCGTTTCGCATCAAAACACGCCGGGTTTTTCTATCGGTGCGCAAAATGAGGTGCCTTGGCTTGTGGTCGAGGACAACCCAGTTCATGCGTGCCAGAGTCCGCGTCATCGCCCGGGTCCATTCCGCCATCCGCTCGCGGGAAATCAAACCGGCGTTCCCGGCCTGCTCGGCATCAACCCCGTCCATCCAACGGTAAAGCAGGACATACAAACGCTCCCAGTCGTAGGTGATGGCTTCCTCGCCGCCTGATTGGCTGTCAATCAAGCGGCGGCTGTAGGTTTCTTGAAGGTGGGGTTTTCGTCCCAGTTGCCATGTCAGATATCTGGTGGGTGGCGAATAGATGGCCAGGGGTGCCATGGTCACAAATTGACCGCGGCACATCTTGCGCAATCGCATGAGGTTGCCGAACTCCTCGAAGGGGGGAAGAAATTCCGCTTGGTCAACGCGCGCCATGAACTCGGCGTCCCCGCTCTGTTCACCCACCACGGTGATTCCCACGTCCTGGCCAAAGCGGCTGAACTTGGCCACCAAGGCAAAGCGGGGGGAAGCCCGATGGGCCACAGGGACACGATAAACCGCCCCGGTGGCACCCGCCAGCGCCCGCCCGGATTTTTTGAACTGCTCCCCGGTGAACCACCGATCCGGGAACAGGCAGTCCGAGCACGGCCACCCGTGACGTGTGATGAACAGGTCGCCGTTTTGACAACCTCGCAGATGGAGGTAATCAACGCCATCGATTTGGCACCGGTATCGGAGAGGCGCGTCATCAAAGGCAGGCTTCAACCCGCGCCCAAGGCTGATGTCAAATCCTTCCACGCCCCTTACGCAGGCTCGAGGGTTTGCATGTCGAGCAGGTTTTCGTAGCCCTCGAGGGTCCCGCCGGACAGGCAATATTCGATGATTTTTCTTCCTGTGGGCAGAAGATCCGGCGTCAAAAACTGTGGCAATTCTTGATGGAAAAAATCCTCAAGAATTTCCGCGCCACGATCGTAGGCCGCCGTGCCAACTTCCGGTTGTTGATCCACCTCGAAGAACCAGACGCCGAGAGTGCGGCCCTCCATCACAAGCTTCTGGGGTGTGTAGCCCAGCAAGGGACAGCGGGATGGTTTCATCTGTTTTTCCGTGAATCGTGCGCCCCCCCGCCGAGCGAGGTATTCGCGGGTGATCCACTGCGGCATGAAGCTGACCTCCCAGGCCCCGATGTTCTGGTTGGGAATCAGGACATACCGAACCTCCGGGGTTTCGATGATCTGGTTGAGCAGCAGATTGGCATGATCCACCCGCCGACCCGTGGCGAAAGGCCAATAGGACCCGACTCCTTCGGAGGACATTCCTTCGGTGCTGACAATGCTGGGGTTGGCATGGCCGCGGGGGGCCACCAGCCGCCACAACCAGGCCAGAGCCGGAGGTAGGAGGTGGAAGATGCCGATAATACCGTAGGTCGGCAATTCTGCGGTGCACGGGGGTGTCCGCACGCCCATGCTGCGAATGTCCACATCCACCGGGCCTTTGATCACCCGGGGCACGATACGACGCGGGATGATCACCCGGGGATTCGGGCAGGGTTTGCCGGGCTCATCCTCCGTGTGCTCCCAAATCAGCGAAGTGGCACCGGGCTGGCCCTGCACGTTCAGGAAAAGCAGGGGCTCGGACGGATGAATTGTCAATTTTTCAAGATGAGGATCCACGCCGTAGTGCTCAATATGGTTGATGCGCACAAACCATGCCTCCTCGGCGTCCATGAGACTGAGCTTCCCGCGGCCTTTTTCCAAGGTGGGGTGGCAGAGGGCCATGTCATCGGTGACGGGGCGCAGGTCGCAGGTGCGGGGAAGTGTGAGGTGGCGTTCATCTCCGGTGACGATATTGCGACCGATGAGCAGGGATCCATCGGCTTGGCGGTGCGGGTGTTCCAGCATTTCGCTTTTGCCCCCCCCGCTGGCACCCTCATGGGAAATGACCAATTTGTTGTCGTAGGGTGTGATCACTTGGACGGTGGAGCAGTGCATCGTGACCCAATGTTCGGCTTCGCCAATGTTGAGAAGCACACCGTAAATTCCTTTTTTTGCGCTGGGACCGGGATACAGGTTGTAGGAAAACAACTCGTGGGCGGATGCGATCCGATTGTGCACAACCACTTGGCGGCCTTCAAAATGCGTGTGCCGGAACGGCGGGGCGACGTAAATCACCGCATGCGGCGAAAAGTTTTCGGGTGTGTCCTCTGGAGAGAGAATACCCTGAAGCAAAGAGAGACCCAGCGCAAAAAACCCCGCGTTGGAGGGGGCAATCACCAAGGCGTCCGTCCCTTTGCCCGCAATACCCGCATGGAAGGCAAAAACGGCGAGATCTTGTTGCTTCAACCAGGCAAAGGTCTCTTCCCGAAGTGTTGAAAAATCTCCCCCGAACCGCTCGTGATACGTGGGTTTGTCCGTTGGTTGGTCATCGCCGATCACCATGCAGTCCGGATCCCGTCGCCGCATGTAAGGTTCCAGATAGTTGGCGTTGATACCATTTTTTGCATGGCAGACCCGCGCTTCCACCACGCGACCCCGGCCGGGGACTTCGTAAGCAACCTCATGCCACCCATTGACGGCATCGCGGGTTGCCAGATCCACCAGTTGGCGGCTTTCGGTGGCGACGGTGACAGAGGGGGCCGCATCAAGGATGGCAGCCGCTTCTGCGGGAAGAGGAAAACGTAAGGCTCGGCAATATGTGGTGGTGTTCATAGTTTTTTTTGGATGGCGAAAGGCGGTTGCCTCGGCTCCCGAAGAGTTTGCGTCATCTTTTTTTCCCTGACAACGCAGCGGATGTGTTTTTTTTCGCATTTTATGATGTCAAAAAATGCGTTAACCTGCTCCTCAGAATTATGCCGCGAATCATCCGCAAAGCCCTCTTTTTGAAACTCAAAGAACTGCCCGAGTTGTGTGCCTTCCAACGCGACTTTGAGGCATTGAGCGGACTGCCATTGCTGCTTTTGGACGAACTGGGCCGTGGCGGGGATGAGGGTCAGGGGTCTTCTCCCCTCTGCGAGAAACTGCAGGGCAGTGCCGCCGGGAGGACGATGTGTGCAAGGCTGCGACAAGGTCTGCTTGCCCGCTCGGCGGAATCGCCATCCTGTGTCATCTGCGATGCCGGTTTACAAGAAGTGGCGGTGCCCGTGCGTGTCAGCGGGATACCCGCAGGATTTTTTGTTTTTGGCGGAGGATTGCCGCATCCCTTGGACTTGGCCACGGGGAGGCGGATCCAGCACCTGCTGCGACACCATGGGATCCAACTTTCCGAGGAGCAACTCGTTAACCTCACCGAGCAATGCCCGGTGGTTGCGCCGACAACGCTGCAAGCCTGGCAACGGATTGTGGAAACAGCCGCCCGGCACTTTGCGCTCCGGCTCGCGGATCAATTGGTTGACCCTGAAAAAACCCTGTCACCCATGGTGCGCAAAGCCTGTGGCCATATCAAAGCCCATGCCTTGATCGAAGATTTGACTTTGGAAGGGGTCGCCCGCCACTGCGCTGTGAGCGCCGGCCACCTCTCCCGTCTGTTTCATCATGCCACGGGGTTGACCTTTCGGGCCTATCTCGCGCAGGTGCGATTGGAACACGCCAGGATGTTGATTTTGCAAACCAATCGAAACATCACGGACATCGCCTTTGAGTCAGGCTTCAATTCCCTGTCCCAATTCCATCGGGTTTTCCAAAAAGTCTATGAAACGTCACCCGCCCGGCTGCGACGGTCGATGGGTGTCTCGGCTGTCAGCTAAAATTCCGTCCCGGATCGCAGGAACTCAGCCCTTCACGTAAGCAAGGACAAACGCGGTGATAAAAATATTCACCAGCGCCAGTTCGAAGAAAAAGTACCAGCCCAGCTTCATGAGCTGGTCATAACGAAAGCGCGGCAGCGTCCATCGGACCCAGATAAACACGAGGAGAAGCACGGTGACCTTGCCAAAAAAGGTCGCGATGTTCACGAGGCCCCAGAAAGCGGAAATGAGCCACTCGGGGAGGAACGTCAGCCCGAAGAACCACGTGGAAGATCCATCCGGAATCAGCGGGAGGCTCCAACCTCCCAGAAAGAGGGTCACGATCACCCCGGAACCCGCGATCATCGCCGCGTATTCCCCAAGAAAAAACAGGGCAAAACCCATGGACGAATATTCGGTGTGGTAGCCGCCGACGAGTTCCTGCTCGGCCTCCGGCAAATCAAAAGGCAGGCGGTTGGTTTCGGCGAACATCGCAATCAGAAAAATCAGAAACGAAATCAACATCGGAATCCAAATGATCAGGCGCTGAAGAGAAAACCCGTCCACACACGACTGCCACACGGCTGCCCAATCCCCGGAAAACAAAATCGCAAGGGTCAGGTCCTTCGGCCACCATGGAAAAACCATCCAACCGTTTTGAACCTGCCAATTGACGATTTCCTGAAGATTCAGCGTGCCCACGATCAGAAAGACCGGGATCACGGAAAGTCCGAGGGACAATTCATAGGAGATCATTTGGGAACTCGACCGGATACTTCCCAAAAACGGATACTTCGAGTTGGAGGCCCAGCCCGCCAGGACGATCCCATAAACCCCCAACGATGACACCGCAAAAACATAAAGAACTCCGATGTCCACATCCGCAATCACCATGGGCACGCCAAACAGGTAAGAACCAAAAGGCAGCACGGCCAGAACAAGAATCGCCGGGATCATGGACAGCTTCGGCGCAATCCAATAATAAAATTTGTTCACCCCGCCCGGCATGAAATTTTCCTTGAGCAGCAACTTCATCGCGTCCGCGACCGGCTGACCCAGCCCCCAAAATGGGATATCCTTCTTGCCGCCCAAGAGGGTGAGAGGAATTCCCACGCGATTCGGCCCCACCCGGTCTTGGATCAGAGCGCAAACCTTCCGCTCGGCATAAACCGTGTAGGACACAAACCCGAGAATCACGACAAGCAGTCCGAGAGTTTTGGCAAGGGATGTCCAAACAAGAAAGATCTCCGGCTGGAGCAAAAAGTCGAGAAAAGCGCTAAAGGTCATCGGTAAGAATGTCTTTTATACGTTCCAGAGATGCCCTGTCCAGCTTCCAGCGCATTTCTCAGCGGCTACCGTCTATATGATCCACCTGCATCATGTAGACGGGAGCTTTTGTTGGGCTCTTAATGCGGAAGAAGGGTGCTCTTTGCTTTGTATTGAGAGAGTTTTGAAGTTGTGCAGACTGGGGCGATGAAAAAACTCAGGTGGGGTCTTTTGGCCGCGGGCAATATTTCCAAGGCTTTTGCTCGGGGTGTTCAGCATTCCGGGTGTGGGGAGCTTGCGGCGGTTGGGAGTCGCCGGTTGGAGACGGCCCAAGCGTTGGCTTCCAAATTTCAAATTCCCGCGGCCTATGGGAGTTACGAGGAACTCTTGGCGGATCCCGGGGTTGACGCGGTATATATTTCCACCCCGCATCCTCTGCATGCGGAATGGATCATCAAAGCGTCGGAAGCCGGCAAGCATGTGCTGTGTGAAAAGCCGCTGGCCATGAACCATGCCGAGGCCATGGCGGCTGCCGGGGCGGCGCGGGCCAATGGTGTTCTTTTGATGGAGGCGTTTATGGTGCGATGTCACCCGTTTATTGGTGCCCTTCGAAAGCTCATTGAGGAGAAAGCGATCGGGGACATCCGGCTCATCCGGGCGACGTTCAGTTTTCAGGCCGGATACGAGCCCCGGAGCCGGCTTTTCAGCAACGCCCTGGGAGGCGGAGGCATTTTGGATGTGGGGTGCTACACCTCCACGTTGACCCGGTTGATCGCCGGAATGGCGGTGGGTCAGCCGTTTGCCAGCCCGGAGCATGTCAGTGGGGCGGCATCACTGCTTGAAACGGGCGTTGATGGATGGGCGGTTGCCACTCTGAAATTTCCCGGGGGAATTCTCGCCCAACTCTCGACGGGCGTGCTTTTGAATCAGGAGAACGGCGTTTTTCTTTTCGGGTCCGATGGAGCCATCCGCATCCCGAACTGCTGGATCCCGGCCCCAGAAGGCGGAAAAGTCAGTCTGTGGGTGCACCCTCACGGGAAGGACGAATACGAGGTTTCGGTGGAAACGAATCAGTGGCTCTACGCCTTGGAGGCTGATGCGTTTGCCCGCGCCCTGGCGGACGGCAAAGCCAGTGTGCCGGAGGTTCCCATCGAAGACACCTTGGACAACATGCTCACCCTGGACCGCTGGCGCTCTGCCGTTGGCTTGACGTATGAGTCGGAGAAACCTTCCAATCAATTCCCCACGCTGACCCGGCGGCCCCTCGGCAAAAGGACTCCCTCCCAAATGCTCTATGGCAAGGTTTCAGGACTGGACGGTGACATGTCCCGCTTGGTTCTGGGGTGTGACAATCAGCGCACGATGTGCCATGCCAGTGTGGTTTTTGATGAATTTTTTGAGCGCGGGGGCAATGCTTTCGACACGGCTTACATTTACGGCGGGGGCCTTCAAGAACGCTTGCTGGGGCACTGGATTCAAAGCCGCAATATTCGCAGCAAGGTATTTGTCATCGGAAAGGGGGCTCATACCCCTTTCTGCGAGCCCCAATTTATTGAACAGCAACTCGAAGAATCCCTCGAACGCCTTCAATCTGATTCTGTGGACCTTTATTTGATGCATCGGGATAATCCCGGGGTTCCGGCAGGGGAATTTGTGGATGTTTTGAATGATTTGGTCCGGCGTGGAAAAATTCGCGCCTTTGGGGGATCCAACTGGACGATCGAGAGGACCACGGAAGCCAACGCCTACGCAGCCGCCAAGGGCCTGCAGGGGTTTGCTGCTCTAAGCAACAATTTCAGCCTTGCCAGCATGATTGATCCTGTTTGGGCCGGCTGCGTCTCCGCTTCCGACCCGGCTTCGAAGGCGTGGCTGCAAGAGACAGGAATGGCCCTTTTTGCATGGTCCAGCCAAGCCAGGGGGTTCTTCACCTCACGGGCAGGCATCGACCAGCTTTCGGACCAGGAACTGGTCCGCTGCTGGTATAGCGCAGAGAATTTTCAGCGCCGCGATCGTGCGATGGCACTGGCCGCGCGGAAGCACACCACGCCCATCAATATCGCCCTGGCCTACGTCATGCATCAGGCCTTTCCCACGTTCGCACTGATCGGCCCGCGCACCATCGAAGAAATCCAAGGTTCTTTCAACGGCCTCAGCGTTTCGCTCACCCCGGAGGAGGTCGCGTGGCTTGAGACCGGGGAGTGACCCCGCCCCGCGTGCCCACTGAAGGTTGGAGGTCGAACCAAAGATGCAGCCGATCCAGGCACCGGATGCCATTTTCGTAAATGGGGGGGTCATAACCGATAAAAAAATCCGGCTCAATGCCTCCAATGCGGAATCCCAGCCTCTCATAAAACATCAGATGACGGACCCCTGAGTTGCTGATTGCAACGGTGACGCGTTCCAAGCCCGAACGCTCGGCATAATCCAGCAGGTGAGTGAGCATCAGAGTCCCCCAACCCTGATTTTGAGCCTCCGGTTTCACAGCAAGATTTTTCAGGGTCATTTCCGTCTCCCCGATCATCACAGCCGCCACGGCCACCCATTCGTTCGCCCATTCCCCGATGAAGAGTGTGCTCTCGGCCAGGTAACTCTCGATGTGCTCGGCGGATGGGTCGGCCAGGCCCATCAATTCCAGAGGAGCTGCGTTTGAAGGGATCGCCGAGATTTTCAAGACTCTGACTTTTGCAGCTTCTGGCAAAATAAAAAGCCTTTGCTCTGATGATCTGGGGTGCACGGCAAAGGAGGAATAGGCTGGACCCAAGGGCAGCATGGGGGCAGAATTGCCATTCAACCGACCGTTATTGCCATTTGCCACGCCGGAAGGGACGGAATTGATCCAGTGAGCGAGAATCCCACAGTTTTTTTTGCTGAAGACAAGAGCGGGCCCGGAAGCAAGGTTCCCTTCCCTGCCATGGCGATCGGCTCCCCCGTTGCTGAAATGCACCGGCTGGAGAGGGAGGTGCTACGAATCAGCGAGGATGAAAAGCGCCATCTTGGCCGGGAGTTGCATGATGGTCTGGGTCAGCAGTTGACAGCATTGGAATTTATGAGCCAGGCGTTGGCTCGCTCTTTGGCTCTGGAAGCCCCTCAAACAAGTCAAGCGGCGTCGGAACTTTCCCGTCACCTCCGGCAAACTGTCGCTCAAGTCCGGCGCGTCTCGCACGGTTTGTCACCGCCCTCCTTTGACGCCGGCGGCCTTTTTTCTGCTTTGCGGGAACTTGCCGAGACGACCTCGGTCTCTGGTGTCCCGTGCGAATTCGTGGCAGGTGCCTTCGCCCCAAACATCTCGCCCGATGCCGCCCTTCACCTCTTCCGCATCGCGCAGGAGTCTGTCAGCAATGCGCGGAAACACTCGGGTGCCAGCCTCATCCAGCTTTCCCTCCGCGAATCCCCTTGCGGCCTGGAGCTGGCTGTGCTCGATAACGGAAGGGGGTTGCCTCCTGATGGTCCGTCAAAACAAGGAATCGGCCTGCGTCTCATCGACTATCGCGCCAACCAGATTGGCGCACAGTTGCTCATTGCTGTACGGCCCGGGGGAGGTTTGTGCATAACCTGCTCGCTTCCGTATCAAAAAGCCCGATCTGAATGAAACCCCGCAGTCCCTCCCCGCGATCATCCACCGAGCCACCCGCCTGCACGCGCATCCTCCTCGTGGACGATCACCCGATGCTGCGCGATGGGCTGCAACACATGATCCGTCTGGAACCTGATTTGATCTGCTGCGGGGGGGTTGACAGTTCCGAAGAAGCCCTTGGCCTTGTCACCGCGCTCAAGCCAGACCTTGTCATCACCGACATCACCTTGCCGGGCCGGAATGGCCTGGAGTTGATCCGCGACATCCTCGCCATGTTTCCGGAAATGCCCATTCTTGTTTTTTCCATGCATGATGAGCTTTTTTATGCCGAGCGCGCCTTGAAAGCGGGAGCACGCGGCTATCTCATGAAGGAGGCTGGCGGCGGAAAGGTGATGGGTGCGATCCGCGTCATCCTGGCGGGAGACATTGCTGTCAGTCCATGCATTGCTGCGAGAATTCTCAATCAGTATGCAGGTCAGGCCGGGCGTTGCTCCCATTCCCCGGTCGAAAAACTGACCGACCGGGAATTTGAGGTTTATCAATTGATCGGGGAGGGCAAGGTGACCAAGGAAATTGCCCAACAGCTCCACCTGAGCGCAAAAACCGTGGCAGCCCACCGCGGCCATATCAAAGAAAAACTCGGGCTTGCCACAACGCAAGATCTCAGCCGCTATGCCATGCGCTGGACCGAGGCTCTCAGCATCGGCGGGCCGAACCATTCGGAATAAACGCAGTCGTCCGTAAAACGGTCCGGAACTGTTCGCCCCATCTTCCCAAGCAAAGGATGGCCACTTTCTGCCAAGATCGGGATGGCACGATGGCAGGGGAAGCCTAGGCTTTTGTCGGGGTTGCGGGCGCGATGATGTGTCCCGCCCGAAACTGTCATCCCCCATGATTCCGACCACTTCCCAACGACAAAGTTACTACGCTGACCCGGTCATTCGGTCACGATTGCGAGATTTTTTGGGCGGCGGGCCGTCGGGGAAGGCGACGGCGGTTTACTTCGCTGCGGGAACAGAATGGGAAGCCCTTTACCGCTGTCCCCATCCCCTCACCGAATGGCCGGACTGGTTGGATATGGGAGCGGAATTGAACAGGTCGCTGTGGGACGGTCAGTCCCTTGTGGCCCACTTGGACATTGAATACGTCAACTTCGACTTCCCGGCCTATCCCTACCTGGAGGCCGCACGCATCTTTGATTGCCAACAGCCTGTCGTTGCAGCCGTGTCTTCCATTTTGACGGAATCCGGGATTGTGCCATTTCATTTTCTGACCGGAAGAGGGCATCATTTCGTTTGGAGAATTTCCCGACTCTCGTCCGCCTTTGATCGGTTGGGGAAACTGGGGAGAGTGTCAGACTCTCTCACGCGGCTTTATGATTCCAACTGCGGCCCTTCGGGCGAAACCGTCAGCCCGGAGCTCGCAGCTGCCTATTCCGGCCTTGGCTTGGTCATCGAATATCTTGCCCAACAAATCAAAGAAATGGCCGATCCAAACTGCCAGCTTCCGATTGAGATGGCAGCGGTTGAAACCGGATCCGGCCCCCGGGGGCGTGAGGTGATTGCCGTGGACATCACCGAGTATGCCGATCCCCTCTGCTCGCGCGTGATCCGCATGCCCTTCAGCGTTTATCTCAAGCCGTGGCAGCAGCGTCATGTGTTGGGCGGGGTGCTGGTGGACCAACTGGATCCGATCTTTCTGATTCCGATGGACGGGATTGATCTGAAAGAAGGGCTCATGATCCGCAGGAACCTGGATGCAACCAAAGCGCATGGGGCTCGGGCCTCGACGTCCATTCCCGAGGCCTCGGAGGGCATGCTGTCACTTATTCAACACTATTCCGATTCCCCGCTCGCGCGGTTTCACGACTGGTTCTACTCACAGGAACATGACAGGAGATCGACATGGCCGATGACCTATGATCGGATGCCGTTTGAAGTGCTGCCGCCCTGTGTGGCCCACATGCTTGCCCATCCCAACGATCTCCTCCTGCGTCCCGGTTGCGTCAAGCGGGTGGTTCGCGTCCTGCTTTCTCTGGGATGGCATCCCCGACATATCGCCGGTTTGATTCGTTCCAAATACGAGGAGGATCACGGGTGGGATACCCAATGGCAGGGATACGATCCTGCCACACGCGCCGATTTTTATGCACGCGTGTTTGCCGGCCTTTTTGCCACTGGTGAAGACCACCTCGTGGACTTCAATTGCCAATCCGCCCACGAGCAGGGGCTTTGCTTCGTCGAGAATTGTCGTGAAAACCTTGTGCCTTTCCGTGACTCTTTAACCAACCGAAAAAACTATGAGCGAATGGGCTGTCGGCCTTTCAACAGGCTGCTTTTATCGAAGCAACATCCTTGAGTGTCTGGAGTTGATCCGTGAAAGTGGCTTCAGCTTGATTGAGGTGTGTTCGTCCCCTTCCCACCTCGACTATCACGATCTTGAGGCCGTGCGCCGTTCGGCCCGACGCATCACGGATCTTGGCATGACCGCCTACTCGTTTCATGCCCCTTTCGCCGATCACATCGATATTTCCTCAATCGATGCGGGCCTGCGGGAAGCTGCGCTCAAAGAGATTCTTTGCGCCGTGGAAGCCGCGGCTATTCTCCAAGTCAGTTATCTCGTGATTCATCCGGGTCCTGAAAACGCGATGACACCGCCCCCCCACGAACGTTTCCAGCGGATGGAAAATGTCGTGGAAACCCTGGATCGTGTCGCGCGCCACTGCAAAAACTTGGGGATTGGTTGTGTGCTTGAAAACAAGCTGCCGCATTTGCTTTTTGGCAAAACCAGCGACATTCTCTGGATTCTCGACGCTCTCAACGCCATTGAAGTTGGGGCCTGCCTTGACACCGGACACGCTTACCTTTCAAGCGATATCTTCAACCTGCTGCACAAATTGGCCAACCACCTCAAGATGGTCCACGTTCATGACAATCGGGGTCATTTTGATGATCACCTGCCTCCCGGTGACGGGGCCATTGATTGGCGCACCCTTTTGCGAAAGTTGACAGAGGCGAGGTTTCATGGGCCGCTCATTCTGGAAATGGCCGGGGCGGCGGATGCAAACACCACGCTTGCAAATGCCCGCAGAGGGCGTTCGTATCTCCGAAACGTTGCCCGCCAACTGACCTTGTCAACTCCATAGGTGAGGGGAAGATCTGGCGAAAAGGCCGGGATGGCAGTGTTCCGGCCGAAGGGGATTCGCAATCCACGCATGGCAATGGACAAGTGGTGCAAAGGATGATTCGCGCGGAGCTGTTTGACTGCTTTCAAGCTGTTGTCGGCAGGTGATGGCGGTAATCTGTGGGGGAATCTCCAACAACCCGCCGGAAGACGCGGTTAAAGTGCGTGAGCGATTGGAACCCGGCCTGGAACGCCACCTCGCTGATCCGCGCGGTTGGCTTGAGGAGCATCTGCTTCGCCCGCTCGACCCGGCAGCGCGAGAGATATTCGGTAAAGGTCATGCCCAGGTGCTTTCGAAATAATTTGCAGAGGTAAAACGTGCTGGCACCGGCGGCCCGTGCCACCTCCGCCAGCGTCAGGTCCTCGTCAATGTGGGTGGCGAGGTAGGTCCTGGCTTTGGTGACGACTCCCGG
This sequence comes from Terrimicrobiaceae bacterium, assembly GCA_040881805.1. Taxonomy (GTDB): domain Bacteria; phylum Verrucomicrobiota; class Verrucomicrobiia; order Chthoniobacterales; family Terrimicrobiaceae; genus JAJTZA01. The sequence goes on along the minus strand of JBBECL010000066.1, from coordinate 17,605 downwards.
CTCCCGGTTTCCGATTTGTAAAGCCAGTTGATTGCCTGTGATGGCCAAGTGTTCGGCAAATTGGGAAAGGAGATACACGGACGATTCAAAGGCCCGCCGTGTCAGAACGGGTGTGGAAAACCAAGCCCGCCGTGCGGCGTCCAGGCCCACTGTCGGATTCAGTTTTCTCGCAACGGCTTGAAATCCTGCCTCGGTTGGCTCGTCCCGCATCACTTGGCCTGTGATCACATACCCTGCCGTGTCGGCACCGACCCGGATAGGAACAGCGGCCTCGGTGAGACCAAACGGGCAGGCTGTCACGCATGACTTGGTCCGCGCTCGTTTCCGTAGCAAGGACTGACACCTCAGGCACGAGGCGCAGGCTTTGCTGTGGTTGACGAGGAGTGCGCAGAAGGGAGTTTCGTGCCGTGCACCATGCAGGGAAAGGTGCCAATCGTCCTTGTCCACGATGGCGGCTGGAAGGCCGGTGGCATCCCCAAAAGCACGCACGTAGTTTCGCGCGACTTTGGTTCGCGACAGTTTCCTGAATAGCAAAGAATTGGAGGTCATGGCCGGTGGAACAATCTCCAGACTATGGTGCGGGCATTATTCAGGATATCGGCGATTTGCCCATGTGAGGGCCGGGGTTGTGGACTAGACTCGTAGGAAAAAATCTTACTTGGACGGCCCGTCTGTGCGGAGGCGAGCAAAAATCGCGCAGCCTTTGGCAATCCCCGTGGAGCCCATACCGGCCTCGCAGGTTAGCCTCACAACAAATCCAAACCGACCATGATCACCAAATTCGCGATTGAATACACCGATTCCCATCGTGGGAACGGGTGCGTGCGGACCCACCGGACCGACGATCCCATCGAAGCCGAGGACTTCCTTATGAAGCTTCTCGTCAGCGGAGCAAAAATTCGCGCGATCAAGCATGAAGGCATCGACTTGGAGCGGCCTCAATTCGATCGCATGCTGAAAATTGCCGGCGAGCGATTGGCGGCCCAACTTCTCCGCAACTCACTGGGCATTGACGCGGCGGAAACCAAGCACCGCTTCGGCTTTGCCATCTGAATCCGTTTCCAGCCGCGGGGGGGGTGAGGTGGCCAAAGCCCGGCGGTGCCCGACCCCGCCCATGCACGGGTGGGGAATCGATGCACCTTGCGCCGTCCTCATTCGGATTTTTGGATTTCCGATTTCTGATAGTTGATCCGGGATTTTCCAAAAAAATTGTCACTCGCGATGGACTCATGGCGGGCGGGCGTTTAATGTGAATTTTTTGATGAGCGAATTTGTCCACCTCCATTGTCACACCGAATTTTCTCTGCTTGATGGGGCTGTGAGGCCCAAGGAGATGGTCAAAAGGGCGGCCCAGCTGGGCATGCCGGCGGTGGCCATCACCGATCATGGCAACATGCACGGAGCCATTGAATTCTACAAAGCGGCAAAAGCGGCGGGAGTGAAGCCGATCTTGGGAATGGAAGCCTACGTGTCGCCACGGCCAATTGCCCAAAAGCCGAACGGCAACACGAAGGACAATTACAATCACATGACCCTGCTCGCGACCAACGAGGTGGGTTACAGCAACCTCGTGAAACTCTCCAGTGCCGCGCACCTGGAAGGGTTTTATTACAAACCCCGGGTGGACCGCGACCTGCTGGAGCGTCACCATGAAGGACTCATTGCCCTCAGCGGGTGTCTCGTCAGCGATCTGAACACCAAGATTCTTGCCGGCGATGAACCCGGAGCCCGGGAGTTGGCAGCGGGGTGGCGGGATATTTTTGGGGCGGACAATTATTTTATCGAGCTCCATGATCACGGCATCGAAGCGCAACAGCGCACAAATCCCGCGCAGATCCGCATTGCCAAAGATCTGGGCCTGAATCTGGTGGCCGCGAATGATGTGCATTTTCTGGAGCGGAGCCATCATGAGTCGCACGACATCCTCCTCTGTATCGGCACGGGATCCATGGTCATGGATTCGCGGCGGATGCGGTATTCCGAGGAATTGTATTTCAAGACGGCGGAGGAAATGGCCGCAATTTTTTCTGAAGTCCCCGAGGCCCTGAGTCACACGCTCCTTGTGGCGGAACGGTGTGATTTGACCCTGGAATTCGACAAACCCAAATACCCGGCGTTTGAACCTCCGGCGGGGCAGACCCGTGAGGAATACCTGCGCCAGCTGTGTCAGGACGGGTTGAGACACAGATACGGCGAAAGGGCCGGGACCGATCCCGAGCTGAAGACCCGCTTGGAATACGAACTGGGTGTCATCGAGAAAACCGGCTTCGTGAGCTATTTTCTCATCGTCTGGGATTTTATTCATTACGCGAAAACGAAGGGGATCCCGGTCGGGCCGGGCCGTGGTTCGGCGGCAGGCTCGATCATTGCCTATGTTCTTGGGATCACGGACATCGACCCCATTCGCTTCGGCCTGATTTTTGAGAGGTTCCTGAACCCTGACCGCATCAGCCCGCCGGATATCGACGTGGATTTCTGCATGAACCGGCGGGGCGAGGTCATTGAATATGTGCGTCAAAAATACGGTGAGCGCTGCGTTTCCCAGATTGTGACATTTGGAACGCTGGGAGCGAAGAGCGTCGTGCGCGATGTGGCGAGGGTTCTGGGTTGGAGTTACGGCGATGGCGACCGGTTGGCCAAAATGATCCCCACCGATCTGGGGATCACCCTTGACAAGGCCGCCGAAAAAAATGCGGACCTGAAAGCCGCCATTGAGAGCCAGGAGGCCACTAAGCAATTGTGGGATCATGCGACGTTGCTGGAGGGATTGAGCCGAAACACAGGCATCCATGCGGCCGGCGTCGTGATCGGCGACCGCCCCTTGGATGAATATATTCCGCTGTGCCGAGGCAAGGAAGATGAGGTTGTCACCCAATATGCCATGGGTGCCCTCACGGACCTTGGAATGCTCAAGATGGATTTTTTGGGGTTGAGGACGTTGACTGTCATCGAAACCGCCCTCCGTCTCATCCATCAGAAGCACCCGGATTTCAAGCTGGATGACATTCCGTCAGATGATGCCGGGGCCTTCGGCATCTACAACCGGGGGGAAACGGTCGGGGTATTTCAAATGGAAGGTGGGGGACTGACCGCGGTTTGCAAAAAATTTGATGTGAAAAGCGTGGAGGATATTGTCGCGCTGGGAGCCTTGTATCGTCCGGGTCCGATGCAGTTTATTGACGATTACATCGCCCGAAAAAAGGGGATCAAAAAAATCGAATATATTCATCCCTTGTTGGAAAAGGTGTGTGCCGAGACGTATGGGATCATTGTTTATCAAGAACAGGTGCAGTTGGCAGCCAATGTGCTGGCGGGTTACACCCTCGGCGAGGCGGATCTGCTGCGTCGGGCCATGGGGAAAAAGGATGCGGAGAAGATGGCCAAGGAACGGGTGCGTTTTGTTCAAGGCTGCAAAACCAAGCACGAGATTCCCGCGCCCGTGGCGGATGCCATTTTCGGGTTTATCGAAAAGTTTGCGCAGTATGGATTCAACAAGAGTCATAGTGCCGCGTATGGGTGGGTCTCGTATCAGACCGCCTATCTGAAGGCGCATTTTCCCGTCGAATTCATGGCGGCCTTGCTGACCCATGATGCCTCAACCACGGACCGCTTGGCGCAGGTCATCGCCGAGGCCCGCCGCATGGAAATTGCGATCCTGCCACCGGCGATCAATGAAAGCGGACTGGAATTCACGCCCATCGAAGGGAAGGAGGGGCCTGCCATCCGCTTTGGACTGGCCTCGATCAAAAATGTGGGGGAGGGGGCCATGCGCTCCGTCGTCGAAGAACGCACAGCGAGCGGGCCCTTTGCGACTTTGGAAGATTTTTGCTCGCGCTTGGATTCACGAACCGTGAACCGCAAGATTTTGGAGAGCCTGGTCAAATGTGGGGCCTTTGACGCTTTTGGCGAATCCCGGGCTCAACTTTTTGTGGACATCGAGCAGGCGATGGGTGCTGCTGCCGCCGTTCAAAAAGATCGGGCCAGCGGACAAGGCGGGCTCTTCGATGCCTTGGACCTCGCGCCCGCCCCGCGAAAAAGTGATTCCCCCCGGGCCGAACCCTGGCCCAAAAATGAAACCCTCTCCCACGAAAAAGAATTGCTCGGGTTTTATGTCACCGGTCACCCGCTGGAAGCCTATCAAGGCCACTTTGATAGCGGGAAGTTGACCCCTATCTCCAGTGCTTTGGAAGTGCCGGAATCCGGGTCCTTCAAACTCGGCGGCATTGTCAGTTCCGTGGAAAAACGCTTCACCAAAAAGGATAACCGCCCTTTCGGTGTGATCGTCATTGAGGACTTCACCGGTTCACTGGAGGTCACAGCATGGGATGATGTCTTCGCGAAAAACGGAGAGATCCTTGCCCCCGGAACGGTTCTGACCGCCGGCGTCCGTATCAACCGCAAAGATGACACCCTGCGCGCCACAGCCACCAGCTTCACCCCCCTCAAACCCCGGGCTGCCTCGCGCCCCGTGCGGCTGAAGCTTTCCTACGAACATTTGGATGCCCGGATCCTCGAAGCCATCGCCGCGGCCGCCAAAGCCAATTCCGGCAAACGCCCTCTGCTTTTGGAAATTATCAGAAACACCGGCGAGAACGTGAACCTTGTCACCGACGATCAATTTTCCGTGGGCGAAGAGGAACCTCTCAAAACCGCCGCAGGGGCCGCCCTTATTTAGCGATGACCCGAATCTTCGGGGGTGATAGCGTCACTTTCCAACGAAACTGCCGATGCTCAAAGGGTTGTCTTTGCGGAGGTTTCCCTTCTCCGTCGCACCAATGCGCTGGTGGCGAGACCCAAGACCAGCAGGAAAACTGTGGAAGGCTCGGGGATGAGGGACGCGCCGATGGCCGTTTCAATGGCTGTTTTGTAGCTCGCGATATTGGCAAAGCGGGTTTCTTGTCCAAAAAAAGCCTCGGTGCCGCCTACGCTATCCCCTGTGACAGCGACCATGATCCCTCGCAAGTTGCCGCTGTAATCAAACATGGCCCCGCCCGAGTCGCCATTCACCGCTTGGGCTTCATTGCTGGTCAGCCATTGGCCACTGGGTGGCTGACTAAAAATGGTTCGGGTTGTGATGGTGTCTCTGCCACCGATATCGACTGTTTGTGTGGGGTTATTTGGGCCGGGGCCAAAGACTTACGTCTGGTTCGTGCCCCAGCGGACCACCTGTGTCGGAGTGGTCGTGTAGCCGGTTCCGGATGTGACGGCGACCGCATCCGAGGTGTTGGCACCGGTGCTTGCGTTTTGGGCGCGGTTTCTTCCCCAACCAACCATCAGAACGTCTGTGTTATTCGAGGGCGTGGTCGAACTCAGGGTCATCGCCCCCAAAGACGGCATGATATTGCCCACTTGGGTGAGCGTCAAAAGGGCAAGGTCCGAACCGCTGATCGACTGACGCGTCACGCTGTAAGTGGTTCCATTGATCACCATCGTGTTGGCAAAAGTGATGTGCATGGCTGAGAGCGCGTAGGCGCGCGGACCGCTGATTGTGTTTGACCAGCCGATATAAACAGCCGACGCGTCACTGTAATGGAGAACGTTGTTGAAAAAACTGGCATCATCAATTCCAAGTTGGGATTCGATTTGCGCAGCGGTGGTGTTGTTGCTGGTGTTTCCTCCCCCATTAGCCCCGGCGACCAAAACGGCCTCCGCATTCTCAAAAATTAAAAAGAGGCACAAAACTGGGAGAACGAGTGGGTTTGAGGGGAATTTCATAGACCGATTATTCCAATTCGCAGCAAAGGGCTGTTTTGTCAATAGTGGCGTTGCATGAATGTTGCACCAAGGTGTGATTCCAAGCTCACTGTCTTGGGGGTGATGAGTCGAGAATGTTCATGGCGTTGGGCGAATTTCGTCGAGCCCAAGAAGGAGACCGGGGAGGACCATGTCGAAAACTTCTGGGTAGGACTCCGCGAGCCGGATCAGATCAGCTTCGTCTTTGGTTCGCTTGCTTCGACGGCGGGTCGGGTCCGTCGCAGCCCAGAGTTTTCCCTGAACAACATCTGCGAGACAGGCCACCGGCATCTGCACCCCGAAAATGGTGGCAGGGACAGCTCGTGAAGGAAAAGATCCATAACGCGAGTTGACTGTGATTTGGATGCGGAGACGACTGCCGGGCAAGGTGGCGTTGAGAGAATGAGGAAATTCCTCGATGTCAAAGCCCGACCGTTTCAAGGATTCCGCGGCCCCCGCTGCCGAGGTGATGGCAAAGTCGGCATCAAGAGTAACCATCGGTTCCGCGTAATGATTCACTGCAAGTCCCCCAATGAGGCAGAAGGGCTGACCACAGTCTTCCAGCGCCCGCGCTGCAAGGGCGAGATCATTGGGGCTCCCGGTCAGCATCGAAAGAAATTCAGCCTCGGACATGGTGCTCGGGCAGCGTAATTTTTGAGACAAAGGAGGAAGGCCACTGCTGTTGCCCGGTGGAGGAGGAAAACGCCGCCTTCACAATGACTGCGGAAAATACAAGAATCATAATCAAGCTCATGGGCGGAGGTTTTGGTGTGGGCATCGGAGCGATGAGGAGATTCTGTCGAAGGCCATCGGCCATGTCGATTTGAAATCAGGCAGCCACCTTGCCAGCCTTTGCGAAAGTCCTCTCAATCCTCGGGGCCAACGATTTGCGAAATCCTGCGGATGGTTCGTGCCTGGCCGGTTTTTTCATCGATGGCGATGACAGCTCCGCAAACGCGCACCGGGCCCGAAGCAACCGGGAACGGGGAGGGGAGGCCATCGATGAAGCGTTTGATGATGTTTCTGGGGTCCCGTCCCAGGATCGAATTCTCCGGCCCGCACATTCCGGCATCGCAGAGGAAGGCGGTGCCGTTGGGCAGAATTTTTTCATCCGCTGTCTGCACATGCGTGTGGGTGCCGATCACGGCGGAAACTTTGCCATCAAGAAAACGCCCCATGGCAATTTTTTCGCTGGTGGTTTCCGCATGGAAATCCACGAAGATCACGGGGGTTTCTTCTTGGAGACGTTCCACTTCATTGAGAGCCACTTCAAAGGGATTATCGAGGAGTTGCTGCATGAAGGTGCGGCCCTGAAGATTCAGGACGGCCACTTTGCCCTTCGAGGTTTCGAGGACGATGCTGCCTTGGCCGGGGGCTCCCTGGGGGTAATTGGCGGGGCGCAGGAGCCGGGGCTCGGTGGCCATGTAGGAAGCGGTGTCTTTCTGATCCCAGGCGTGGTCACCCAGTGTGATGACCGCGACGCCGCTGCGCAGGAGGTCAATGGCAATCCGGGCCGTGATTCCGCGGCCTCCTGCCGCGTTTTCCCCATTCACGACCACAAAATCGATATCGCCCTGCTTTTGAAAGGTCCGCACAGTTTGCATTGCCGCCTCGCGTCCGGGTTCCCCGACAACGTCTCCTAGAAAAAGAATATTGATCACCGGACGTTTTTAACGAAATTCCCTCCACATGCATCGTAAATTTTCGCATTGTTTCGAAGAATGACCCCTTCCGCCTGCCACATCCCGTCCTTTTGCGTCCTCGCGGTTTTGGCGATTTCGTCCGTGGAAGCGCGCATCACGCCTCTGGCCCAAGTGCCCGATTGGACCCAACTGGACAAGTATCAGGAAACCATCACCCACGCGGAGTTTTCAGATCTCCTCAATCGCATTTATGCGCCCGGAGGGGCTGCGTCCGCGGTCATTGGGATCGAGGAAGATCATGCCAGGATTGTGACCCGGGAGGGCAAAGATCCGTACTTCCTCCGGTTTGCAAAAGACCGCGTCCAGGCCAAAGCGGTCCCCAACTTTTGGAGGCCGAAGCGGGAAATCCCAACCCCCACTGCGGAGAAGCCGCTCGCGGGCCTCAAGATCGCCTTGGATCCCGGTCATCTGGGCGGGTCATGGGCCAAGGTCGAAGAACGCTGGTTTCGTGTCGGAAACAGCAAGCCGGTCACAGAGGGGGATATGACGCTCCTGGTGGCCAAAAAGTTGGTGCCCCGGCTCGAGAGTCTGGGGGCGGAGGTCTTTCTCACGCGCTCGAAGCCCGGGCCGGTGACGTCCCTCCGCCCGGAAACACTCAAAAAAGAAGCGAAACTTTCCCTCGCCGACAAAGAACGCCCGCTGACGCCCGAGTCCCTCAAAAGCGAAGCCGAGCGCCTATTTTACCGGGTCGGCGAAATCCGGCGTCGTGCGAAATTGGTGAATGACGTTATCCGTCCTGATCTTGTGTTGTGTCTTCACTTTAATGCCGAAGCCTGGGGCAACGAAAACAACCCCCAGCTTGTGGATGTCAACCACCTGCATTTTCTTGTCACAGGTGCCTGGAGTGCGGAGGAACTGACCTACGAAGACCAGCGGTTTGACATGCTGAACAAAATGCTGGGACGCTCGTTTTTTGAAGAGGTGGATGTCACGGAGTCCATCGCCAAAACCATGGCCCGCGAAACGGGACTGCCGCCGTATGTTTACCTCCAAGGCAATGCCGTCCGCGTGAATGACAATCCCTACATCTACGCAAGGAACCTGCTTGCCAACCGGCTGTTTCTTTGCCCGGTGGTTTATGTCGAACCCTATGTCATGAACAGCAAAGCGGCCTTTGCGCGGATCCAGGCAGGAGATTATGACGGACGACGCAAGTTCGACGGGGCCCTCCGAAAAAGCATTTATCGCGAATACGCGGATTCCTTGGTGGACGGGCTGGTTGCCTATTACTCGAACCGTTGAATCCGCCAGCGCGGGGATTATTTGATGCGAAGGCTTTCGACCCGGGACGGCAGCACCGGATCCTCTTTCCCTGCAAACTCGGATCGCACAAAGCTCACAATGGCCGCAATCTCGTCATTGGTCAGCCCCGCCTGCGCTGGCATGATTCCTCCCGTGACCTCACCATCAATTTGGGATTTTCCACTTTGACCATGCAGAATCACCCGGATGGTTTCCTCGACCGGTCCGGCAACCACCGCCGAGCCGTTGAGCGCGGGCGTGGGGAAGGAAGCACCTCCGTCCAAATGACATGTCGCGCAATAGAGGTCATACAATTCTTGACCCGCATCCGCACTGATGGCGGAGGTTTCCGTTTTTGCGGGTTTGCATCCCCCACCGAGCATCGCCAGGGCCAAAGCAACCACCACTTGCAAAGCGGGTTTGTCTCGCGCATGTTCCCCCTGAATTTTCATGAAAACATCCTACGTTCATTCCCTCGGTTTTTCCATCTTCGTCTCCGCCGTTTTTCCCCTCACCTTGGGAGCGCAGCCTGTGACTTCCGAGAAGGTTCGCTTTCAGGCTGAGACTGTTGTCGAGGGGCTCAAAAACCCCTGGGGTGCCGCGTTTTTGCCTGATGGACGAATTCTGGTCACGGAGCGCGAGGGACGCTTGCGGGTTGTCGAGAAGGGGATTCTCTTGCCGGATGCGGTCACCGGGATTCCCGAGGTGTGGGCCAAAGGGCAGGGCGGTCTCCTCGATGTGGAATTGCATCCTGACTTCAAAACCAATGGCTGGATTTATCTGTCCTACTCCGATCCCAAACCCGAGGGGTCGATGACAAAAATTATTCGCGGGCGACTCAAGGAAAATGCCCTGGTGGATCAGGAGGTCATTTTTGAAGCCCCGATTTCTGAATACACCACCGGGGGGGCGCATTTTGGCAACCGCATGGAATTTGATGGCCAAGGATTCTTGTTCTTCAGCATCGGCGACCGGGGAGACAAGACCACCCCGGAAAACAACGCTCAAAATCTCGGCAACCACAAAGGAAAAACCCTCCGCATCCATGATGACGGGCGAATCCCCAAAGATAATCCTTTTGTGGGAAAAGCGGGGGCGGTCCCTGCGATTTGGAGTTATGGAAACCGCAATGCCCAAGGGCTGCGATTTGATCAGCGAACCGGTCTCCTCTGGGAAAGCGAGCATGGCCCGCGCGGCGGGGACGAAATCAATATCATTCGCAAGGGGCTGAACTATGGGTGGGCGGTCGTTACCCATGGCATCAACTACAGCGGCAAGCCCATCTCCGACAAAACCGAAGCCAAAGGCATCGAGCCTTCGGTGCTGCAATGGACTCCATCCATCGCCGTGGCAGGGATCGACTTTTACCACGGGGAAAAATTTCCCGCGTGGAAAGGCAACCTCTTTGCCACCGCTCTCGCCCACCAAAAAGTTGTCCGTATGGAAATCGATGACGAAAACCTGGTCACCCACCAGGAAATCCTGCTCGAAAAAACGGGCCGCATCCGGGACATCCGCATGCCGGACGATGGGTTGATCTATTTGGTCTATGATGAACCGGGCAAAATTGTCCGACTCGTGCCGGTGGATTGATCGCTGATTTTTAGCTTCCGGGTATGCACGCGGCATGAAAATCGCTTGCCATGGCAATATTACGAGTTTAGTAAAACTTAATACTATCTCAACCCAATGGCCATGACCTCAACAAAAACTCCGCGCGAGCCCGTTTCGCGTATCAGCATTTCCCTTCCCCCGGAGGTGTCCCGCGAGTTGGATGTTTGGGTGGAGGAGCGGGGGTTTGAGAGTCGCTCGCAAGGGGTGACTTCGATGATCAATGAACGGCTGATTGAACATCGGCGGGAGACGGGAGAGGGGATTATGACGGGCACGATCACGCTGTTTTACAATCAGACCCGGAATAACATTCTCGTGGAGCTGGCCACACTGAAGCGGCGTCATATTGATGAAGTGATTGGATCCCTGCAGGTTCAATTGGAGGAGGACCACGTCATGGATGTGATTTTGGTTCAGGGGCCGGTCAAAATCCTGCAGGCCATCACCAATGAATTATTGGCCTGCAAAGGTGTGAAAGTTGGCAAGCTCACGCTGACAAGCACATTGATTCCGCCGCTTCACCCCCTCATCAAAAGCTGATCAATCGATGAAAAATCCCGGCTACGAAGAAACCCTGCCCGGTGGTGCGATGTGGTCGATGCGGATTCCACGGGGCTTTGAAATCCGTGTCACAGCGCTGGGTTCAGGAGCCAATGTGTCGGCCCTTTTTTATCATAGCGAGAACCCTCTGGATCGTCTGAATCTTCCCGACACGCTCAAAGCCTTGCACACAGCGAAGCTCATGCGCGGGCATGTGTTGATGAGTGACATGGGACTTGCCATGGTTTCCATCACCGAAGATTCGCTGGGTTGGCATGATGCCTTGGGCGGGCACTCCACGGCGGAGCATATCCGTCAGGCCTTCGGGGAGCAGACGTATCAAACGGCCCGCAATGACTTCTTTCGTAATGCCCGCGACAATTTTTTGATTGAGCTCACCAAGCACGGTCTGGGATTGCGGGACATCGTGGCCAATGGGAATTTTTTCAGCAAGGTTGTGGCCGATGATGCCGGACGTCTCGGCTATGTGCCCGGTCATTGTCCTGCGGGGGCCACCATCACTTTGAGAACAGAAATTCCCGTGCTGGCGGTTTTTGCGAATTGCCCGCATCCAATGCAGCCATCGGGGGATTATCCGCGTGTTCCGGTGAGGGTTCGGATTTCCAAAGGATCCCCACCGGGCTCTGATGATTTTTGCCGCAACTTTCGCCCGGAATGTGGGCGGGCCATGGAACTTGCGGAGCGTCAGAATTTTTGATGAGCACACTCAATTATCAAGAAAGTTCGCGGTCCAGGGATTCAGCCATCACCTCCCGGGTGATCCCGGCTGGCGAGGGGTGGTTGCACCGGGTGGAGGCCGGTCAGACTCTTAGGATTGTGGATCTGGAAGGAAACCAAGCGGCAGACACCTTCTTTTTTCATGCGGATGATCTGAGCGAGCGATACAGCGCCCAGGATACGATCCGTGAGCAGGGGGGGATTTACCTCACCACGGGAACCCGGCTGCTCTCGAATTTGTGTCGCACGATGTTGGAAATCACTGCCGACACCTGTGGGCGGCATGACACGCTTGGCGGGGCCTGTGCTGCGGAGAGCAACATGGTTCGTTATTCCTTGGACAAGCGGTTCATGCACAATTGCCGGGACACCTTCCTTCTCGAAATCGCCCGCTCCGGCTTGCCGCTCACAAAGCGGGACCTGGCCCACAATATCAATTTTTTTATGAATGTGCCGGTGACCGCGGAGGGGGGGCTGAAGTTTGATGACGGGGTTTCCGAGCCTGGCAAATATGTGGAGATGGAGGCCAGGATGAACGTGGTTTGTCTGATCTCCAATTGCCCCCAACTCAACAACCCCTGCAATGCGTATGACCCGACGCCCATTGAGGTGCTGATCTGGGAGTCTTCTGTCACGCGATGACCGCTCAGCCAACCAAAATCCTGATCGCCAATCGTGGTGCGATTGCCTGCCGGATCGAGTGGACAATCCGCAAGTTGGGACTTTCTTCCGTTGCGGTTTATTCCGAGGCGGACGCCGATTCTCTGCATGTGCGAAATGCCGATGAGGCCGTTGCCATCGGCGACTCGGCTCCGGCTTCCAGCTATTTGGATGCCGCCAAAATTCTTAATGTTGCCAAGCATACCGGAGCCTCGGTGGTCCATCCCGGTTACGGATTTCTTAGCGAAAATGCGGACTTTGCCGAAGCCTGTGAACGCGAGGGGGTCGCTTTTGCCGGCCCCACGGCGGCTCAGATTCGTCAGTTTGGTTTAAAAAATTCTGCAAGGGATGTGGCCAAGGCCTGCGGGGTTCCCCTTCTTCCCGGTACGGACGTTTTGCAGAGCCTCGAGGAAGCCGGGGCGGCAGCGGCAGCCATTGGATTTCCCGTGATGCTAAAAAGCACGGCAGGTGGGGGGGGGATTGGTATGCAAGTGTGTCATCACGAAGGTGACCTGCGCGGGGCTTATGAAAGTGTCCGGCGCCTGGGCGAGGCCAACTTTCGCAATGGTGGTGTGTTTCTTGAAAAATTTGTGGAGAAAGCCCGTCACGTGGAGGTGCAAATTTTTGGGGATGGCCGGGGTCATGTGATTGCCCTCGGCGAGCGCGATTGTTCGGCGCAACGACGAAACCAAAAAGTTCTCGAGGAGACGCCGGCTCCGGGTCTGCCTCCCGCGATTCGCAAATCTCTCGGTGAGGCCGCCATCTCGCTTGGCAAAGCGGTCTCCTACCGCTCGGCCGGCACGATCGAGTTTTTGTATGATGCCCAAGCGGGGGCCTTCTATTTTTTGGAGGTCAACACCCGTCTTCAGGTCGAGCATGGGGTGACTGAAGAGGTCTTTGGTGTGGATCTTGTGGAATGGATGTTAAGGCTGGCTTTGGGAGACGACTCCTTCCTTATGCACTTCCGCGCAAATCCCGCAGGGGTTGCCATCGAGGCACGGGTTTATGCCGAGATGCCGGCGAGAAACTTCCAACCGAGCTCGGGCACCATCACGTTTGTCCACATTCCCGAGTGTCTGCGCGTGGAGACATGGATTGACACTGGCACGGAGGTGTCCGGGTTTTATGATCCCATGTTGGCGAAAGTGATTGCCAAAGGCGCCACCCGCACCGAAGCCCTGATGGCGCTTCGGTCCGGACTCCAGCAGATGCAGGTTTATGGCGTTGAGACCAACTTGGAATATCTCGTCGCGATTCTGGATTCTCACGACTTCCAAGAAGGCGGAATCACGACGTCATTTTTGAATGGCTTCGAGTTCCAACCTTCGGTGATTGATGTTCTGGACGGGGGCATCGAGACCCTGGTGGTGGATTGGCCGGGGCGTGTGGGGTATTGGGATGTCGGGGTTCCACCTTCCGGGCCCTTCGATGATCTGAGCTTTCGTCTTGGCAACACGCGCCTTGGGAACCACGAGTGCTGTGCCGGCCTCGAAGTCACGGTTCGCGGGCCAGCGCTCAAGTTTCAAAAAAGTGTGTGGATCTGTCTCACCGGAGCGGAGATGGGGAGCACCTTGGATGGTTTGCCTCTGGAGCGGGGGATCCCCATTCTGGCGTGCTCCGGGCAAACTCTTCGCATCGGGGAGGCCAAGGCTGTGGGGTTGCGAGGATATTTGTGCGTGCGCGGGGGGCTGGACGAGGCGCTCTACCTCGGGAGTCGAACCACGTTTCGTTTGGGGCAGTTTGGCGGACATGGAGGACGGGCCCTGCGATCCGGGGATGCCCTGCGATTGTTTGACAATGCGGGAAGCCCGCCCCCCGCTTGGAACGAACCTCCTGCCCTCCCTGTCTTTGACACGGAGTGGAAAATTGGGGTGTCCTATGGTCCTCACGGAGCCCCCGACTTTTTTACCGAGCGGGATATCGACCAATTTTTTCAAACCGCCTGGGAGGTTCATTATAACTCCTCACGAACCGGCGTGCGTTTGATTGGCCCCAAGCCGGAGTGGGCGCGCCGGGATGGGGGAGAGGCCGGGCTGCATCCTTCGAATATCCATGACAATGCTTATCAGGTTGGCGCCATCGATTTCACGGGCGACATGCCGATCATTCTCGGGCCGGATGGTCCAAGTCTTGGCGGGTTTGTTTGTCCGGCAACGATTCTAAGCACAGAATTTTGGAAGGTGGGTCAGCTGCGGCCCGGGAATCGTGTGCGGTTTCATCCTGTGGCTCTCGACGAGGCGACGCGAGCCTCTGCGATTGAAACGATTCCAGCCACGCGCGAACCGGTGATTGCCCGCAAAAATCTCGATCAAAATCCCGGCGTGGTCTATCGGCGTCAGGGCGACTCCGGAATCCTTGTCGAATATGGGGACATGGTTCTTGATCTTCACCTGCGATTCCGGGTTCAAGCTTTGTATGAAGCCCTGAGGTCGCAAAACATATCCGGGCTTCTGGATTTGACCCCCGGCATCCGCTCGCTCCAAGTCCGCTACGATTCTTCGCGGATCGCTTACCAGCGGGTTCTGGATCTCCTTGCCGGAACCGAGGTCAGCCTGCCTGAAATCGGCAGCATGGTGGTGCCCACGCGTGTCGTCCACCTTCCTCTCTCGTGGGATGACGAGTCCACGCGAATTGCCATCGAAAAATATTCCCAATCCGTGCGCAAGGACGCGCCATGGTGCCCGAGCAATATTGAATTCATCCGCCGCATCAATGGGCTGGAGACCCAGGAGGACGTTCGCGAAATTGTGTTTTCTGCCAGCTACTTGGTGATGGGCTTGGGCGATGTGTACCTTGGTGCTCCCGTGGCCACGCCGCTGGATCCCCGTCACCGCCTTGTCACCACCAAATACAATCCCGCAAGAACATGGACCCCCGAGAATGCCGTGGGCATCGGGGGGGCGTATCTCTGCATTTATGGCATGGAGGGACCGGGGGGGTATCAGTTTGTGGGCAGGACGGTTCCCGTCTGGAATCGTTATCGCCAGACCCGCAGCTTCGTGAAAGACCACCCATGGTTGCTGCGATTTTTTGATCAGATCCGGTTTTATCCTTTGGGTCATTCCGAACTCATGGACCTTCGGCGTGATATGCTCACCGGTCGCTATGAGCCGAAAATTGAAGAGCAGGAATTTCGGTTGGCCGACTATGACCGCTTCCTTGAAACAGAGGCGGAATCCATTGCCTCGTTTCGGGCCAAACAGCGCGCGGCCTTTGATGCCGAACGCGAGCGGTGGAATGTGGCAGGAAAACATGTGGTGACTGAGATCGAGCCAATGATTGTCCCGGCAGGGGACGAAGAAATTCCGGCGGGATGTCTGGCTGTGTCCAGTCCCACAGCCGGCAACCTTTGGAAGGTGTTGGTGGAGCCGGGCCAGCAAGTTGCAGTGGGTGAAACGTTGGCCATCGTTGAAAGCATGAAAATGGAAATTCTCTGTGTCGCTTCGGAGTCCGGGACGGTCGAACGCCTTCTTGCCAAAGAAGGGCAACCGGTCGCGCACGGGCAGTCGCTTCTGGCAATCACACCTCAAGGATGAACATCTCAAACCTTCTCCAAGACTATCAATCGGGAGCCTCCACGCCGGAACGTGTGATTTCCAGAATTCTGGAACGCCTGGATGCTTATCCCGGTGTTTGGATCAGCCGGTTTTCCGATGACATGCTCATGGCACGAGCCCGGGATCTCCAGGCCCGGGGCCCGCAGGGACTTCCCCTTTATGGAATTCCTTTTGCGGTGAAGGACAATATTGATGTGCTCGGCCTGCCAACAACCGCGGCCTGCCCGGCCTTTTCCTATCGCCCCACCAAGGATGCCACCGTCGTTTTTCGGCTTCTTGAGGCCGGGGCCATCTGCCTTGGGAAAACCAATTTGGACCAATTCGCAACCGGCCTTGTGGGGACAAGGTCGCCGCATGGTGTGCCTGAAAACCCGTATGGAAAAGATTTTATCCCTGGCGGCTCCAGCTGTGGCTCCGCGGTGGCGGTTGCGAGAGACCTTGCGGCCTTCTCTTTGGGAACCGATACCGCAGGATCGGGACGTATCCCGGCGGCCTTTAACAATCTCTTCGGCTGGAAGCCAACGCGGGGAACCGTCAGCACCCACGGCGTTGTCCCCGCCTGCCGGACGCTCGATTGTGTCTCCGTGTTTGCGAACTCTGCCGGGGACCTCCAAATCATCTCCCAAGTCATCAGTGGTTTCGATCCCGCCGATTCTTTTTCCCGGCCGGGAACGTTTCTCCCGGCACGCCGGGTCAGGCGAATCGGGATTCCCCGGGCAAGCCAACTCGTGTTTTTTGGTGATGCCGACTACGCCTCGCTCTGGGAGACCAAAATCAAGAACCTTCGGTCGGAAGGATTTGAAATCATCGAAAGGGACTTTCAGCCTTTCCTCGATGCCGCACGCCTGCTTTATGAAGGCCCCTGGCTCACGGAGCGCTATCTGGCAACCCGCGAACTTTTAAATTCGCGTCCCGAGGTCTTTCATCCGGTCACACGTCAGATCATTCAAAAAGGCAAGGAAGGTTCAGCGGTGATGGCCTTCGAAGCCCAATATCAGCTGGCCGACCTCAAGCGCCAATCCGAAGCTGCGTGGGAATCCGTGGATGTCATTTGCACGCCCACGGCAGGCACGATCCATCGGGTGAGCGAGGTGGAGGCGGACCCCATTCGCCTCAATTCCAACCTCGGCACTTACACGAATTTTCTGAACCTGCTCGACCTCTGCGCCGTGGCCGCGCCTGCCGGTTTTCGAAAAGACGGAATGCCGTTTGGTGTCACGTATATCGCCCCGGCCTTCATGGACCGATCCCTGTTGGCGTTTGCGGGAGCCGCTTGGGATCAGGAAGGAACCCTCGATCTTGCCGTTTGTGGGGCGCACATGACCGGCCTTCCTCTCAATTCCCAACTCACCTCGCGGGGCGCCATTTTTGTGAGAGAAGCACGAACCTCCCATGAGTATCGGATGGTGGCTCTCGATGAAAAACGTCCAGGTCTCTTCCGTGTGCGGGAAAATGGGACCTCTCTTCCCATGGAAATTTGGCGGCTGCCACTCACGGAGGTGGGGTCATTCCTGGCCGGCATCCCATCGCCACTGGGACTTGGCCGCGTGCGTCTCGAGGGGGGGGGAGATGTCTGCGGATTTCTTTGCGAAGTCTCCGAGACGCCCAACAAGCCTGACATCAGCGACTTTGCAGGATGGAGAAGTTACCTCAACCGATCGTAACCCCGAAGCTGACACCGGGGGCGTCACCTCTTGGTGAAAATCAGACGAAATGGCCCTGAGGGACCGATCGATTGATTTTCATTGTGTTTTTCCGAGTCACTGATAATTCCCTAAATAAGCGGGTTAATAATAGCCGGCATCGCAAGTTCACCTT
>JBBECL010000065.1:0-6698 GCA_040881805.1 Terrimicrobiaceae bacterium | reverse complement strand
CCCCCATCGGATGGATTCCACGGGCGCATGTAATCGGAGGGAGCCATGAACACGTTTCATCATCCCTTCAAACAAAGAAAGGTAAGGGCGGTTGATCGTGTAATTGTTTTCCCGCGCCTCCCAGCCTTTTTCATACGTCTTGAAGCCCCGCAGGCCAAGCCGGTTCAGGGTGGTGCCATGCTCCACGCCAAGCCGCGAGTCAAGGTAGTGACGGGTCCTCCTCGGAAACTGGGAAAACACCAGGCTCTGCTCGGCGGTCCAATCCGGTTTCTCCACCCGATCCAAACCCCCGATAAAATCAAAGGCCCGTTGCATGTCAGGGTCACCGGAGGCCACGGACAAGGAAAATAATTGGCCATCGAGACGGACGAGATCATCACGACTCTCATGGGTGATAAAATCAGCGACGGATTCTTCAACCATGGGGCGGAGGCAATTATCGAGCCCATGGACTTCCTCGGCGCCCAGTTCAATCGGCCAGGGAGCAAAGTCCTCCAAGTGCTGGATTCTGCCACCGGCCCGCCCGGACGCCTCCAAGATCAGGCACGCCCTGCCATGTTGAAGCAGACGATCCGCCGCTGCCAACCCTGCAGCTCCTGCTCCGATCACAAGAACGATATCACTCATAAATGGTCTCCATACAGGGTTGCGGAAGGTTTACCATGCGGCATAGGTTGGTGGCCATGAGGATTATTGTCACCGGACTGATTGGCCAATACGCGTTTGGGGGCGTGACGTGGGATTATATTCAGTATGCTCTCGGGCTGAAGGCTCTCGGACATGATGTCTGGTATTTGGAAGACACGGGAGCCTGGGCGTATGACCCCGTGGCCCAGGAACCCAGCGCCAACTGTTCCCACAATGTGGCTTACCTGAAAAAGGTGATGGAGGCGTTCGGAATGGGGGACCGTTGGATTTATCGAAACGGAGCCGATGAATCGTATCATGGCGTCACCGACGCCCGGCTTGCCGAGAGTTTGATTTCCGGGGCGGATGTGTTGGTGAATGTCTCGGGTGCCTGCTGGCTGCGGCCGGTGACGGCCGGGATCAGATGCAAATTGTTCATGGACGGCGACCCCATGTTTACCCAGATCGGGTTGGTCACACATGCGGAAACCGCGGATCGGATCCGTGCCCATGAGGCCCATTTTTCGTTTGGCCTGAACATAGGAAAACCCGGGTGCCTTGTTCCCACAGGAGGACTCACCTGGCATCCGACGGTGCAGCCCGTGGCGCTTGAGTCTTGGGATCCCGGGGATCTTGACCCCGCCCACGTGTCCCACGGGGCCTGGTCCACGGTGATGAATTGGTCGAGCTACAAACCCAAAGAATTTGAGGGATCAAGTTATGGACAAAAGGATTCGGAGTTTTTGCGATTTGTGGATTTGCCCCGCCTGTCCGGCGAACCGTTTGTTTTGGCCATGGGGCAGGGGGTTGGCAAAACCCGGCCCACGGACCTCCTCACAAACAATGGTTGGGGCATCGTCGAACCCGATGAGCATCTTCCCGACTTTGAATCCTACCGTCAGTTTATCTTCCACTCGAAAGCCGAGTGGAGTGTGGCGAAGAACGGATATGTGAAATCCCGCAGCGGATGGTTCAGTTGCCGGAGCGCCTGCTACCTCTCCGCAGGACGCCCGGTGGTTGTTCAGGACACGGGGTGGAGCGAATGCCTGCCCTCCGGGGCGGGGGTGCTGGCCTTTGCGACCCCGGACGAGGCCGCGGGAGCCATTCGTGCGGTGGCGTCCAATTATGCGTTTCACGCGGACGCGGCCCGGGCTTACGCAAAACAGCACTTTGATGCGGCGTCGGTGTGTCATGACTTTTTGGAGACCGCCGCCAAGGTGTTATGACTCGGGCTGACCTTCGATCCAGTGCGTTGGTGATCGTGGGGCATGGCTCCACGGTGAACCCCGATTCCAGCACGCCAACCTTGGAACTTGCCCGCGAGATTCGACGACGGGGGGAGTTTGCGGAGGTTGCGTGCTGCTTTTGGAAGGAACAACCCTCCATGCGCGATGTCCTGCGCAACACAGAAAGCCCCACAGTCTATGTGGTCCCCAACTTTATCAGCGAAGGCTATTTCACCCAGACCATAATCCCTCGCGAACTCGGCCTGACAGGAAAAATAACCCCGCGGGATGGGCGCACCATCCACTATTGCGAGCCCGTCGGGAATCACCCGCTGATGACCGATGCTCTCCTGCGCCGCGCCAGGGAAGTCGCCCCCGGCGTGCCGCCGTCAGACACCTGCCTGCTCATTGTGGGCCACGGCACGGGCTTGAATGATAATTCCGCGAAAGCGGCCAAGGTCCAAGTCGCGAAAATCCGTGCGATGGGACTTTATGCGCAGGTCGAGGCCGCCTACATGGAAGAGCCTCCGCTCATCGCCGAGTGGGATCAAATTTCCAAGCACCCCAACGTCGTCACAGTCCCATTTTTTATTTCCGATGGCCTCCACAGCTACCAGGATATTCCCGTGCTGCTGGGCATCCGCGACGAGATCGGTCACTCCGCAAGTCAGTCAGCCGTTTTTTTCGAAAACCCCCACCACCTGCGTGGAAAAACACTGTATTACTCCAAGGCCATCGGCACCGAGCCCGGGATGGCTGACGTTATCATCGACCAAGCAGGAACGGCGGCTAATTTTCCAAAGGTAATCCCGCCTCCGCCCAAGCCTTGATGCCACCAGCCACGGAATAAACCTTGGTGTATCCCATTTTTTGGAGGGCTTCTGCAACCAGCGCAGAGCGGTAGCCGCCCCCACAATAACAATAGAGCGGTGTTTCCGGATCGGGATACAAACGCTCAATGTCCCGCTCAATCACACCCTTGCCAATGTGGACGGCACCAACGGCATGTCCTGCCACCCACTCCCGGTCTTCTCTCACATCCACCAATACCGCGGGTCCCCCGCGCGTTGCCACCGAAGCTTCTTCCACACTGACTTCTTTGATTCGCACAAGGCACTCGTCCACCAAGGCTAAAAATTTGTTCGCATGCTGCATGAATATACCCTGACACCACAGCCCCCCCACTCGTCAAGCCCCGGTCTTCGTCATCTTCAGCCACCTGCCACCCCGCCGTGCGCCAACCCAAAAATAAGCCTCCTGCAAACCCCCAAAGGAGCCTGCCCATAGCCCGGACTTTTCCCGTCTGAATGATCCACCTGCATCATGTAAACGGAAATCAGAAGTGGCGCGCTTTTTTTTGCTGCCCGTCAAAGTGGGAAATGATGCCTCGCTTGGCGGTTTGAAATTTGACCCGCTTTTGGCCGACTGGTGCGATTACAAAATGGGGTAGATGGGCATGCGGGGCAGGTGGCACGGTCATCCCGAGCGTGTGGAGTTTGCTGCGGGTGTGAGGCGTAAAATTGCAGCGCGCCAGACGCACCGTTCCCCCTGATTCAGCAGTAAAAATCCGTCTTCACCACTATTGCGGGGCGGCGCATCCGCTGGTAAAGTGATTTTTCGATGTCATTCCTTCCTTTGCGTGCCCGCTGGTTCTCGACTCTTTTGTGGGGAAATTCCGTTGCCCTCTCGTGGATGTGGGGGCTCGGGCTGTTTTTTTCTGTTCAGTTCACGATTCAATTCGGGCTCTTCGGACTTCTGACTTTTGCAATTCCCAATGCGCTGGGGTTGGTGATTTTCGGATTGGTCACCCACCACATTGCCCGGAGAGAGCAAGGCTCGGAGTCCCTGGCCAAGTTCTTCAACACGTGGTCCCGGCCGTTCCGGTTGGTATTTTTCCTTTATCAACTGCTGGCGATTTCGCTGACGATCTTTGCGCTTTTGCGGTATGGGTGGATGCCCTTGGGTTATGAGCCATGGACGCTGTATTTGCCGCTCACCCTGCTGATTGTTCTCGCGGCGGCAGTGCTTTTTGGTGAGGAATTCGACATTCGGCGTATCAAGTACAGCCATGGTGTGCTGGGGGTATTGCTCGCGGCGGCGATTGCTTGGATCGGTCTCTCGGCCATTCGCATGGGGACCGGTCCGTTTGTTTTTCCCAAGCTCCCGACCGATGACCTGAATTTTTGGGGCTATGCGGTGCCTGTCATTATCGGATTTCTGGTGGGTCCGTGGTTGGATTTGCAGCAATGGCAGAGAGCCATTCAAATGCACCGCGAGCGCGTCTCCGTGGCTGCGGGCTATTGGATCGGGGCCACCCTCTTTTTCGGGTTGTTGATTTTTCATGGCACGCTGGCGCTGTGGGCCTTGAATCAAGGGGCCGGGAAATTGTTGCGCGAGGGGCTCGCCGGGCATTTCTACGGTCATGAAACCATCATGCGGCTCTTTTACGAAAACGCTTCCGCGATGCCATGGACCTTCGTGGCGTATTGTGTGTTTCTCTGTGTTTGTGTGCTCACCACGCTGGATAGTGGTTATGTGTCCTTGAAGTGGTTTTTTCAGGACAACGCGGCCCGTTCAAACAACCCGATTTTTGCCCTTCTGCCTCCCAAATTGTTGACCTCCCCGATTCCGGCCTTTGTGCTGGCAGGATTTGTGGCCTTTGTGGCCGCCGTGATCGGGTTGGAGCTCGAATACTTCATGATTTTTTACGCGACATTTTTTGTCGGCTATTCGGCTCTGGCGATTGCACGGTGTTATTTGGTGGCCCCGGCAAATGCGATCCCCCAAATCAAGATGTTTTGTATCGGAAGCCTGGCTGTTGTGATTTTTGCGTACGGGTATTTTTTGAGATATCCCATTTTTATGGGCATCGGGGCGCTCCTGCCCCTGGCCTCCATCGCGTGGTTGTTGCTCAAGCCCAGCGCGGGTGAGGATTTTGTGAGTGGCACCGAGGAACTCGAGGCCCAAGCCATTGAGCCCACCACGGCGGTGGGGTCGGCGGTGGTCCCTCCCGGAGGAATGGAAACTCCGCAAAATGGCGATGGATCGTTCCATCATGTGGGAGGCCATTTTGAAGGAAAATGGTTTGTCCATTCCTTTGTCGCGACCTATGCGGACACGAACTCTGTGGGCAACGTTTATTTTGGGATGTATGCGATGTGGGTCGGCAAAACGAGGGAGTTGTTTTTCAATCACGTGATGCCAAAGTTTAACATCAAGAACACCCCCTTTTATATTTTGACCCGCTCGTTCGAGCACAAGTTCACCCGGGAAACCAAGGAATTTGAAACCGTGAGCGTCAGAATTCGCATTGCAAACTACAATCGAAAGTTTGTGACTCTGGAGCACGAAATTTCGGATTCCAATGGCAACCGCCTTGGCCATGGCAAGCAGAGTTTGCTTTATGTTTCCTCGAGTGATTATCGGATGATTGATATTCCTGCCGAGGTCACGACCGCGTTTCTTCAATACACTTAAACCTCAACACACCAAGCAAGCGATGGAGGGCTCCTCAATCACCCCAAAATCAAAGCGACCCCTCGGGCGGTCCGTCGATAAGCGCACAAGCGCTCTCAAAGCCCCGGGGTCGTTGTTGGCCCTGCTTGCTCTGGTGCTTGGTGGTTGCGTGCCCGACAAGGACCCCGAGCCTCCCCCGACACCCTCTCCCACCCCGGCGGTGATCCCGCCGCCCAAACCCACGCCAACCCCCACCATCGCCCGCAAGCCGATGGACACGGCCCAGCTTTTTAATGGGGTCACCTATGTCAACAAACTGGTCACTCCCCAAAGCAAAAATCTGGCATCCACCGAACGCACCAGCCCCACCAGCTATATCGCGGAGATCAAAGTCACCGTAGAAAGACCCCGCCCCTCAACCACCCTTGCCGACTTTGATTCCAATGATCCGAGCCTGGTTGCCATCCTTGGAAAAATCCCGGATTTTCCCGAAAAGGCCAAGGTGTCTCCGGCCTTCGACAAAATCTATGACCTGAAAGTCAATTGGGTTCGCGAGCGGCTCTCCCAGCTGGACCAACTGCTGTCGCGTCACAACTTCTATGATTGCGAAACCATTTTGGAGTTCACCGCTCCGAAAACGGGCCGTCCCCTGTTGCTGTTGAAGGGGGACATGGATGTCAACACGGACGGATCCGATGGTGATCGCAATGTGGAGGTGGACGGGTCCTCCCGGTTTTTCCAGCCACAGACAAGTTATCGATGGAAAAAGCGCACCGACCGCCCCAACCCCTTCCTCGAAAAGGCCGAAACCCGCCTCGGCGAATTGAAGGCCCAGTATGCCGTGAAAGGCCTGACAGCTGAAAAAAATGCGGAATTAAAGAGCGGGATCGAAACCTTGAGCCGTCGGGTGTATGACCTGAAACATTGGAGCTTTTTGGTGTCCTCGACAGATCCGGCCATCGTGCTTCCCGGGTTTATGCTAAGAGCCGAGGAAGGCCGGGCGCCTTATGCCGCGATGGGCGATTATGCGGTGGTGTTTCATGAGGGCAAGGCCTACCCCGCCATCGTGGGTGATGCCGGTCCCTCCTTCAAATTTGGCGAAGCGTCGATGCGGCTCTGCAAGGAATTGAATGAGAGGGCCTCCGCAATGAACCGCCCGGTGAGCACTCTCAATGTGGCGTATTTGGTTTTCCCCGGGTCGGCCGATGAGCCCGGTCCGCCGGACCTCGCCAAATGGAGAGAACAATGTGCAAAACTGCTCGATGAGATTGGTCTAAGTGACGTGGAACTTCACACGTGGGAGGACCTCGTCAAACCTTGGCCAACCCCCACGCCAGAGCCCACGCCCGAGCCCACGCCCGAGCCCACGCCAGAGCCCACGCCAGAGCC
>JBBECL010000064.1:0-6867 GCA_040881805.1 Terrimicrobiaceae bacterium | reverse complement strand
TCCTAAATCTGGCGCGTCTGCCAATTTCGCCATCCGGGCTATGAGAAGGCACTATCAATCATTCTCGTGCGATTGAAATGTTTTTTATCAGGGGAAGGTCGAAGGGGGTGAGGTTCAGAGTAGGTGAGTCAGGGGGAGCGGTGCGTCTCGCCCGTTGCAGGCTTGAAACTGCTGGCGCAGCCCACACGCATACGACCGTGCCCCCAGGCCTGAATGGCAACCCCGTCCACCTTTAATCTCACCCACTTAAAAAAGAGCGCCTTCCTTATTTTTTCTTTTGGAGTAGCATCTGGATGATGAGCAAATTTTATCACACGGACGCTGCGATTTCTGGAATTCCGACCCGCACAGAGGTCAACGTGGAAGACACATGGGATCTGACGCCGCTTTACCCGGATGCGGCCGCTTGGGAGAAGGATTTTCTTCAGTTGCAGGAGCTTTTTCCCGGTATCACCGCCTTCCGCGGAAAGTTGGGGGAAGGCACCGCCATGGTGCATCAAGCCTTGGTGTTGGACAATGAGGTGAGCCGCCTCACCGAGCGTCTTATGCAGTTTGCGGGGTTAAAATCCAGTGAGGACAGCTCCCATGAAGAATCGCTTTCGCGGGAGGCCAGGTTGGAGGGGGTGCTTCTGCGTGTGGGGGAGGCTTTTTCTTTTCTTTCTCCCGAGTTGCAAGCGCTCTCGAGTGAAGCGTTTGACGCGTTGTTGGCAGCTCCCGAGTTGGCGGATTGGGGAATCACCCTCAAGAAGCTTCAACGCATGAAGCCCCACACCCTCTCCGCCGCCGAGGAGCGGTTGCTGGCTTTGGGGTCAGCGGCTGTTCATGGACATTCGGAGACGTTCTCCCAGCTCATGAATGTGGACATGAAATTTGGCCACGTGGTCGATGAGGATGGGGCCACCAAGGAATTGACCCAGAGTTCCTTTTCGTCATTTTTGACTCGGAAAGATCCCAACATCCGGCGGGAAGCCTTTCACAAGTTTTATGAGGAAATTTCCGCCCACAAATACACCCTGGCGGCCTCTTTGGCCAACTCGGTGAAGGCGGGGGTTTTTCACGCCCGTGCCCGCAATTTTCCGTCAGCGCTGGAAGCCTCGCTTTTCTCGGATGACGTGCCGGTGGGTGTCTATGACGGGCTGGTGGGCAGTGTGCGGAGCCGCCTGCCAGAGTTGTATAAATATTATGAGTTGAGGCGTCAGGTCTTGGGGCTCAAGGAGATTCATCACTACGACACCTATGTGCCCATGGTTTCCGAGGTGCAAAGCAACATCCCCTGGGATGATGCGGTGGGGTTGGTGACGGCGGCGCTTCATCCGCTGGGGAAAGACTACACGGACATTCTTGGAGAAGGGCTGGGGGCGGGGCGTTGGTGTGACCGCTATGAAAACAAGGGCAAGCGCAGTGGCGCCTTTTCTTATGGCACCTACTCGGGACCTCCTTACATTCTGATGAATTACAAGCAGGACGTTTTTTCGGATGTTTACACGTTGGCGCATGAGGCCGGGCATTCGATGCACTCATGGTTTTCGCGCAATGCGCAGGTGTTCCAAAATTATCATTACCCGATCTTTCTCGCGGAGGTGGCTTCCACGTTCAACGAGATCTTACTCACCGAACACCTGCTGGCCACCACCGAAGATCCTCAACGGCGGGCGATGATTTTGAACCGTCAGATCGATGATTTGAGAGGGACGTTGTTCCGTCAGACGATGTTTGCGGAATTTGAGCGGGCCATTCATGCCGCCGAGGAAGCCGGGGAGGGGCTCACGCTGGATTCCTTCCGGCGGATTTATCGCGGGTTGTTGGATGCCTACTTCGGGCCGGACTTCGCGATTGATGAAGAGTTGGAGTTGGAGGGTCTCCGGATTCCCCATTTTTACAATGCCTTCTACGTATACAAATATGCGACGGGAATCTCGGCGGCTGCCGCGTTGGCCAGGCAGGTTCTGGAGTCGGGGGAAACCGGGCGCTACATGCAATTTCTTTCCAGCGGTGGGAGTCGGTTTCCGATTGAAACCCTGGCACAAGCCGGGGTGGACATGTTGTCTCCGGACCCTGTGGATGCGGCCCTCTCGCTTTTCAGCCGCCGGGTGGCCGAACTCTCGGATTTGCTTGCCAAATGAGCGAAGACCCCACGCGTTGGGAAAATGTTTTCCCTGGAAACTTCGACAAGCGCTTTGCCGAAGTGGCGGCCGATGATGCGGGGAGGGCCGTGGACCGGGCTTCCGGGGTTTTTTTTGACTGGCGGAACATGCCGCTTGATGACAGGAAACAGGCCTTGACCCGGTGCCGGGAGGCGCTCGCGGAATCCAAAGAAATGCTGGCGTTGCTGATCGCGGAGGAAGTGGGCAAGCCCCTGCGCGAGGCGCGTCTGGAACTGGACGCGGTGGTGGCAAAATTTGGGTTTGCCTTTCAGGATGCGGATTGGCACTTGGCGGACCGTGAGGTGACCGATGGCCCGCATCCGGCGTTGGTTCGATCCCGCCCCATGGGACCCGCCGCCGTGATTGCCCCCTTCAACTTTCCCATCCATCTGGGTCATGGAGCCGCTTTGGCCTATCTTCTGGCGGGCAGCCCGGTGCTTTTTAAGCCCTCGCCACTGGCAGCAAATATTGCGGCTGCCTATGGCAAGATCATGAATCAATTTCTCCCCCCGTGCGTGTTTCAAATCGTGCAGGGGTGGGGGGCCACGGCGCGTGCCATTTGTCTGGATGCCCGCGTGCGTGCGGTGTGTTTCACCGGCTCTCTGCCTGTGGGACTCTCCCTGGCGAAGGACTTGGCTTCCGATTTTTCCAAATCCCTGGCGCTCGAATTGGGTGGAAAAAATTGCCTGATGATTTGCGATGATGCCGACCTGCCGGCCGCCGCACTGGCGGCCGCTGACGGCCTGTGCCTGACCACCGGCCAGCGCTGCAATGCGACATCCCGGATCTTGGTGCATCACGCGGTGGAGGCAGATTTTTTGGAGCTCTTCCGTGCAGCGCTCACCAAGTATGTGCCCGGTGATCCCACCAAGGAAGAAACCCTGCTGGGCCCGCTGGCCAACCGACGGGCATTTGACCGTTACCAACTCCTCGTGTCCACCCCTGGAGACTGGCTCATCGCAGGAGCTTCGGATGACTCCAGCGGATACTACGTTCGTCCCGCGGTTCTCAAAACCGACAACCCCATGGCTTTGGGGTCTGAGGAATTTTTTTCACCCGTGGCCACGTGGGAATCCTTTGCGACAACCAAAGAAGCCATCAGCCTCCAGAAAAATGATGTCCTGGGATTGACCGCATCCATCTTCACGTCATCGGATGCCGTGTTTGCGGACTTTGCCAGGGAATTGGAGGTCGGGAATCTTTATCGCAATTTGCCGACGACCTTCTCACCCTCCTCGCTGCCATTTGGGGGCCTGCTCCGCTCGGGCAATGGGAAGCCGGGCGGGCGGGGCTTTGCGCGATTTGCCGCTCATGAGCAAGCGGTGCAATGGCGTTCCTGAACCATGACCCGGGCCTTTCTTGAAAAACTCATTGGCCGCATCGGCCTGGTTCAGCCCGGAGACGTCCAAAATTATTTGGCCGAGTTGGCCCGCGAGAAGGGATTCCTGGAAACAATCTTCAATGCCATTTTGGAAGGCATCATTGTCACAGATCTCACCGGGCGGGTGGTTTATATGAACCGTGCCGCCGGGGGCTTCTTTGGCGTGGAACCCGCGTCCAGTCTGGGGCGGAAGTTGGGGGAGGTGGTTCGCGGCCTGGATTGGGAACAATTGTCCGGAGAAGTGATCAGTCGGGACTTGGAGGTTTTTTATCCTGAAAACCGCTTGTTGAATTTTTACATTGTCCCGCTGTTGGACAGCGAGGGTGGTACCGGCCCGGTGGGTGCGGCAATGATCCTCCGAGACATCACCCAAAATCGACGCGCCACCGAAGAGACGATTGATAGCGAACGTTTTTCGGCACTCACGCTTCTGGCGGCCGGCGTTGCCCACGAGATTGGGAATCCTCTCAACTCGCTGGACATCCACCTCCAACTCATGCAGCGGCGGATCAAGAAACTTCCGGCCAAGGTGCGCAAAGACCTCGAAGACTCGGTGGCGGTCACCCGTCAGGAAGTCGGCAGGTTGGACCACATCATCACCCAATTTCTTCGCGCCATCCGCCCTCAATCTCTCCTCCTCAAACCATCCAACCTGAATGCCATCGTGGACGAATCTCTGGCGTTTTTGGCTGCCGAGACGCGGGATCGTGACATATTGGTCGAAGTGGATCTTACCCCCAACCTGCCGTTGCTGGAGCTGGATCACGATCAAATCAAGCAGGCCCTTTACAACGTGATTCGCAATGCCTTCCAGGCGATGAAAACCGGCGGAATCCTTCGTGTCCGCACCTGGGTCGAAGAGTCCCACATCTGTGTCTCTTTCACGGACTCGGGGGGCGGCATTTCTCCCGAGAACATCAGCCGGGTGTTTGAGCCCTACTTCACCACCAAGGAGTCGGGTTCCGGTTTGGGGTTGTTGATCGTGCGGCGGATCGTCAGAGCCCACGGCGGAGAGTTGGCCATTGAAAGCTCCCAAGGACGCGGGCTGGCCCTCACCATCCGCTTGCCCCGTGCGGACCAGCGTGTGCGATTCTTGGAGCGTTGATCTCGGGAACTTCCTTCGAAGACCAGCCAAAAATTGAAAAATCGAAAGCGTTGCAAGGATTCTTGCATTCCAAAAAGGCGGGTGTGAGGTCCGCGCGAAGCGGGCCGGGCTTGATGCTTATAATTCAGAGGATTCACGAATGGACTATTGCCCGGGGGACGTCGCCTGGCCGTTGGCACCAATATTTGCAGGTTTGGTGATTCCGAGCAATTCGTCAAAATTCAAATCCGGGAAAACGTCTTTCGGGAAGTAAGCGGTGATGTCAGTCCCTGCTTTGAGCGCCGTGCTGCTTGCCGCAGGCCGAAAGTCCAGTTTTGTGGGGTTCACAAACAAGGCGGCAAGGTCTCCGTTTTCCACTTCGCCTTCCCCCATCTCCCATCCATATCTCGCCGCCTGGAATGTGTTCAGAGCGGTGTAGATGTTGTGGGTGTGAATGACTTTGATGCCCGGGGCTTTATGCTGGTTAGTTCCGAGGCCATCCAGAATGTTGTTTATGACCGCATAGGTTTTGTCAGGATCTTTGCCAAGGTTGAGGGAGGAATGGGCATCCGCATTCACAAAGGTGTTGTTGGCAAAAACAATTTGTCCGGTGGCCCAGGGGCCCCTCTTGGTGTTTGGCCACTCGCTCACATTTTTATATTTTCCGCCACCATCGGTGATGTTGTTGAAGAAATAGAGCGGTCCGCTGTCTTGAAAGGTGATGGGGGTGGTGGAGTTGGTGACAATGTTCCCTGCCACCAGCAGGTTTTCCGAGGCAATGTAGAAGGTCATCGCATTGGCGTGTGTTCCAAGGATATTGGAGATTCGGTTGTTGAGAATCTGGGAACGCTTGCCGGTATACATCACGAGGGCAGTTCTCCCGGCATACGCGATATCATTGTTTTGAATGATGATGTTTTCCCCGCCGGTCACGAAGATCGCACGGTGGTCCTTGTTCCAGAGAATCTCGTTGTCCTCGACCATAGCGTCCACGGTGTCATCCAAATAAATCCCGCCAAGGCCTCTGCCTCCGGACATATTGTGAAGAATCCGATTGTTCTTGAGAAGGTAGCCTCCCTTGGACCCGACGCCCCGACCCGCGGTGGCAATCCCGCACCCGCCACTGTCCTCGGCCCCCGCAAACTTGCGAATTTCGAAGCCTTCAATATGAATGTGGCTCTCCTTGCCAAGATCGAACCCCCGGACCCGCACGGACTGGGAGATGCGCTTGTCCAAATCCACGGGCGAATATGGCCACAACACGATACGGCGTTTTCCCGTGGCATCCGGCTCCCCGACCGCATATTCGCCCGGTTTGTCGATGACGTGGAAGCTGTTATAGATGGCAAAAAATTGGTCACGGCCATCCGGGTAGATCGCACTGTTGCCAATATCAGCAAAGGTCACCCTCCGTGTGGCAGGGTCATAACTCAGAATGTCAAACCGGCGAGTGAAGTTGGGACTGACCCAAATCAGAAGGGAAGCCCCTTGATAGTGGGTGGAATCTTCGGACGCAAAAACCATGGGGTCGGTGATGGACGTGGTGGTCAGGTTGTCCTTGGTCACCGGATAAAAGGAATCCTTGCGATCGTGGAAAAATGGATCCGCCGGGTTGGGGTCCTGGGAAATCCATAGAAACTCATCCTGGCTGGTGCCGGCGTTGGTTTCATGCAGGTTCAAAAGAAAAGGCGAATTTGCGGCCACCTCGGTGAAGTAAAGATTTTGAAAACCCGGATTCCCCCCCACCTCCTCCGCAGATCCACATTTTTTCCAGCCGGGCACAACCTCAGATCCATCCAAAATCGCGCGCCCTTCGCCCCAACCCGTGCCACGATAGACAATGCGTTTTTCAGGGGTCCCACTGGCCGGAATTTTTATCTCTCCGCGATAAATCACCCCACCTCGAAACTGGACCACATCCCCGGGCTCCAGTACCGCGGAACCGGCCTTGCCACCCGCTTGTGAGTCTCCCGGGGCATGCTTCCAAGCTTCCGCTTCGCTTTTTCCCGAATTGCCGTCATCTCCACTTCCATAGTCCACAAAATACTCTGCCGCCAGCAAACGGCAGGGAGCCGAGACCCCGAGCAGCAAAGCAAATGACAAGAAGGAGATAAGGAGACTCACGGGAGGATTCATAACAAAACCCATAAAAAGTCAAACCTGTGATTTATACAAGGGGAATTCCTCCCCGCCAGATGGAGCCCAAGAGATTAGCCAGTCGAAATGATTGGTCCAATGTCCTTCTTGGAACCCGTGAA
>JBBECL010000063.1:0-6880 GCA_040881805.1 Terrimicrobiaceae bacterium | reverse complement strand
GAACCCAGAACCAAAAGATTAAGAGTCTTCTGCTCTACCATTGAGCTAGGGACGCATGGTGTGTCGGACAGTAAGAGTGGTCCAAATCGAGTCCAGCATGTCTCATTTTCCTTTCTTGCGCAAGCGGGAGTTCAAGGTCTGCGGGAGTTCAAGGTCCCTGAGGGGGGGAAGGGGGGGTGCAGGACAAATTTCTTCCAGTGCCCAAAATGTTGCCAGTCCCTTCTGTGACGTAGGTTTTCCCCTTTGGGGAAACTTCAGAAGAATTCTGTCATGCACCCTCTGAGGCGAAGGAATCCGCGGAAATTATTTTAAGGCTTCGACCGTTGCAGTGAGGGTAATTCGAACTTCTGGGAGAGAAAAAGTGGCTTGCGTGGGGACGCAGATGGACAAACCCGATTCTCTAGAGCAAAGACAGAGGAACTTTTGGCTTTTTGGTTACGAGACGGGTCGGATGCCGTCGTCTTTGACCCCGGAGACCCTGCCGCTGCAAAAAAGCGGAATTCCCTCCTTCTGCTTCGAGCTGGCGGAAGGGGTGGGATTGACTCCGGCCTGCGGCCTTTGCCCTTGCGGGTTGTGCTGCGCACAATCTGTGATGCTTCGCATCGCTCGAACTGCGTTCTCATCCCACCATCTATAGGGGCCTGCGGCCATATTTATGGAGTTCCGCACTGCGGAAGGGGTGGGATTCGAACCCACGGTGAGTTTTACCCCACGCTCGATTTCGAGTCGAGTGCCTTAGACCGGGCTCAGCCACCCTTCCTGCTGATTTTTAATTACTCATGAAGCGCGATTTATTGGCAAGTTGATTCTTAAAAAGTCCAATTCTACGGATTTCGAGCCACTAGCACAACAAAAACCGCAACACAAAAACCGCAGGCAGGCTTGATGAGAAGTCAACCATGAAACGGATCAGAGAAACCAGTTGGTGTCGTCATTTCAATGAATATGACTATATTCGACTCTCAGTGGGAGGCAAGGAGAAATGGACCAGCCTGAGGTGAGGTGGTCCTTTTCATGATAGGAGAACTGCCTGCCGCGAACAAATGAAATGACCCCTTTGGTTTTGAGACCCAACTCTTTGATTGCACTTCTGGTTCATTTCTCTCATCGCCCCCTTCGCCCCTTGTCCGATCGGGAGAGGATGGAACGAGAAATTCTTCGGCAACTCCCAAAAGTTCACCTCCACCCCGAGTGGTTCCTTTCTAGGGATGACGCTGAAAGATTTTTGGTCTGATGCAACGATAATTCTTGACTGTTGCACGAAATGACCGACAATAAATTTGCCATGAAAACAAAACCACTGTTCAGCATTAAAGGCTTCGCTCTTGCGGAAATGCTAGTCATCATTGCAGGACTGGGGATTATTTCTTCCATAGGCTACATTTCCGTGGCCGGTGGACAAGCTGCCGCCAGAGAGAACAAGCTTATTTCTGACGCCGGGGCAGTCAACCGGAGTATCCAAATGTATCTCGCCAGCGGCGGAGATTTTGTCGACGTGACCAACCCCAACGACATTTTGGACAAAATGAAATCCCAAGCGACGGAAGACTCGGCCCTTCGCCGGATTGGAATTACCGGAAATTTGCTCGACCAACGTGTCAGGGCCGTCTGGCAAACCTCGGCGGAAGCAGCAACATCTATGCCCCGCGCGGTTTGGAATGCCACAGCCAACCGTTTTGAGGTCGCTTCCGCAGGGGCTTTGGGGGTCAAAGAATTTGTGCTCGATGAGAGTGCCGCTGTTCCAACTTGGGAGGCCCGGTCCACCATTAAAGAATCCCAAGAAGACGGTTGGGTATGGGCATTCACTGCCAACACCTCAGGTGCCGTTCCGAAATCTGGATCCTCCCCAAGTGTGGGCGTTGTGGTGGGTTCCGCCGCCGCCGCTTCCCAGCAGTCTTTCGATGGTGGCTTTTGGACAATCAACTCGCCTGACGGTGCTGTGGACGTGAACTACATTTTCCGTGAGGCTGGTTATTCCTCAAGGTTGGCTTTGGTTTCTCTGGAAGGCATGGGACCCCAAGACTACGACTTGACCACCAATGCCGGTCGAACGGCATTCATGGCGGAGTTGGTGCGACGTGCAGCTGTTGGTGATCGGGCTCAAACCATCATTGACGCCTCCCAGACCTCCGCCGGCAACTTTGAGAGAACCTACTACTTCCGGCCTGGTGACACCGTCGCGGCTGTGCTCATCCCGAACAACACCTTCCAAGAGGCCAGCAGACAATTCCAAGAGGGAACAACTCCTGGTGCCACGGTTTACCCATTGACCTCTCTAAGCTTGGGAACAAGCGCTGCCCCTTTTTATCAGGGTCAAATTGCCTCTCTGGGCAATAGCGGCTATGCCATCGAAGACATCGCAGGTGGAGGGGACGCTGACTTTGACGATCTGATTTTCCGAGCCGAGGGTCTTTCGAAGGGTGAAGGATCGGCCTTCCGTGAAGTCGATCCCGGGACGTATTATCCCACGCGACTCGCCCAATTGGGCCGCAGCTATTGGACGGGGTCATTTAATGGTGGCCCCTCACTCCAGCAAGCACTTATCAACGCGGGTATCATTGGCGATTGAATCAATAGGTGCGCTGTTTCAAAATTCTTTGCCAGTGTTGCCAAGCCCGATCAAGCCCTCTGAGAAAAACACACTTCTATGAGGCTCCTTGATCTCCCGTCGGAATCACCTGTGGCGCGCCGAATCCATGAGTTGGGAGAGGCTGAGGGGGTCAGTGATTTTTATCTGACCCCTGGCGAACCTCTGACCTACAAATACAATGGTCTGCTTGTGTTCGATGACCTCGTGTTTGAAATGCCGGTTCCGGATCATCTGGAGCCCGGATGTGATGATAGCGGCATGGATCTTCACGGCCGAAGATTCCGTGTCAGCCAGATGGTTACCCAAGGCAAGCTTCGCTGGGTGCTTCGGCTTCTGCCCAACCAGATCCCGGAGCCTGATTCCATCCGAGTCCCGGCGTCAGCAATGAAGGCCTTCCTCGAAGCCAAGAATGGGTTGTTCTTGATTTGTGGGGCGACGGGCAGCGGAAAATCAACAACGATTGCCTCAATGGTCCTGCACCGCGCCCGTCGGCGACGTGAACACGTGATCAGTTTCGAGGATCCCATTGAGTTCCTTTACCCCGATGGCTTGCCTTCGTTGATCTCTCAGCGGGAAATGGGATCTGATGAAACAGATTTTTCGAATGCCTTGAGATCGGCGCTCCGCCAAGCCCCTGATGTCATCATCATTGGAGAAATTCGAGATGGTGAAACCGCAGAAATTGCCCTTCAAGCCTCGGAAACCGGCCATGTGGTGGTGGCCACCCTACACACGTCCACGGCGGCCCAAACCGTGCAGCGCTTTCTCAAGCTCATTCCCAGCGAACGGATGGAGACGTCCCAGGAAACCTTGGCGGATGTGTTGAGGCTGATCATGTGTCAACGCCTGCTCTTGGACGAAGAACGCAGCAAACGCTTTCCCGTTCATGAAGTGCTCCTTCAATACGATGGGGTGGTGAATATCATCCGGCGTGGGGATTTTAAAAAACTCGACCAAGAACTCGAAACAGGGTGGAAAAAGGGAATGTTCAACTTTCAGAAAAGTGTCGAACTGCGGGAAGGGGAAGGTTTTCATAGCTCGACATCAGTCAAGACTTCTGGTTACGCTTGGGATGAAGTGGCCACCTATCTAGAAAACCAGACGGAGATTGCACGATGAAAGGCAAAGACATAGCTGATGTATTAAACTTCTCGGCCTTCCGGCCGGAGCCAGACGACCCCACCGCTCCGTGGCGCCGCCGATTCCCCGGTATTCGCACTTTGCTGTTTGGGATCGGCAAGCAAACCCTTTCGCTGCGCCCTCTCGAGAAAAATGGCAGGTTTGGGAAAACCGAGACCCATCGGGAGATCAAAGATTTCAAGGAGCTTTTGAATATTTCAGGAGCGCAAATGCGGGAGGGCACCGATGGAGGCTGGTCGGCGGTTTCCATGCACACGCGCTACGTGATCAGCTTGGAGACAAACCTTTCCCGCCGCCCGGGGAGTGAGGCCATGGTCAAGACCAACCCCAGAACGGTTCTTGGTGGACGGTTTGAGCGGGGAAAAAAGTATGCGGTCACCCACAATCCCGAGACCAATTCCAGCATTCTCCTCACCTGCGACGAAGAACAAGTGGGGCGCGTTGAGGCGGCGTTCAAAGAAACAGGCTTCAAGCTTGGGCGTGTGTGCTGCGGGACCTATCTCCTCCTCAAACATGCCCTCGGCTTGATCAATACCACCAAAGGCTCGGAAAAACCGGCCAGCGCTTTCATTTTTGTTCTTTGTGAGGGAGCGGTTTGTGCGTTGGTGCAGGATCAAGACAAATGGATCGAATTGCGCTCACGCACCGATGTTTACGAACAGGAAGATCTTTCACCGGCTTTGGATCTTGTGTCCCCTTTCCAAGCGCGCATTCCGCCGGAAATGCCGGTGATCATTGTTGCAGACACACTTTTCCCGGGTCTGGCCGAGGAGGTGGGAAAAGTCTTCGAAGGACACACGGTTCAAGATTTCTCTCAACCGGACCTGCTCTGGAACCTCATCCTACAAAACTGAATGATCCTGCCAAAAGACATCACGGACGATTTTAAAACCGACAGGAAGGACATCATGCCTCCCCTCCCGGCGGTGCTTCGTCTGGTTCCCATTCTTTTTTATCTCACCGTGGCCTCATCGATCATTCTTTGTGGGTTGTTTCTGTATCAGCTGAAACTGGCAAATGACAGCATCGCCATCGCCAACACAGGCCTGGCGGACGCCCAATCCCAAGTGGCTTCCACAGCCGCCGAGCGCAAGCAACTGGAATCGCAGATCCTGCGTGCGACCGACGTGCAAGGCTGGGTGGAAGGGTCACGTCCTCTTCAGCCTTTGGTTGTGGCCGTTGCCAGAAGCATTGGCGAGGAGGCATCCTTGGCGGACTTGAAACTCGATCGTGACGAAGAGTCCCCCTCCAGCCTTAAGCTGGCCATGCGAATCGGGACCTCGTCTGCCACGCAGTTGGAAGAAACGACGGACGCCATCTCTCGCGAGAATTTCCGGCTGCTGCAACCCGAGCAGACACTGGCGGAAGGTCAAATCAACTACCGCGCCACCATTGTGCCTCTGAACGTGGCCCCACCCGAAACTCCCACCACCCCATGAACAACAAACACCTTGCCGTCATCCTTGTGGGGCTCCTTGCTTTTGGCTTTCTTCAAGGCATTTTGTGGGTCCGTGGGGAAAGGGACAAAACCATCTCCAAGGCACAGGCCCTCCAGGCGGAGGAGGCAACCCAGCGCCAATTGGTCGCGATCCAAACCGCTCAACTTGCCCAGCTGAAACAGTCTTCTGCCGATCTCATCAACTTCCTCAGCGCGTGGGAGGAACCACTCGGTCGCGTCAGAACGCCCGAAAATGCCGAGGCTCTTTTTATCACAAAAATCCGGGATGGAAATCTTTCCAGCCTTTCCCAAAAGTTTGGGCGGGTGGCCATCAAAGCCGGCTCATCTCTGTCCGGTGCTGTGCGGGCGCAGCTGACATTTGAAGACGATTACGCGAGCCTGATGAATTGGCTCGGGCGCCTGGAATCGGAACTGCCGACTCTGCGTGTCAATTCTGTCAAAATCTCCAAAGGAACACGCCCTCAAGATATCCGTATGGAAGCCACGCTGGACCAACCCCTTTACACACCATGAAATGCGGCCTTCCACTCGTTCTTTGCAGCCTGTGCCTTTCCGTCGTCCCGATGCACGGTCAGGAAGCCACGCCTTTGGCAACACGTCTGCCCGAGCTTCCCCTCCCATCCGCCCGTCAGAGCGTGATCCTCGAGCCCGGGGAGCGGAATCCGTTTGGTATCCGACAAATCACAACCACCACAGACTTTGGAATTGTTCAGGGGGAAACCGAAGAGTCGCGCCTGCGCACAACCATCACACGGTTGTCAGTGAGCGGTGCCTCCGTTTCTCCGGACGGCAAACCCTCGGTGATTTTAGGACCGATGGCGGTTTCGGAAGGTGCGGAGCTCCCGCAACTGCTCCCCTCCCAGTTTGAACGAATTGTGGTGAACAAAATAGCGGACAATGAAGTCATTTTCGGTTTCCTCGAACGTGATGGAACCTCCGACCGCAGAGCCTTCTCTGTGCAGTATGACCTGGCTCCCAAGGTTCGTTTTGCCCTTCCCACAGACGTGATGGATTCTGCAGGAGGAACACGACCATTCCCTCTCAGCGGTGTGGTCGGTGCCGAAGGCAATGAAGGCCTCTGAATCAGCAACCAGTCGGGATCAAGGTCTTCCCAAAGGCCGCCGGTTTCTTGAAGGATTCACGTTTGTCGAGATTCTGGTTGCGGTGGCCATCTTCGCCATCACGATCACCGTTGGCGTGATCGCCTATCAAAGCATTTCCTCCCAGGCCGAGTGGACTGGCGGTGCGATTGATGTGACTCTTCCTGCGGGGGTCAATGCGAATTACTACGGGCTCACAAACAACATCATCTCCGTGAACCAATCACCGAGCCTCGGGGAAGTGTTCCGCGCGGAATCGATGCGAGAGCTTTTGTATGAGGATCTTAATGCCTCGATTGCGGCGTTCTGTCTGGCCCGCAATGGTCTCAACACCGCCCGGCCCTCGACAATCAATGTGGGGGTGGGATTCGACCCACGGACAAACATGACCCCTGCGGCGTTTCGAGCCTTGCTCGGAGCCAATGGCGATGATTTCACAGACTACACCGGAGCAGCCACAAATCTTACCAACACCAGCTTGTTTATTCTGGAAGCCACCACCAACGCTGCCACCACACGCATTCGTGCGATCTATGAGGCGGATTTCACTCCGGCAGTGACTCCCGCAGGCACTTACGCCAGTGTCCGTCG
>JBBECL010000062.1:0-6896 GCA_040881805.1 Terrimicrobiaceae bacterium | reverse complement strand
TGCGGAAGGACGGGAGCGTCAACTTGGGCTGAGTTCCGGGCTGTTCATAGAGAAATGGTTCGACCAATTCCAACAGT
Source organism: Terrimicrobiaceae bacterium (assembly GCA_040881805.1). Classification (GTDB taxonomy): domain Bacteria; phylum Verrucomicrobiota; class Verrucomicrobiia; order Chthoniobacterales; family Terrimicrobiaceae; genus JAJTZA01. The sequence goes on along the minus strand of JBBECL010000062.1, from coordinate 6,819 downwards.
CGCTTCAAGCAGATCCAGAATAACAAGAGCCGTCATTCGCGAATGGTTTGGAAATGCGGTCGATTCGGAGTCAGCAGCCTGTTAGAAAATGAACCTCTGTCACGACCAAAGCCGGGCTTCCCACATAAAGCACAGGCCCACAGGGAGCGGTGACAAGGTTGGGCGTTGTGGTGCCAACCGCACCCGTCCCTGCGGACTATTGTGATCACACCGCGCGGGGCGCATGCCCGATAAGTGCAAACTGCGGTTCTTCCAGGGGGCATGGGCGTCTCGCCCGTGTGCGGCACGTTTGTGTGGCTTCGAGGTTCAATCTCCTAACGGGCGAGGCGCCCGTTCCCCCTGTGGTTTGCACTTTTCGGAGATGCGCCCCACCGCGCGCCTCTGCAAACGGCACGTTTGACCGCGGGCGGTCATCCGGGTAGGCTTTCAGGCCTTTCTGAATGAGCACCTACAAAGAGACCCTGAATTTGCCGAAGACCGACTTTCCGATGAAGGCCGGATTGGCCACGCGTGAGCCCGTGATTTTGGAGTGTTGGCAGGAGGAAGGGTTGTATCAGCAAATCCAGGAGGCGCGCAAAGAGGCCCCACTTTTTGTGCTCCATGATGGCCCGCCGTTTGCGAACGGGGACGTGCATATGGGGACGGCCCTGAACAAGGTGCTGAAAGATTTTATTGTGAAGTCGCGGACGATGTTGGGGTTCCGGGCTCCGTATGTGCCGGGCTGGGATTGTCATGGCTTGCCCATCGAGTTCAAGGTCGTGAAGGAGGCGTCGGGGCTTTCTCCGCTCGAGATTCGCCAGCGCTCCGAGGCCTATGCGCGCAAGTTTATTGATATCCAACGGGGACAATTCAAGCGGTTGGGGGTGTTGGGAGATTGGGAGAACCCCTACCTCACGCTGGACCCGGGTTATGAAGCGGAGATCATTGCCTCGTTCGGAAAATTCGTGGAGAAGGGGCTCGTGTATCGGGGCAAGAAACCGGTGTTGTGGAGCACGGGCGCGCAGACGGCATTGGCCGAGGCGGAGGTCGAATATGCCCGGCGCACCGATCCCGCCATCTATGTGAAGTTTGTCTTGAAAAACCCGACGGGAAACCTCGAGGGTGCAAGTCTGGTGATCTGGACAACGACACCATGGACCTTGCCCGCAAACGTCGCCATTGCGGTTGATGCCAAAGCGGATTACGTGATCGCCCATTTCGGGGACGAAAAGCTGGTTGTCGCGAAGGCCCTCATGGAATCCTTCAGCGCGGAGACGGGACGGGCCTTCATCTCGGAAGTCGCGACCATCAAGGGAGAGGCCCTCAAAGGTATGGAAGCCAATCATCCTTTTCTGCCCCGCACGTCCCGCGTGATCACGACGGATTTTGTGACGATGGAAACCGGCACCGGCCAGGTCCACATCGCGCCGGGTCATGGCAAAGACGATTATATTGCCGGCCAGCAAAACGGCCTGCCAACGCTCTCCCCGGTCGATGACCACGGCAAGCTCACCGAGGAGTGTGGAGTTCCCGCGTGGGCGGGCAAATATGTTTTTGCAGCGAACAACGAGATCGTGGAGTTTTTGCGTGACCAGGGGTCTTTGCTGGGAGTCAAGGATTACACCCACGACTATCCCCATTGTTGGCGCTCGAAGACGCCCGTGGTTTTCCGCGCGGTCGAACAATTTTTTATTCGTGTGGATGATATCCGCGCTCCCGCGCTCCAAGCCGTGGAAGAGACCCGCTGGATCCCCGGTTGGGGCCGGAACCGGATCGCGGGGACCGTCGAGTCGCGGCCGGATTGGTGCATTTCCCGTCAACGCACCTGGGGGGTCCCCCTGCCGGTGTTTTACGACACCGCAGGGGCTCCAATCCTGGACACCACGGTCATCAGCAAGGTGGCCGAACTGGTTCGGCAGCATGGGACCAATCTCTGGTTTGAGAAAGATGATGCGTGGTGGGCCGCCGAAGTCGGGCTCCCGGCGGGAACAACCCGCCGCAGCGACACGCTGGACGTGTGGATCGACTCGGGGGTTTCCCATGAAGCGGTGTTGCGTCACCGTCCCGAACTGCAATTCCCGGCGGACATTTATCTGGAAGCCACGGATCAACATCGCGGATGGTTTCAGAGTTCGCTCATGACCAGTGTCGCGATGAATGGCTGCGCGCCTTACCGGACGGTGATCACCCATGGCTTTGTGGTGGACAAGGATGGCAAAAAAATCTCGAAGTCGGCCGAATACAAAAAGCCCACCCACGCGGCCCATTTTGTGGATCAGTTTGGAGCGGACATCCTCCGACTCTGGGTTTCGACCATCCAATACACCGATGAAGTGCCCTTTGGAGAAGAGGTCTTCAAACAAGTGGCTGACCGCTACCGTGGGTTCCGGAATGTGCTCCGGATCCTGCTTGCCAACTCCAGCGGGTTGGAGGCGCTGGATTTTGCCGGAGCCACGATTGTGGACCGATGGGTTCTCTCCCGCCTGCAGGAGGTCATTGCCAAATGCCGGGCGGCGTATGAAGCGTATGATTTCCGGGCGGTCTTCGAAACGCTCAATCAGTTCTGCGCCGTGGATCTCAGCGCGGTCTATGTGGATATCACAAAGGACCGCATGTATTGCGATGCCCCGGACAGCCCGCGCCGCCGGGCCTCACAGTCCGTCATGAAAACCTGTTTTGAAGCCGTGAATTGTTTGCTGGCCCCGATTCTGGCCTTCACAAGCGAGGAGGCCTGGGGACATGCGGGTCATGGAGCAAGCGTGCATTTGGCATTGTTTCCCGAAGTGTCCGGGGCCCTTCGCGACGAAGCCTTGGAAAGCCGAATGGACGAATGGCTCAGGTTGCGCGGGGTGGTTTATCAAGAGGCCATCGAGCCCGCGCGCCAGGCGAAGACCATTGCCAAACCGTTGGAGGCGATGATCACACTCACGGCCCCTGCGGAAACGATCTCGAAGCTGGAACCATTCCGCGCCGAGCTGGAGGAATTTTTTATTGTCAGCGAATTGCGATTTGAAGAAGGCCCCGGGATTTCTGCCCGTCTGGAAAAATCCCCGCATCCCGGATGCGAGCGTTGCTGGCGGTTGGTGCCGGATGTCGATGAGTCCGGCCTCTGCGGGCGTTGCGCGACGGCGGTTGCCGGGTTGATTCCGGCGCCCTGATTTTTCCCTGACCATGAAACCGCTCTTGCTGAAACTTACCCTGCCGCTCTACGTGCTTGATCAAGCCACCAAGGCCGCCGTCCTCTGGAAAGTGGATTCCGATGCCATGATCCCTGTGATCCCCGGCTTTTTTAACATTGTGCATGTTTACAACACAGGCGCTGCGTTTGGGATGCTCAAAGGGGCCAACACGTTTTTCATGGTGTTGTCAGCCGTGGCGGTGATCGTGATTGCGTTTTTGATTCGTCGGGGATCTTTCAAGGATGCGCCATCCAAGGTGGGGGCGGCTCTTCTGCTTTCCGGCGTCGCCGGCAATCTCACGGACCGGATCCTGCATGGGCATGTCGTCGATTTTTTGGATTTTATCCTTCCGTTTTACGGAAGGTGGCCGTCATTCAATGTGGCGGATTCCTGCATATGCATTGCGGCAGGACTTTTTGTTGTGTCAGCGTTCCTTGAGGGCCGGGACGCCAAACCGGCCAATCGGTGAGTGAGCCAATCAAATTTCAGCACTTTGAAGTGGAGACCGATGCCTCCGGTGCCCCCGTGGTTTTGGGACGCGGTGCGATGGGAGTCACCTACCGGGCCATGGACACCAACTTGCGTTGCCCCGTGGCACTCAAGGTCATTATTCCCTCCCTGCTTGCTGACAGCATTGCGAGGCAGCGATTTCTGAGGGAGGCCCGCACGGCCGCGTCCCTGCGGCACCCCAATGTCGCCAATGTCCTGTTCCTCGGCGAGGAGGAAGGGGAAGTGTTTTATGTGATGGAATATGTCGAGGGGGTCACCCTCGACGCCGAGCTAAAATCGAAGGGGGTGCTGGATTGGCGGGAAGTGTTGGTGATCACCATGGCTGTCACCAAAGCCCTGGCCGCCGCCCATCGTGTCGGGCTCGTCCACCGGGACATCAAACCTTCAAACATCATGCTCGTCCGCCGGGATGGGGAAACGGAGGTCAAACTCATCGATTTCGGATTGGCGAAATTGATGGGCGGTGAGTTCACCGGCGAAACCCTTGCCGCGGCCTCGGCGGTGGGTTTTCAAGGCACACCCCACTTTGCCAGTCCGGAACAAATCAATAACGAGGAGACGGATATCCGGTCAGACCTTTATGCGTTGGGGGTCACGGTTTTTGCGATGTTGACCGGCCGGGCCCCTTTTGAAGGAACGCTGGCCCAAGTTCTGTCCAAACACCTCGCCCAGCCTCCCCCTTTGGACGCCCTTCCCAAGGAGGCCATGACGTTCCAACCCGTTCTCTCAAAAATGCTGGCCAAGGATCCCGCCGAACGGTTCCAGACACCGGCCGGGTTGAGAGCCGCACTGGAAGAAATCCAAGAATCCCTGGAACACAGCGGGCAGAACCTCCACGGCACGATCGGCCTGCCGGAAGGCGTCGATCAAAAAAAAGTTTTTGCCTGGCGCTATCTGCAGGAACCTCAACAACTCCTCCTCTCCCATGCCACGATCCAGCGTGCCACGCGCCTCAAGGACAAATCCCAAGTCGGGCTGATTTTTTTTGAGGAGTCCCCGGGGGCTGCAGAGGCTCTCAATGCCCGAATCACGGCACTGCGTGAGATCGCATCTCCTCATGTGATGGCTGTCCATGGGTTGGAAAATGATGGCAAACGGTCGGCGATTGTCACCGAATGGATCGAGGGTCTGACACTCTTGGATCTCCTGAAATCCCGCCGGAGCCTTCCCCCATGGGAGGCTGGCATTCTCTTGGTGCAAATCGCACGCGGCCTGGACGCCATGGCGCAAGCGGGACATTCGGTCGCTGCCATCACCCCGGGCGATATCCTGCTTTCGCCTGCGGAGGTCCAACGCAAACCCCTCAATACCGTTTTCCCATTGCGTGCGGCAATTTTGGCCGCATGGCCCGAGCAGAACGGGGCGTTTGCCGCTGACGCGACGATTGTCGGAACCCCTCCACAAGCTTTCGAACATCTTTCCCCCGCGGCCATTTTGGCAGGAATTGCCTACGAGACTCTCGGCGGTATCCGTAGCGAAGGGGGTTGGACGCCCATCTCAGCACTCTCCGCGGAAGCGAACACCCTTCTTCATTCCGCCCGTCACGGGAACAACCCCGCCGAGTCGGCCAGTGCCCTCGTTGCAAAATTAACGCCGACCCTTGGCACCAGCCCGCCGCAAAGCAAACAGTCTCCACCCCAAAAAGCTGAACCCCTCGCGCCCCAACGCTTGCCCGCCAAGCCGCAACCTCCGCCCCTTCCTCCTCCTGGAAGCAAGGCACCACTTGTGGTTGCTGTGGTATTATTTTGTCTTTTGCTCCTCAGCGCCATCGTGGGAACCTCACTCCACTTCCTCACACGCACCCCGTCGGAAGCTCCCCAACTGACCATCCTTGAAAAACCAACCGAGCCGGAACTGAGGCCCCCCCCTCCTCCCACCGTGGAGCCCGAGGTGGCCCCCACTCCAACACCCGGCCCGGGTGATGAATTTTTTCGGTTGGCCGAAGACGCCAAATTGCGGGACGACTACGCCACAGCGATTGAGAACTATGCCAGGGTGGCTTCAACCTTGCCGGCGGCGAAGGACCAATTGGAAATGATCACCGCGATGATGCGCTCGGGTGCTTTCCGAATGGACACCGAAAAATTTGCCAGTCTTCGCGGCCCGCTCGAAATGGCAGCCGGTCGCGGGGTGGTCTCCGCCCAAATGGTGCTCGCCGAAAACCTGCGTCCCACCAACCCCGCCGAATCCCTGATGTGGTTTGAGACAGCCGCAACGCTGGGTCAGACCGAAGCCATGACACAAGCCGGGCTCATGCTGGCCAGTGGGGTTGGGGTCGGCCAACCAAACTTTGAGGCGGCGGTTCGGTGGTTCGAGAAAGGAGCCGAAAAAGGCGACACGGATTCCATTTACGCGCTCGCCGAATGCCTGGCCGCCGGCAAGGGCGTGGCCGCGGACCGGCCCAGAGCTGTCGAGCTCCTACGGGCCGCAGTCGCCTTCAACCACCCTGCGGCATTTGTCCTCCTCGGGGACCTCAGTCTGCAAGGGGTGCCCGGCGTGATGGAACCAGACCGCACAGAGGCCTTCCGGCTCTTCAGCGACGCCGACGCCATGGGCTCCCTCGACGGTCAGGCAAAGCTGGGTGTCATGTTCGCCAACGGTTGGGGAACCCCGCCCATGCCTCAGAAGGCCATGGAGCTTTGGAAAGAGGGGGCCGAACTCGGAGACCCTCTCAGCATGTTCAACCTCGCCGTCGCCTTCCAGAATGGGTTGGCCGGAAAAAAGCAGCCCGCCGAAGCCAAAACGTGGTTTCAAGCCGCTGCCCGCAAAGGCCACGCCGGCGCCAGGGATTGGTGCCAGAAAAATCGGGTCTCCTGGGACTAAAGATTTGATGAAAACTCAGTGAAGTTGCAAACTCCCTGCGACGCGGCTTCGCCGCCACGTCTGTTTGCTTTTGCAACTTTCGGGCATGCGCCCCTGAAGCACCCCAAAAAATTCTCTTCAGATCCTGAAATTTTCGCTTTGACACCCTTGCGAACTCCAGTAGTCTCTCATTCCCCTTCTAACAGGTGGACTGTAGGCAGATGCCAACCAATCCCTCTGGGAGCGGGGAAACCGACCGGTGACTTCGTTCTTTACAAGCGGCCTATGCTGACAATGCCCATGTAGCTCAGTTGGTAGAGCACGTCCTTGGTAAGGACGAGGTCACCGG
>JBBECL010000061.1:0-6959 GCA_040881805.1 Terrimicrobiaceae bacterium | reverse complement strand
GGGGGGGGGGGGGCGCCGCGAAGGGGCCATCATCGTCGCGCCAGACGAAGCGGAGATTCCCGGCCTGATGGATGCCATGCAGGCGCGGGGAGAAGAGGTGCGTGCCTCCTCCGCAAAACCCTTTTTCCAAACACGTCCCTTCCGTGTTTTGCGGTTGGCGGCCCGATTTTTGGATCGACCACAGGATGCCCCGCCAGCCTTTGCCGTGGTGGCCGAAATGGTCCGCCAACAAGACTTCCGGGCCCGGTTGGGGGACCTTGAGGCCGCGATGGATCGCTTTCAGGCGGACCACCTTCCCGCCCGGTTTGAGCCCTCCCGCTACCCCGAAGGTGATCTCCCCAAAGATCTGCTCTTGCTGGAGAAGGCCCTGCATCACTTGCTGCCCATCCCAACCGGCACAGCCCCCATTCCCGAGCTCGCGCAGTTTTTTCTCGGATTTTTGTTGGAACTCTTTGGTTCGGCGACGGCGGATGACACCTCCCCAACCGGCCGTGCCATCCTGCGGCCCTTCAAAGCGCTTTATGAGGCCTTCACTCTGCTTCAGACCTCGACGATTGACGTGGCCCTCCGCCCTTCGGATTTTCTTGTCATGGTGCTGGATTCGTTGGAGGGAGGATCCGTGCCCGCAATGTCATCGGGTCGGGAAACCGAGATCATTGGTTGGTTGGAGCTGTTATCCGAGGAGGCTTCTGCCGTGGCGGTTGCGAGTTGCTGTGAAGGCATTGTGCCAGCCTCCCCCGTGGCACACCCCTTTTTACCCGGCGGGTTGCGGGAAACCCTCGGTCTGCGGCCTGACAAGCGGCGGTTGGCCCGCGATGCCTATGTGATGGCCACGGCAGCCCGCATTCGTCCACAAGGACTGCTCATCTGTGCGCCACGAAAGTCGGCAGCCGGGGATCCCCTGCGTCCCAGCCGGGTTCTGCTTCAGGGGTTTTCCGGCAAGTCTCTCGCAGCCCGGCTCCTCCATCTCTTTGCGGAAAACACGGAAAACGAGCCACCGGTCCAGACCCTGCGAACCGCCAGGTTGCAGTTACCGGGCGTCGAGCCGGCGTCCATTCGCAAGCTCTCGCAGTCTGCCTTTGGGTCCTACTTGCGCTCTCCGAAGCTTTTCTATTTTTGCAATGTGCTGGGCTTGGAACTTCCCGATGACAGTGCCCAGGAAATTGACAGCCTCCTCGGCGGGAGTTTGGTTCATGCGGTGCTTGGCCAATTTGCCAATGATCCGTCACTCAAAGAATCTGCGGATGAAAATGAGATTTGCCGATTTCTCTTGTCCGCTTTTGAGGCCCTCTTCAAAAAAACATTTGCGGGTCTCCAGCCCGCCACGGTGGATTTTCAGAAAGATGCCCTCTTGGAAAAATTGGTCATGTTTGCCCGCGTGCAGGCCCAACTTTCCCGCGAGGGCTGGAAAATTGTTTACGCAGAAAATGGGGAGGGATCGGGCGACCAATTGAGCCGTGACCTTGTTCTCCCCGATGGCAGGTCGGTCACCATCCGCGGACGGATCGACCGCATCGATCACCACCCGCAGACCCGGCAGTGGCGGGTGATTGATTACAAAACCGGAGCCAAGCCCGCGGAACCCGACAAGGCACATTTTTCCGCCACCAATGCCCGCACCCCGGATCGTTGGGCGTTTGCCTGTTCGGCGGATGGGTCCACGCGCTGGAAGGGCCTGCAATTCCCCATTTATCGGTGGCTGCTCGACAACCCGGAGGTAAAAAATCCGCCAGGCTGGACCCCCGGAACACCCGCGGAGTTTGTCTATTTCTTTCTTCCCGAGGATCCCGGCAAGGCCGGACTCTCCACGCCTTTTCCGGAAGATCGACTCCCGGAAGGACTGGAGATGGCGGTTCAAACGGCGGGTCACATTCTTGATGGAAAATTTGATGACAGCCCGGACCCCCTCACCCAGGAAGATCCCATCTATCGGGCGCTTTGTGGACTTTCGAATCTTGTGTCTGACACCGGGGAGGACGCCGAATGAAAAATGTTTCCTTCATCCGGGCCTCTGCGGGCTCCGGCAAAACCTATCAGCTCAGTTCGCATCTCATCGGCCTCCTGCTCCGGGAGCCCGCCGAGGATCCTGCCAGTCTGCTGGCCACGACCTTCACACGTGCCGCCGCCGGAGAAATCCTGGCCCGCGTGATGACGCGATTGTCGCAAGCCGTTCTTTCCGAGGCGGACCGGCACCAACTTTCCAAAGACCTCGGAGTCACCCTGACCGCTCCGCGCTGCGAGGAGGCCCTCCAGCGCCTGGCCGACCATCTGCACCGACTCAACATCGGCACCATCGATTCATTTTTTGCGAAGGTGGCGAGATCCTTGCCGGACCTGGTCGAGCTTCCCAGAAATTGGCGTGTGATTTCTGAAGAGAGCGATCTTGCGCTCTCGGCCGAAGTCCTCGTCAAGTTGGCGGCGGGGCCCGGGGCCGAAAAACTCAAAAAAGCCTGGAAGGCATGGCGCTCCCCCGGTCTCAAGATCCCAAACCGGGAGGCGCTTCTGGAGGTCTTGATGGTCATTCGATTCCGCGTTCTTGGGTCCCTGCCCCCACAGCCCCACCCGGAATTTGTCAGCGCGCAGGAAGCCGCCGAATGGGGAGACATTATTGCCGACCTTCCCGGCCAACTCAACAAAGCCGACAAAAAGGGATACCGAGCTCCCAGCAAGAATTTCGAAAAAGCGCGGAACAAACTTTTGAATGGGATCCAGGCGGGCGCTGTGTTTGAGGTCATCGTTCGCGAATCCCGGATTCTGCAAGATCTGATCACGGGAAATGACAATGACCTGCCGCCTGGATGGGTGGAGGCCTTGGGTGATTTGACCACCTCGGCCAGGAACGCCGTGGTGGCTGGTTACATCCGCCGCCAAAACGCGTTGTGTGATCTGCGGACTCTTTATGACCCCGCAAGGAAAGAGGCGTCCCTGTCATCCGGCGGAGTCACCTTTGCGGAAATCGAGGAAGCGGTTTCCGAGGCCCTTATGATGGAGGAAGGCGGCGCGGCCGAGGATCTGGCGTTTCACCTCGATGCGCGGATCACCCACCTGCTCATCGACGAATTTCAGGACACCAGCCGCAAACAATTTGAGTTTTTCCGTCCTGTGATCAACGAGATTGTTTCGCAGCCGGACCGCACCGCCTATGTGGTGGGGGACCCCAAGCAGGCGATTTATGGATGGCGGGGCAGCGACCCCGAAGTGATCGGCGGCTTCGAGAAATCCATTCCAGAATCCTCGCTGGAGGTGAAGTCGCTCTCGACCTCTTATCGGTCCAGTCCGGCGATCTTGGAAACGGTGGACCGGATTTTTCAGGGCCTGGCGGCGGTGGATCCTGACCTTCTCGGAGGCGGGGTTTTTGAAGAGGCGTCCCGGCAGTGGATGACGGGATACGCATCCCACTCGGCGCATCACAAAACCCTCTCCGGCTCCGCAAGGCTTTGGTGCTTGCCCAAGGACGTTGAGGAAACCGAATTTCTTATCCGAAGGGTGAAAGAACTCCTGGCCCAATCGGATCCCCCCGACGAAATTGCCATTCTCTTGAGGCGGTCCAAGCGCATCCCCGCCGTCATCGATTCGCTAAGACAAAACGGCATTGACGCCGCTCCCGGGGGCAGCGGGACCATGCTCACGGATTCTTTGGCCGTGGAGATGATCCTTGCCGGTTTGATCGCGTTGGATCATCCCAGTCCCCGATCCGCCGCCGCTCTCCTTGCAAGCCAGGCGTCCTGGGGGGGCAAACTCAAGGAACCAACAGGCAGTGATTTGCTGCGGGTCTGGCAACGTGTCTGGGAAAATGAGGGCGCTGCCGGCTTGCTGGGATCCTGGATTCTTGACCCGGATTTCCAAGCGGCCCTGTCTTCCCATGACCAGACCCGCTGCCGCCAAGTCCTGGCCATGGCCCGACAATTTGACGGGGCTGGTGGCGGACGCGCATCGGCCCTGGCCTCAGCCATTCGGGCAGCCCGCATTTCCGCCGGCCGGCCGGCCCCTGTTCGTGTGATGACCATCCATGCTTCCAAAGGCCTGGAATATGATGCCGTGATCCTTGGCGATCTGGGGACGTGTGGAAAAGGCCCCAACGCCGCGCCGGATTTTGTCAGGGAAGAACTGTCGGGCGAGGAGCATTGGGTGGAGTCGAATGAAGCCCTCGCTTTGGTTGTCGATCAGGCCTCCAAAAAGACACGTCATGCCATCCGCACCGTGTCCGAAGAGCTGTCTCTTCTTTATGTGGGAATGACCCGAGCCAGGCAATCCCTCGATCTGATTGTCACCAAGCGCGGGCCAACCTCGAAAAGTTTCACCAAGAGCAGCCTCCTCGAATTGGTCTTGGCACCCGATGCCGAAGCCAGTGAGTCCAAGCCCGCGTGGCAGGAGGACCATCCCGGACTCCCGAAACGAGAGTCCGCTTCAGCGGTTCTTCCCGAGGATCCGGATTTCAGCCCAAGCGAGTCATTGCTCCCCACAAAAATCTCGCGATCCCCCCTTCTGGACCGCCGGTCTCCGTCCTCACAAGAAGGGGGAGAAACCGTCACAATTGCCAAGCGCTTTGGCGGCGGCGGCGCCCGTGGCATGGCCGTGGGAACCGCCATCCACGCCTGGCTGGCCGGGGTCGAGTGGCGGGACGATTTGCCGAAAATCCACCCCGGGAAACTCCTTGCAGACACCTCGTCCGAATGGGTCGGAATGGAACCCGCGATGGCCAAATCCCTGCTCGCAGAATTGATGGAAAAACTTTCAGGTTCCCATCAAGCGCTTGCCCGCGCCTTTGACCGGAAAGCTTATGCCTCGGCCTGGGAGGTGCCGGAGGCGGGAGTGCAAGTGTGGCGCGAGCGGGCCTTTGTGGTGCCCATGGACAAGGTTCTTTGGAATGGCCGCTTCGATCGCGTGGTGATTGCGAGAAACTCAGATGGCGAAATCACCCATGCCGAAATCATCGATTTCAAATCCGATGTGGTCACCACGCCGGAAATTCTCGCTGAAAAAACGCGGTTTTATCAACCGCAGCTGGATTCCTACGCGGAAATCCTCACCCATGCCCTTCGCAAACAAACCCGGAAGCCCGTGATTTCCACGAGCTTGGTTTTCACCGGATGGTCAGGATAGCAGATCGGCGGGAACGATTCCGCCGTTTTCTGCAATCTTTTGGATGACTTGTTTGTGCAGCCAGATGTTCATCTTGGCCGAGTCGCCGAAATCTCCCGAATACCCGAGCTCTTTGGCCAGCTCCTTGCGTTCGGACAGGCTGCTGTCCATCCCAACCAGCTTCATGAGATCCACGATCGAGCGTTTCCAATCCAGCTTTTCCGGGTGGGCCGCCGCGAGTCCGTCAAGGATTGCGGTGACGTCCACCGGTTCCGGTGGGACAACGGTCTCAGCCGGGGTCAGCGGAGGGGCGCCGATGGTGGTGGCGGCATCCACGGGATTGATGGCAGCCGGAGGCGGAAGGATCGCTTCCTTGATGGTGGTGGCGGCATCCACGGGATTGACCACATTCGGAGGAGGGATGATGGCATCTTTGATGGTGTGAATGGCATCGCCGTAGGATTCTGCGGCGCTTTTGACACCACCGAAGACTTTGGACATCAGGTTGGAAAGGAGGCTCATGGATGTATTAGGCGGTTTTGGTGAGAAGGGCTTTCAGAGCAGGGATTTCTTCAAGCAGGGCAGCCACGGTTTCCGGACCGGCAACGGCCTTCGCTTGATCAAAAAATTCGCCGGCCAGAGGGGCCGCTTTGTCCATGGGAATGCCGGCGCTCTGCATCGCCCCGATCGCCCCGGCTGCCGCACCGAGATTTCCCCCCAAAAGGCCACCTGCCTTGCCGAGAAGGCCTCCCAGAAGTCCACCGCCGGAGGTATCCGAGGCAGAGGGCGCACTGGCAAGCACACCGGAAGCGCCCGGAAGCAGGGCGATAAATTTTTCAAACTGGGTTCCCACAGCTTTTTGTTTCACAAAGCTGAGGATGATCCCAACGCCCTGACGGACCACAGATTCAGGCAGGTTAAGCTTCAGGCTGATGTTTTTGATGATTTCATCCATAGGTTGCGCATGGTGATGATGGAAACCCGATTCAAAGTCAATCCCGATTCATGGTGTGTTTTTCCAAGGGGTGCCATCAACTCTGCTCGGATGTGCCTTACCCGGGAAAAATGCAGGCGTCGAGGATGGACAAAACCTCATTCAGGAAATCCGGTGACGCGTTGCCAATTTTCTTCATTCCTCGTGCACGGTAGTCGATAGATTTCATCTGTTCGCACATCACAAATCCGGTGAGACCGCAGTCCCCTGAAACAGGGACATGAAAGGGCGTATTCCGATTGGTGTTTGTGATGGGACAACAAATCGCCAAGCGTGTCCCTCGGTTAAAAGTATCAACACTCACGACGATAGCGGGTCGTCTCCCCATTTGTTCGTGTCCCGTCTGTGGGTCGAATGAGAGGACCACAAGATCGCCCTGAGTCGGGATATATCCTGCCATTACCACTCCTCCGTCCCATGGGGTTCACCCCACGGATATTCCACGGCAAAGGCGTCAGGGGGAGACGAGGCCACCAAATCCTCGATCCGGTGACGTGCTCGGACCGGGCGCTCATCTCGCGCTGGTGTGATCGTGATCTTGGATCGATCACCACTTAACTCGATGAGGACTTCCGATCCGATCTCCATGCCCAGCGATTCAACAATGGCCTTCGGAATCCGCACACCGTGGCTATTCCCCCAGCGCTGCAATGTTGTGTTCATGGGACGCAGGATATACCTAAGGATATACGGAATGCAAGCCGATTTCTGATATCCCTTGGGCTTCCAGAATTTCGGCCTTTTTGCCTTGCGGTTCACGGATTTCTTTTGAATGCCGCGCGTCATGGCATTAAGAATAGAACTCGCGTGACCACTCTTTCTTCCCGACTTGCTCCCCTCAGTCAGCTTCTTCCCCCCGGCCGGTTGCTGCACGAAAAAGAAA
>JBBECL010000060.1:0-1237 GCA_040881805.1 Terrimicrobiaceae bacterium | reverse complement strand
GCCCCCTTGAGCAAGACCCCATAGCAGGCCCCCACATCAAAACCACCCTCGAAGACATCGCCGCGGCCAACCGCATCGCCCCCGAAGTCCTAGGCCGCAGCTTGGACGAACTCCCGCCGCAAACCCGACGCTTGTTAGAAAGCATCAAACAACTCATCCGCGCCAAAATGAAAGCCGAGAAGATCGAGCAAAGAATTTCCCTTTTTAGCCGCCGAGAGCTGCGCGACTTCACAGGCTGGAGCGAGTTCCAGATCAGGACTCACCTCGAACGCCTGGAGCGCATGGAATACGTACACCGGCGCACCGGCAAGCAAGGGAGCCTTTGCAAATACGAACTACTCACCGACGCGGCCGAAGCCGCCAAAAGCTGGCAAGTCGGCCTGATTGACGTGGACGAGCTACGCCGGAAAAGCGCATGAAATCCGCACCTACGAAGCCAACTTCGAGGGGTTTGGGAAGCACTTCGAGCCCCCTTCGTGATTTTGAAATCACGAAGTTAAAACCCTTATGCAAACAGGCAAAAACACGCCTCCAAGGAGAACTTTGTAGCTTTGTGGAAACGCACATCAGGAACCCCAAATCAAAATCCATCGTAAGCGCATGAAAAAGAAAACTAAGAAAGGCATCCACAACATCCCCGGCATGAAAGGCCGCCGCAAAGGCGGGCACGAAGCCGCGCCTGACGGCTTCGACCGCAGCAACCCCAATACTTTAGCCAGCCTCATCGACGCATGGCAGCAACGCCTCGCTGAAAGAAACTACAGCCCCCGGACTTTGGAAGGCCACAAATGGGCATTGAGAACCTTCCTGCAATGGGCACAAGATCGCGATCTAACAGCCCCCGCCGACATCACCAAGCTTTACTTAGAAAGCTTCCAGAGCTGGCTGTATCGCTACCGCAAGGCCGATGGCCAGCCGCTGGGCATCGGCACCCAACGCGCTAGGCTCGGAGCCGTGCAAAGATTTTTCGGCCACCTCTGCAAAACCAACTACCTCCAAGCCAACCCCGCCGCCGACCTCGACCTGCCGCGCAAACCCTACCGCCAGCTTCCCAAAGGTCTCTCTCGCGAAAGCCTCGCAGAAATCCTAGCCCGCCCAGACACCCGAGATCCTTTAGGCATCCGCGACCGCGCCATTTTGGAAACCCTCTACGCCACCGGCGCGCGCCGCAGTGAAATCACCAACCTCGATCTATCAGACCTCGATCCCAGCGGAGCCACCCTCCACATCCGCCACG
>JBBECL010000059.1:0-7033 GCA_040881805.1 Terrimicrobiaceae bacterium | reverse complement strand
AACGCTGGAATCCTTGCCGGCTTCGGATTTCGAAGGAGATGACTGGTTGGATCGTCGCGGGTTTCTCTCCATGCTGCGTGTGGATCGGTTGTATTCCCATGACCTGCCCCGGTGGCGGGATAACCCTCAGGGATCCTGTGACGCTGCCGTGGAGAGCATTTTTGATCTCCTGGTCCGACACACCGAAAATCTCGCGGCCGTCGCCCCGGCCATCGAAGCCCGGTTGGCACAAATTCCCGATTTCCTCGCCGCCGGGGCCGCCAACATTCGCAGGCCTGTGCCGCTTTGGACGCAGTTGGCAAGGAAGGCCTGTCAGGGTGCCAGCGAGTTTCTAAGCCAGATCGAGCCCGAACTCACCGCCGCCTCATACCATCCAAAAAACGTGGCTCCTCTCATTGCCGCTGCCCGACGGGCGTTTGAGGAATATGCCGGGGCAGTGTCCAGAAAGCCGCAAGGGCCCGCGCAGGGATTTTCCATTGGCTGCGCTCGCTTCGAGTTTCTCATGCGTGAGCGCCTTGGGTTGGAAATGAGCCTCCCCGAGGCCCGTGCGGAGGGGCTGAAGCTGGTTGCCCAACTGAAAATGGAAGTCGCCCAAGAAGCCCGCCGTTTGGGATACCGGTCCGCCCGCGAAGCCCTCGACGAGGCCGCCTCCCGCTGGATCCCCGGAGCCCCGCTGATTGATGTTTACCGCGCGACGACGGAATCTCTGAATCGCGCCGTGCGCAAACTTGGCATTGCCAGCATCCCCGACGGCGAAACCCTCAAAGTCCTCCCTGCTCCGGCCTTTCTCAGGCACCAATTTCCCACCGCCGCTTACTCCGCCCCTCCACCCTACTCAAAAAAACAGCAGGGCATCTTCTGGGTCAATGACCTCAGCCTGGGTCAAAAATCCGAAGCGAAACGCCAGGCAGAAATCCGTCAGCACTTTGGTTTGGAGTTGACGTGTGTCCACGAAGCCTACCCCGGTCACCATCTTCAGTTCGCTGTCCAGAACCGTCATCCCTCAAAGCTTCGACGCCTTTTTGCCCACTCCATTTTTTATGAAGGCTGGACCATGTGGTGCGAAAAGCTGGCTGTGGACTCCGGATTGGTGTCCCATCCCGCTGCCCGCCTCATCCAGCTCCACGATGCCCTCTGGAGAGCTTACCGGATCATCATCGATTGCGGCCTGCACTCCGGGGAACTCACCCACGCCGGGGCTTCGAATATCCTGATGCAAGGCGTTGGTTTCACCAAGGCCCGCGCCGCCGGGGATGTGAACTGGTACACATCCAGCCCGACCGTTCCCATGAGCTACCTCCTCGGTCGCCTCGAAGTCGAAAAGCTCCATCAGCATTTGGTCCACGGCCAAGGCTGGACGCTCCGCCAATTTCATGACTGGATGCTTTCCCACGGCGCACTGCCTTATCCATGGCTGACTCGGCATGGCCCCGGTGGAACGTGATCTCCGCATGATGGCAAACATGACGCAGTTCCGCCGCCACTTGTCTTGGAAGGAATTCCCCATGGGAAACATGGAGCATTTCATCGTTAACGCTTCCTTGTGATGAGGAGTTTCCTGCGAGGGTTGTTCGGCACCTTCACGACCTCCCGCAATCGCAATCCGGGCTAGTCACCGGGGATGTCCAAAAATAGATATTGAAACGTTCTCGGGGGGATGTCATAGCCCATGCACGATGAAAAAAGCCTGGCCCCTCTTCGCAAAACTTTTGTTGGTTGCCCCGGTCTTGGTTTTCCCTGGCTGTGCGATGATGGAGGAAGCGAAAAAAGGCTCTGCGTCCAAGGTGGAGCAAAAGCGATTGGCTGCGTTGCGTGATCAAGCTGCCGTGGAACATTCGTTGTATCGCAGTGTGGCGAATTGGAAAAAGAACACCTACAAGAACAAGGCCCTTGTCGAGGCGGCCACCCCGGATCGCGTGGCCTTGGAAATTTCGCTCAACGAGCAGCGGGGTCTCCTTCTTGTTGATGGGGCCATTGCGATGGATTTTCCAGTGGCCACCGGCAAAAAATCCCATCCCACTCCGGCAGGCCGCTACGCGATTCTGGCCAGGCATAAACAATATGCCTCGAACCTTTATGGAAAGATTTACGATGCGGAGGGCACCGTGGTGGTTGCTGACGCGGACACACGAACCGATCCCATTCCCGAAGGGGGGAGGTTCGAAGGAGCCAGCATGCCGTATTGGATGCGCCTGACAACAACCGGGGTGGGTCTCCATGTGGGTTATGTTCCCGGTCGCCCGGCCTCCCATGGATGTATTCGCCTCCGGACTGACACGGCCAAAACACTTTTTTCACTCACCAAAATTGGCACCCCCGTTGTGATTGACGGCCCCATGCCAAGTCTGGCTTCCAGGCTTTAGAAGCTGCCTCCACAAAAAACTGGCACCGGAGAATCCGGTGCCAGTTCGAAAGAACCAGCAGTTGGCTTCGGGCGATCCGAGGCCTGTTTGTTTGACTTAGAAGGCGAAGCGAAGACCGCTGCGCAAATTGGCCACATTGCCCGTGCCCCAATAGAAATAGCGGCCATCAACAAAGAGACCGATATTGTTTGTGAGACGGTATTCCAGACCGCCACCGACATTTCCATAGCCAATGGCGATCCCATCCCAACCAAAACCACCACCAACCATCACATAGGGAGCGAGGTTCAGCGAGCAGATCGGGTAGCGCAAGAAGAGGTTGGCTCCAAGCGGCATGTGTTCCGCAGTGCCCCCTTTGTCATACCACGCGGCTTCGTAACCAATACCGAAGTATCTGGCAAAAAAGAAGTTGAACCCGAAACCGCCGCCCGCGCCTGTTTTGAACCGGCTGTCGCCTGATTCCAAAAACCCGGTGTAGAAAGCATCAATCTGAAATTCCGTGTCACGAAACCGGCATTCATCAGGCAGGACAGCAACTTCTTCTTTGAAGGATTTGGCTTCTGTTCCGGCCAAGGCCGGGGTGAGTGTGGCGACGGTGAGTGCGCCCAGCAGAGCGAGACGGGCCAAGGAGGCCAGTGGTGTTTTTTCATGGTTTTGTTTTTTTGGTTAATCTTGCAGCGCCTCACGGTTGCGTGATTCAGCTCAAGGAATCTCATCATCGAAAAACGGGCAGACTCCGAAATGGGGTCTTTACCCCATTCTGTATTTCCCCGAGAATCTGACTTGGAATTCTTTGATGTGACGGTTAGGAGTTCACGCATGTTGATGCAGGAAATTCCGGCGACCGAGCGCCCCCGCGAAAAATTGGCCAAGTTGGGGGCTGCTTCCCTCACAGACGCGGAGCTTCTGGCCATTTTTTTGAGGACCGGAAGGCCCGGGAAGAGTGCCATCGGCCTGGCGCGGGAATTGATCGAGGCGCGCGGGTCCCTGCACGGTCTTTCGAAATGCAGTGCGTCCGAGTTGGCAAAGACCACCTCAGGAATCGGCCCGGCCAAAGCTGCGGAACTTTGTGCCGCCGTGGAATTGGGAATCCGGCTCACCCGCCCGGCCGAGACGAACCCCTTGTTGGATTCGGCCCGGGCGGCCTACGACTATTTTGGTCTCACGATGCAGACGCTGGACCGCGAAGTGCTCAAGGTGGTCCTGTTGGATACCAAGCTTCGTCTCATCCGCGAGGAGAGTGCATTCACCGGTAGCCTCAATGAATGTGTGGCTCATCCGCGCGAGATTTTCCGTTCGGCAATTATCCATCATGCCTATGCCATGATTGTGATGCACAATCATCCTTCGGGCGATCCCTCGCCCAGCACCGCAGACCGAAGCTTGACAGCCCGCCTGAAAGAGGGAGCCTCCTTTTTGCAAATCAACCTTATCGACCATATTATCATCGGAAACGGAGACGGGGGGCGTCTGCCCTACTTCAGTTTCCGTGAGGCAGGACTTTTATGAGCATTCACCCCACAGCGATCATTGAACCCGGAGCCTCGCTCGCCGAAGATGTGCAAGTCGGGCCATGGGCCTATATTGGGAGCCAAGTGACACTGGGATCCGGTTGTGTGGTTCAAGCCCGGGCCACCTTGGATGGAAGTGTCGAAGCCGGAGACCGCAATGTTTTCGGCTTCGGATGTGTGGTGGGGGCTCCCCCTCAAGATTATGCCTTCAATCCCTCCCAAGTTTCCGGGGTGCGCCTGGGATCAGGGAATATTCTTCGGGAATACGTGACCATCCACCGCGGCACAAAACCTGACACTTACACGGTGGTGGGAAATGACTGTTTTCTGATGGTGGGGGCGCATCTTGGGCATAATGTCTGCCTGGCCGACCGGGTGATCATCACGAACAATTGCCTCCTTGGCGGTTATGCGAACATTGAGGAGGGTTGTGTGTTGGGGGGAGGGGCGATCCTTCACCAATTCCTGCATGTGGGAAAATTCTCGATGGTGAGTGGTGGAGCCAGATTGAACAAGGATGTCCCGCCATTTTGCATTGTGGACACAAAAAATGTGCTTTGTGGAATCAATACGATCGGGCTTCGCAGGGCGGGGTTCGCGCCGGAACTTCGCACGGAAATCCGCAGGGCCTTCCGCAAGGTCTTCCACACAAATCTCAATGTGAGTGAAGCCGTCGCCCAGGCAAGATTGGAGGCCTTCCCTCCCGAGGTCTCCGAGTTTTTTGATTTTATCACATCCTCCAAACGCGGGGTGGGCTCCACCAACCGATCTTACGGGGATGAAGGGGAAGGCCGGGCCCCCGAATAATTTTTTGCAACTCTTGGAGAGAACCGGAGTTTCATTCCTTATGAAACAACTCCCCAGTCTGTCGTTGGCCCTCGTCCTTCTCTCCTCTGCCCTGGTCTCCGCAGATTCCAAGCGAACAGCCGAGTTCCTGCTCAGCAACCCCAAGGCCTACCAGGACCAATCGGTCACGGTCGATGTCGCCTTGGTCAAGCCCGTGCGATGGGTGAGCCCGATCCCCGAACTCGCCTTTTTTCATGCCCTCACAATCGACCGCAGCGACAAAAAACCGGGAGGAGGAATCTTGGTGGCGGTGCCATCCGGCGATTCTGCAAAATTTGCAAAGAAGTATGGCACAGATTTTGAAGGCAAAAACTCTTCCACCATGCTGAAAGGAACCTTCCTTGCCGCCGGAGGAGGCGGACATGCCGGTCATCGTGGCGTTTGGGTCATCGATACCACCGGGAAGCTCGAAACGCTCATCAAAGACCGAAAAATCAGCATCCCCGATGAACCATCTCCCGGCCCGGCCGGTCGGGATCGTCCGCGCGGCCCCCGCCCCAAACCCGGGCAAGAATGATCAACGCGACGGTCATCCCGTTCCGGCAACGCGTCATTAGTGAGAAGCGGCACTAGCCCTTGGGCCACAGGATGACCACATAGACCAGATAAGCGGCGAACAAAACCCCGCCTTCCCATCGCTGCAATCGGAGTCCCGTCCACAACATAGGAACCAAGGCAGCACACATCAGCACCATCGCATACATATCAAACCGGCTGATCTCCGGGGCCGACAGCGGAGCGACCAAAGCCCCGACTCCAAGAATGGCGAGAACATTAAAAACATTGGAGCCGATCACATTGCCAAGAGCGATATCCGGTTCCTTGCGAAACGCGGCCACCACCGAAGCCGCAAGCTCGGGAACACTCGTGCCAGCCGCCACAATCGTCAATCCGATCACGGCTTCGGTCACTCCAAAAGACCTCGCCAAGGCCACAGAGTGGTCCGTGAGTAACCGGGCCCCAAGAACCAGAATCCCAAGACCCACAAAAATAAACGCCACGTCGAAGAGAAGGTTTCCCTGACGGGGTGGCATGCTTTCGGTAAACTCATCTTGAACCACGGAGGAAGCGGTTCGGCGCGCAACAATCACATTGAAGGTCACGTAAATCACAATTCCCAGCACAAGGAACATCCCCTCCACCTTGCTCACAACTCCGTCAATCAACAGAACCGGCACCAAGAGCGCGACAGCGACCATGATGGGAGCATCCAGCTTGAGGAGCTGGAATTGAACCTTCATGGGCGACAGGAGGGCTGTGATACCCAGAATGACTCCCACGTTAAAAATGTTGGAACCAATAACGTTTCCCACGGCGAGGTCACCGCGACCGGCCATGGCCGCCTTCACACTCACCAAAACCTCGGGCGCACTCGTTCCGAAAGCCACCACCGTCAGACCCACCACCAAGGGGGTGAGCCCAAGGCGCAAGGCCAACGAGGAACTGCCCCGGACAAGCCCCTCCGCTCCCACATACAGAAGCACCAATGACAGCGCCACAAACAACCAATGAATCAACATCCCTCCAGTCATGGGCTATCTCTGAAAATCCCGCAAGCGTGTTCCGTGTCGACAATTCACAATCTGCCTGTCCCCAGGTGGAATCGAACCACCATCTGAGCTTTAGGAGAGCCCTGCTCTATCCGATTGAGCTATGAGGACGTTGCGGATCAATGACTGATATGCTTGAAAGGCGTGAAAACACCGAAAGTTCCACCAAAAGTTCAACATGGTGTTTTAACGTCTGAAGATGTTTACCATTGTCAGGGGCCCCTGTAAAGCAATGCCATATCCGGTTCTGCGAGGCTTGCACCGCTGGGATTGAACGGAACCAGCGGATAAAGAAGGTCAGGCGATGCTGAAGGATCCTTCTGGATTCATCCTCGGGTGAACAAATCACCCGGCGCAAACCCGCAAAAAACCTGCCAGCTTACCGGGGCGGTTTTTTTCGCGACTTGATTCTATTGGGCTGATGTTGAGCTCTCGGGATAATTCGACGTGGCAAACATCTACGCAACAGCTATCAATTCATTTTTTTCGGCTGTGCATGGGATGGAATGATCCCCGGGGGTTTGGATGGGGCGCTGCCGCGCCAGCGTGTTCGAAAATCATTTGTCTTGAATATTGACACAAGTTCCGTGCACACAGAAGTTGTGCTCATGAAGAACATCACTCTCAGCGCGGACGCTCTTTTGTTGGAAAATGCGCGCGAATGTGCGCGTCAACGTCAGTCCACCCTCCACGTGCTTTTTCGAGATTGGCTGAAGGAATTGGTCCTGCAGCGGGAGGCGGAGGAGCGGCTGAGACAATTGGA
>JBBECL010000058.1:0-7053 GCA_040881805.1 Terrimicrobiaceae bacterium | reverse complement strand
CATCTCTTTTCCTCTTTCCCATGCCTCGCCCCCAGAGAGGTCAGGATGTCTGAAGTTGCTATGCAGGCCAGGGGGCATGGTCGTCTCGGCCGTGTGGTATTGGGTGCGCGCGGGGGATCAAACTTGCAACGGGCAAGACGCACCGTTCTCCCTGACTCCCCCACTTTTCATCTCACCCAAAGGTCATTTGTGGGTCACCATCACAACTCGCCCATCACCATAGAGGCGGTTGCTGCGGCCGAAGTGGACGCCTTCGACGTCTCTCAACACAATGATTTTTCCAAGCGGCCTAGTCACCAGGCCCCTACGGCGTGAAAGAATTTTTGGTGCCACGCTTTGCTCGCCGTCGATGCGGGGGATCCATTCGTAGCTGGTGCCCGTGGCTGCGAAGCGATTGTTCATTTTGACGTCTGCGGGGCAGCGCAGGGTGTTTTCTGAGATGCCATAAGGTCCGAAGGCTTCCAACATGGTGGTGGGTTCCACGTCAGGAGGCAGCTCATCATCTTCTTCATACACCTCGTAGGGCGGGGGATTGTTGATGTAGGGAAATCGTCAGTCATTATCGCTCACGAAGCTGTTTACGGCGACGCCCAGGCTGCGGAGGTTGCCAAGGCAGGCCGTGCTGCGTGCCCGCTCGAGGGTCCGTGTGAATTCCGGCGCTGCGATGACGCCCAACATGGCGATGATGGAGAGGACGACCAGCAACTCAATCAAGGTGAAGGCGCGTTTTCGGGAACGTGACGAAAGTGGGATCATTGGGCCGCGCTTTGAGCTTGTTGTTTGCGCTCCACGTAACGGCGGTAGCGTTGCGCGCGCT
This sequence comes from Terrimicrobiaceae bacterium, assembly GCA_040881805.1. Lineage (GTDB taxonomy): Bacteria > Verrucomicrobiota > Verrucomicrobiia > Chthoniobacterales > Terrimicrobiaceae > JAJTZA01. The sequence continues at coordinate 6,236 of JBBECL010000058.1, read as the reverse complement.
GTTCGGGGGAACGCTTGTCGTCGCGGGCGGCCATGCGCTCGGCCATGCGTTCCTGGACCTCGGGACGTTCCATCATTTCCTCGATCTTGGCCCGCCGCTCTTCTTCCGGCAAGGCGCGGACCTGCTGCCAAAAGGCCCGCATTTCATCAAAATCTTTGCGAGCCACTTGTTGCTCCTCTTTGGGGAGGAGGGCGATTTGTGCCTCGAACCTCTCAGCCATCCACTCCGGGTTGCCCTGCGGCCGGTTCCCGGCCCTTTGGCCGCCTTCCCGGGGACCACGCTCGGAGCGCGCTTCCTCGGAGTCCGGATTTCTTGGTCCTTGAACCCGAAGCAACACCACTTCCTGAACATGCCCTTTGGCCGAGGAGGCCATGCGCTTGGCAAGGCCCGAGGCTTCACCGGGCTTCGGGAGGCTGGCCACAACCGGGTTCCATTCCTTCGGAGCGGCAAACGTGACTCCCGTTTTTTGGGAGGCCTGGTCCAGCAGGGCATGCAATGAACGGTCTTCCATGACACTTGGGTTGAAAGCCACCCGGCGGAGATCGGGAACCGCATCGCCTTGGGACATCATCCCGCCTCCAAATCCCGATGAAAAAACTGCCCAGCCCTCAGCCCGATTGGAACCCGCGATCGCCGCAACCCCCGCGCGGACTTGGGCTTTGTCAGGGGCGAAAACATAGGCCAATCGCATGTCTCCGTCCAACCGCACAGCAAGCGTGTCAAAAACCTCGAAGACGGGGGCGCTTTTTGCCTGGAGTGTCACTTTGGTTTCCAGATCGGCGTTGGTTGCGATGGGGATCCGGCTCTGACGCTCGAGCGAGGCGATCACCTTCGACAAGGGCGCATCGACAAAATTGACGGTGATCAATCCCCACCCGGAAACCCATCGCCACGCGATGACAGAAGCCAGCATGATCGCCACCACACCCAAAATCACGGTTCTCGTGTTCATCCCACTCAAACCCCTCAATCAGGGGAAAGTTGCTAATTCTTCAAGCTGCCGCGGGCGGCGGCGCGCCAATCATTCGGCGGATTTTGAGACCTTGTCCGAATTGCCCCGGATGGGTTTGGGCTTGGTGGGTTTTTTGGGGCCGGCGGCTTTGCGGGGTTCGAATTCGAAGGTGACCTTGCCACCTTCCATTTTGAGGAAGGAGGAGAAGGGTTTGCCTTTTTTTGAAATGAAGCGGCGGATGAGGTCCGTTTTGCCGTCCGCAAGGAGTTTGATGACTTGCTCCCGTGGGAGTTCGTATTGGCAGATGGATTTGCCCATGCGGAATTTGCAGGCCGAGGTGTTGGAGCAGAGGTAGGCATTGCCGGCGTCATGGATTGCGCCTTTGCCGCAGGCGGGGCAGACGGGGTGAATGATTGGCAGGGCTGTGAAGTCAAGGCTGGCGGCGGCATTTTCGCCGGTGTCACCAAAATCGAAGGTTTGTTTGAATTCGGGGTCGAGTTTGACGGGTGCCGAGAACGGGCGTCCCAGCTTGCTGCGAAATCCTTCGAGCGGGCCGACACGCCCTGTGGTGAGCAGGGTTGTGACCTCGCCGCGTTCGAGTTCCCGGCCCGCCATGTTTTTCCAGATGAGAAGTCCACATCCCCGGCACTCGTAGGCTTTGTAAGTTTCTTTGAAAGCCGTTGATTCACATTTCGGGCACTTCGTCTCCAGGTCCGTGAATTGGCCCTCGATCGAGTCCCCATGATAATTCTTCGCCTTGCCGACGATCTCCTCGGTGAACCGGCGGATTTCGTCCATGAATTCGGCGCGGGGAATATGACCCGCCTCCATCTGCTTGAGTTTGAATTCCCATTCTCCCGTCATTTCCGGAGAGGTGAGGGCTTCGACTCCGATTCCGCGAAGGAGGTTGATGAGGGAAAGCCCTTTTTGGGTGACAATGAGGTCGCGGCCCTGACGAATCAGATAGCCGTCCAGAAGCAGGCCCTCGATGATTTGCGCGCGGGTGGCGGGAGTTCCCAGGCCGCGTTGGCTCATGGCTTCGCGGAGGTCCTCGTCATCGACCAACTTGCCGGCTCCTTCCATCGCTGAGAGGAGGGTGGCTTCGTTCAGGCGGGCCGGGGGTTTGGTTTCGCTCTCTTTCACTTCGATGGCCTCGGTCGCCACGGGTTCACCGGGTTTGACCTCGCAGAGCGTTTGATCGCCTTCGGCGGCGGCGTGTTTTCCGTAAACAGCCATCCAGCCCGGGTCGGTGATCACTTTGCCATCGCTGCGGAAGGGTTCTCCCTCCACGCGGGTGATGCGGGTGGTGATTTCAAATTGGGCTGCGGGATAAAACGTGGCGACGAAACGGCGCGCGACCATGTCGTAAACTTTGAATTCGAAGTCATCGAGGGCTTTTGCGCTCATTCCCGTGGGGATGATGGCATGGTGATCCGTGACTTTGCTGTTGTTGAACACACGTTTGTTCGGGTGCACCCAACCTTGTTGGAGGGCCTTGGCGGCATGGTCGGCGAGGTCGCCGGGATCGAATTTGCCAAAGGTGGACTTCACGTTGCCGAGGTAATCCTCGGGCAGATAGCGGGAGTCGGTCCTCGGGTAGGTGAGGACTTTGTGTTTTTCGTAAAGCGCCTGCGCGACTTGCAGGGTGCGCTTGGCGGAGAGGCCGAAGCGCGAGTTGGCTTCGCGCTGGAGGGTCGTCAAATCGTAAAGCTGGGGCGCAATTTGGGAGGACGGTTTTTTTTCTTCTTCGACGGTTCCGGGCTTTCCCGTGCATTTGGCCGCGATTTCCCCGGCACGCTCGCGGGTCCAAATCCGCTCGGCCTTGGCTTCTTCTTCACCACCTTTTTTGAAGGCTTCGTCAAACCACCGTCCGCGGTAGGACCCGGCACCCACCAAAAAATCTCCGAAAACTTCAAAGTAGGTCTTGGGTTTGAAATCCCGGATCCGGACCTCCCGCTCTGCCAGGATTGCGAGGGTGGGGGTCTGAACGCGTCCCACAGGGGTCAGTTGAAACCCTCCATCGCGGGAATTAAAAGCCGTCATCGCGCGGGTTCCATTGATCCCCACCAGCCAGTCACTTTCACTGCGGCAGACGGCGGCATCCGCAAGCGGCTCCATGTCGGTGGAACTCCGCAACCCCTCGAATCCGTCCCGGATCGCATCCGGGGTCATGCTCTGAAGCCACAGGCGGCGGGTCGGCTTTTTGCTGCCCACCAGTTTGAAAAGGTAATGAAAAATGAGTTCTCCTTCCCGTCCGGCATCGCAGGCGTTGATCACTTCGGTGATGTCCGCGCGTTTGAGCAACCGCTTCAGCAGGTTGAAGCGGGTCTGGTTTTTCTCGATGGGCTTGAGTTCGAAATGATCGGGAACGATGGGCAGGTTCGCGAACGACCACTTGCCGCGCTTCTTGTCCAACTCGCCGGGAAGACACAATTCGACCAAATGACCGACCGCGGACGAGATCACATACCTGTCATTTTCATAAAAATCCCCAGTCTTCGGGATCTTGCCAAGTGCCCGGGCCAGATCGGTGGCGACGCTGGGTTTTTCTGCAATGACGAGGATTTTTCCGGAGGTGGCGGCTGGCATGGTTTGGTGGGTTGAGGTTACAGCGTTTTGACGAAACGTCCCCCCGGAAGGGGCTTCACGAGTTTTCTGATTTCAAGGGCCAGCAACGTAGAGGAGACCACGTGCGTTGGCAACCCGGTTCTGGCAATCACTTCGTCCACGGAGGATTCATCATCTCCCACCGCCGCAAAAATCAAGCTTTCGTTGTCCGAGAGCGACGAAGGGGCGGCAGGTTTGGCGAGGCTGGGTTGTTCGGAAAACAACAACCCGAGATCATCGAGGATGTCCTGGGCACAGGTCACGAGCTTGGCTCCTTGTTGGATCAGCCGATTGGTCCCCAACGATTGGGCCGAATCAATTTTGCCGGGCACCGCATAAATTGAACGCCCCTGTTCGCCGGCTTGGTTGGCGGTGATGAGGGCTCCGCTCCGCGACGCGGCCTCGATCACGAGCAGCCCGAATGACAATCCACTCACAATCCGGTTTCGCATGGGAAACGTCTGACGGTCCGCCGTGGTCCCCATGGGAAATTCGCTGACAACCGCCCCGGACCCGGCAATTTTGTCAGCGAGAGGTTTGTTCTCTTCGGGGTAAATGGCGGAGAGGCCGCTTCCGATGACGGCGATCGTGCGCCCTTTGGCCGCCAGAGCGGCCTGATGGGCCGCGGTGTCCACGCCGCGGGCCAGGCCGCTGGCCACGGTGATTCCGGCATAGGCGAGTTGGTAGGCGAGTTTTTTTGTGCAGGAGGCCCCATACACGGTGGGCTTGCGGGTTCCGACAATCCCCAGGGATGTGCGGTCCCGTGGGTCAAACGATCCCCGCACGTAGAGGACGCTGGGAGGGTCATGGATTTCGCGGAGTTGCTGAGGATATTCCGGATCCCGCAACGTCAGAATCCGGGCCCCCTCGCGCCGTGCGGCCTCAAACTCCCCGGCCACATCCGTGTGCTTCTCCCAGTCGCGGAGGAATCCCGCAACTTCCTCCCCGACACCCTCCACGGAGAGCAGGTCTTTGCGAGAGGCGGACAGGATGGCTTGGGGCGACTGAAAGCGGTCCAGCAAACGTCGGACCTTCACCGGTCCGACCCTTGGCAGCATGTTCAGCGCCACGAAGGCTTCGGTCTCGTTCATGCGGTCGTTGGAAGCTGACAGGATGGGCCCCGGCGGTTCGTGCCTCAGTCGGCGGCGTTCAGCCAATCGGTGTGGAAAAATTCTCCGCCGGGTTTGTCGGTCCGCTCGTAGGTGTGGGCTCCAAAAAAATCCCGCTGGGCCTGAAGCAAATTCGCCGGCAAACGCGCCGAGCGGTAGCTGTCAAAGTAAGCGAGCGAAGCGCTGAAGGCTGGAACGGGAACCCCGGCGTCGATGGCCGTCGTGACCGCATACCGCCAACGATCCTGCGCTTTGTTCAGGATATCCCGGAAGAACGGTGCCAACATGAGATTTTTCAGTCCACGGTCCTGCTCGTAAGCGGCTTTGATACGGTCAAGGAACTGGGCGCGGATGATGCAGCCCCCGCGCCAGATGGTGGCAATGTCTCCAAAATTCAGGTGCCAGTCATAGAGATCGCCGGCTGCGCCAAGCTGGGCAAATCCCTGCGCATAACTCACAATCTTGCTCGCGTAGAGAGCATCTCTCACTGCCAAAATCAGGGCTTTTTTGTCACCGCTGAATTTGTATTCCGGACTTTGAAAGACCATGGAGGCCGCCACGCGCTGATCCTTCATCGAGGACAGGACCCGGGCTTCCACCGCGCTTCCAATCGTCGAGAGAGGAATGCCCATCTCAATGGCATGACCCACCGTCCACTTGCCCGTGCCTTTTTGACCGGCTTTATCGAGGATGAGGTCCACGAGGGGTTTGCCCGTTTCCGGGTCCACGACTTTGAAGATCTGGGTCGTGATTTCGATGAGGTAGCTGTTCAACTCCCCTTTGTTCCATTCATGGAAGACCTCGTGCAGGGCCTTCGCATCAAGGCCCAGAACGCCTGAAAGAATGGCATAGGCCTCGCAGATGAGCTGCATGTCGCCGTATTCGATGCCGTTGTGAACCATTTTCACGTAGTGGCCGGCCCCATCGGGGCCCATATGACGGCAACACGGCTCCCCGTCAACAATGGCGGCAATTTTTTGGAAAATCGGTCCGGTCACAGCCCAGGATTCGGTCGATCCGCCGGGCATCATCGAAGGGCCCTTGAGTGCGCCCTCCTCGCCCCCCGAGACCCCACAACCCACAAAATGAAAGCCTTTCGCTTTGAGATCTTTTTCGCGGCGCTGGGTATCCGTCCACAGCGAATTGCCGCCGTCAATAATCACATCACCCGGAGAAAGAAGCGGAACAAGGGACTCGATCACGGCATCAACAGGCGCGCCGGCCTTGACCATGATCATGGCTTTGCGCGGTGTGGCCAACGAGGCCACAAATTCTTCCAGAGTTCGTGTCGCGGTGATGTTTTTTCCCTTGGCCCGCCCCTCGGCAAATTTTTCTGTCACCGCTGTCGTGCGGTTATAAACGCTCACATGGAAGCCTTTGCTCTCCATGTTGAGGACAAGGTTTTCGCCCATCACGGCGAGTCCGATCAATCCGATATCACTTTGGCTCATAATTTTTGTTAAGCCCGCAAATCTACCGTGAATCTCGCTTGTGATGCAACGGTCAACTTTTTCGGTCAACTTTTTCTGCCCCTTCTCGAAGGCTTTGTGATATGAAAAATCAATGAC
>JBBECL010000057.1:0-7074 GCA_040881805.1 Terrimicrobiaceae bacterium | reverse complement strand
CGACCTGGGGGATTGGATCGGTGTGGAGGGGGTCTTCTTCACGACAAAAACAGGAGAACCCAGCATCCGCGCGGAGACGTTTGCGGTCCTCTCCAAATCCCTCCGACCCCTCCCCGAAAAATGGCATGGCGTGCAGGATGCCGAGACAAAATACCGTCAACGTTACCTCGACCTCATCGCCAACCCGGAATCCCGCGAGGTGTTTTCCAAACGCATCCGGATCGTGCGTGAAATCCGCCGGTTTTTGGAAGACCGGGGATTCGTGGAAGTGGAGACGCCGATGATGCAGCCCATTGCCGGCGGGGCAGCCGCCCAGCCGTTTCAAACCCATCACAACGCTTTGGGCATGGACCTCTTCCTGCGGATCGCGCCGGAACTTTACCTCAAGCGGTTGTTGGTCGGCGGGTTGCCGAAAGTTTTTGAGTTGAACCGGAACTTCCGCAACGAGGGTCTCTCGCGCAGGCACAATCCCGAGTTCACCATGTTGGAGGCGTATTGGGCCTTTGCGGATTTTGAAATGATGGCCGCCATGGTCGAGGAGATGGTCTGTACGGTTGCCGGGACAGTCTGCGGATCCCTCGTGATCGAACACCGGAATGCCGATGGCGAACTGACCAAAACCATCGACCTGTCGCGCCCATGGAAACGGGCTGCCTACGCCGACCTTGTGGAAGAGGCTGTGCCGGGGTGGGGCGGGCTCTCGCCCGATCAACGCCGCAGCCGCGCGCACGATCTCGGAATCGATGTCTCCGGCTGCACCGCCGATTACGAGGTCACCCAGCACATCTTCGAAAAGCTGGTGGAAGAAAAATCAATCAACCCGCTGTTTGTGACCCATTGCCCGAAGGAACTTGTGCCCCTCGCCAAATTGAATTCCGCCAATTCCTCGGTCGTCGATGTTTATGAACTGGTGATCAATGGCCAGGAAATCTCGCCCGGTTATTCGGAACTCAATGACCCCGACGTGCAGCGTCATCGTCTGGAAGAACAAAGCGGCGGAGAAATCCAAAAGATCGACTCGGATTTTTTGCTCTCTTTGGAATACGGGATGCCGCCCGCGGGCGGGATCGGCATTGGCATCGACCGGCTGGTTATGATGCTCACCGGTGCGGAGAGCATCCGCGATGTGATTCTCTTTCCCCACATGCGTCCGCAGGCGGGGTGACCTCGTTTTTTCCATACGAACTTCTCGCCAAAACCCACAGCACAAGATAGATCACACCTTTCTCTTTATGGCAAACTCACCACACAAACCCACCAGCGTCGTCACCGGAGGCGCTGGCTTCCTTGGTTCCCATCTCACCGACCGGCTTCTTAAAGAAGGACACCGCGTGATTGCCATTGATGACCTCATCACCGGCAGTGTGGCCAACATCGAACACCTCTCCGGCAATCCCGACTACCGGTTCATCTGCCACGACGTGACCGATTATATTTTTATCCCCGGCGAGGTTGATTTTTTCTGGCACTTCGCCAGCCCGGCCAGCCCGATTGATTATTTGAATTTCCCGATTCCAACCCTCAAGGTGGGATCCCTCGGCACCCACAACGGCCTCGGCCTCGCCAAAGCCAAGGGCGCGGCGTTCCTCCTCGCATCGACCTCGGAGTGTTACGGGGATCCCCTCGTCCATCCCCAAAATGAGGACTACTGGGGCAATGTGAATCCCATCGGGCCCCGCGGCGTCTATGACGAAGCCAAACGCTTCGCCGAGGCGATCACCATGGCCTACCACCGCTACCACAACCTCAACACCAAAATTGTCCGGATCTTCAATACCTACGGACCGCGGATGAGGCTCAATGACGGACGCGTCGTCCCGGCCATCATCAGCCAGGCCCTGTCCGGCGAACCCCTCACCATTTTTGGGGACGGAAGCCAGACCCGCAGCTTTTGTTATGTGTCCGATCTGATTGACGGCATCTACCGGCTCATGATGAGCAGCTACCACGAGCCCGTGAATATTGGAAATCCCACGGAAATGACGATCCTTCAGTTTGCCGAGGAAATCCGCCGGATCATCGGATCCGAGAGCCCGATCGAACACAAACCCCTTCCCGTCGATGACCCGAAAGTCCGCCAACCCGACATCACCCGCGCGCGCGCCATTCTCGGTTGGGAGCCTCATGTGCAATTCGACGAGGGGATTCGTTTGACCATCGAATTTTTCCGCAACAAAATGTTGAAGTAATTTGATATTGTCCTTTTGCTTAATCTCGTTAATGATCCAATCGTTATGTCTCCCTTGAAATGGTTTCCCATCGCGCTTGTTACATTGCTTTGGCCCCTCGCAACGCAAGCCCAAGAGTTCAATGTTTCGAAAATCGATTTTGCGCTCCAAGAATCACCGAAGATGTCGGGAAGCGGATACGACAAAAAAGTGACACGTCCGTCGTCCTGGCTGGAAGTTGAAGTCACCTTCGACTGGACTCCGAGGACACCCGAGCCACTCTACTTGGATGACCTCACCGTGAATTATTACATTTTGCTGAACAACAAGAGCAAAGATTTCCCGCAGGGGGCCCTGCTTGTTGGCTCCGTCAACCATGTGAATGTGGGGCAGGGAAAAGGATTGAAATCCGTGATGTATGTGGCCCCCAGAAGTCTGGAGCGGTTCTTCGCGGGCAAAATTCCCAACACCGCCAACCAAGCGGTCTCGGGCGTCGGGGTCACCATCACCAAGGCGGGCCAAGTGGTTGCGGAAAGCTCCACCTCCGGCAAGGGGCAATGGTGGACCACCTATCAACAGACCCAAGGATACGTTTTGAACAAATCGGAAACCCCCTTTGCCCACCTCGCATGGGATTATTTTGAAGCGGTGAAAGGCCGCGGCGCGGGACAATAACCACCACCAGCCTTTCCCGACGATCCATGGCCGCTCCCTCTCGAATATTTGCTCTGAATCTTGGAATGCAGACCGTGAGTCTTGCCGAGTTCCACACCTCCGCAAATGGCGGGCTCACCCTCCACAACACGGGCAGTGTGGAACTGATCGTTGATCCTGCGGCCGACGCAACCCGGCCAGCCCAATTGGAAGCGGCCGTTGCCGAACTTCGCGCCAAACTCTCGCTGCCGGCCAAATCCCTGGCGGCGGTGACCCTCCCCTCGCAGTCGGTGTTTTCCCGCTTTGTCAAACTTCCCGGATCGACGGCTGATGACGTCGAGCAAATCATTGGGTTCGAGGCCCAGCAAAACGTGCCTTTTCCCATCGATGAGGTGGTTTGGGATCACCAAATCATGGGTGCGTCCCGCGACGGGTCTTGGGATGTGGCCTTGGTGGCCATCAAAGCCGACCAACTCTCCGAAACTGTGGCATCCGTCGCCAAGGGTGGCCTGCGCATCTCAACGATCGATGCCTCCCCGGTCGCCATTTATAATGCCTTTCGCTTCAACTACGCGGATCTCCCCGGCTGCTCGCTGCTCGTCGATGTCGGTTCCCGCACCACCAATTTGATTTTTATCGAGGGACAGCGGCTGTTCAGTCGCACCATCCCCGTCGGTGGAAACAGCATCAGCGCCGCCGTGGCCAAAGAATTCAAACAGGATATCACCCTGGCCGAACGGCTAAAAATTGAAAAAGGATTTGTCGGCCTGGGAGGAGCTTACGAAGAGCCTTCCGACCCCACCGTGGCAAAAATTTCCAAGGTCGTTAGAAACACCATGACGCGTCTGCACGCGGAAATCGCACGATCGATCAGTTTCTACCGGCAATCCCAAGCGGGCAGTGCGCCGGTCCGGGCTTATCTCAGCGGCGGCACGGTCTCCATGCAATACATGGTGGAATTTTTCTCGGAAAAACTTCAGATCCCCATCGAGCATTTTAATGCCCTCAGGAATGTTGCGGTCTCCTCGCAAACCCTTGCCGACACGGTGGCAGGAAAAGCCCACATCATGGGTGAGCTTGTGGGGGCGGCCCTCCGCCAAGCCGGAAGCAGCCCGGTCGAAATCAACCTTCGCCCGAAAGAGCTTGTTCGGGAGCAGGACATCGCCAAACGCAAGCCGTTTCTCGCCTTGTCGGCCGTTTGCCTCCTTGCCGCCGTGGGAATTTGGTATGCCTATTTCACGAAGGCCACGGAAATTGCCCGACAGAAGTTGGACGAGGCGAATGCCCTGGCCGCCGGGTTGGAAGGTTTTGCCACAAAATTTGATGCTCTGAATGCGGAGAAAAAATCGCTCGAAACGTCCGCCGGGCCTTTGCTTCTCGCGGTGTCTGAACGCACGGCTTGGTCTGCCATTCTGGATGAGCTGGGGAAACACCTCCCCCCGCGTTTTATTTGGATCACGGGCCTTTCACCGCTCTCCGGAGGAAAACCGGTTCCCATCGGCGGAAAACCCGCGGCCACACCGGCAGCCACAACCTCAGCTCCCCCCAAACCCGGTCAACCTGCAGCCCCGTCGGGACCCCCTGCGATTGATGCCTTGGAAATCACCGGCCTCTATTTGTCGAACCCGCCCAATGAGAACGAGGCGAGGATCATCGATCAATTCGTGGAACGCTTGCAAAAATCTCCGCTCTTCAAAATTGAAGCCAACTCCAAGGTTGTGACCCAGCGCACCACTCCCGATGGACAAAGCTGGGCCTACAGCTACACCATCGTCCTCCCGCTGGCCAACCCGATCCTGCTGCCATGAACGCTCTCAAAGAAAATCCCTTCATCGCCGCAGTCATCGTGATTGTTGTTATAGGTTGTGGTGTGTTGGCATTTTTTGCCAACGGGGCCATGACCACTTATCAGGAAACCATGGCTGCTTACACGCAAGCTGTCCAAAAACTCCAGGGCCTCCAAAACAAAATTCCGTTTCCCAACGAAGCAAACATCAAAAGTGCGGAGGCTCTTCGCGATGGATACCAGGCAAGACTGGCCGGCCTGAAATCCCAGCTCGGCACCTTGCAGGTTCCCAAAGAAGAGGGAGTCTCTCCCCAGCAGTTCCAAGACACCCTTCGCAGCACAGTGAACGCGGTTGTTTCCCGGGCCGATGCCGCCAAGGTCGAACTCCCCGAAGGATTTTACCTCGGGTTCAACGAATACAAGGACAACCTGCCCTCCGAAAAAGCTGCGCCAGAACTTGCCCGGCAACTCACCATCATCACCCGCATCATCGAGGATTTCATCGGCCCCAACCCGGAAAATCCCGGTGTGAAATCCATCGACTCCTTGGAGCGCACCCCGCTCCGCGTTGAATCCGGAGCGGCAACCCCGCCCGCCGGTGCCACCAAAGAAGAGCCCAAGGCCGCCTTGGAAGTGCAACCCTTCGTGGTCGCCTTCACCGCGGAACAAGGCAAATTCCGCATCGCCCTCAATAACCTGCTCAAGAATCCCCAATTCCTGATTATTCGGTCCCTGGCCATCACAAACTCAAAGACGGAGGGTCCCCCCGTCGCCGCCGCAGCGGATGCCCCGGCCTCACCATCGCTGTTTGAATCCACGGGATCCCCTTCAGCGGAAGCCACCAGCCTCAATGTTCTCCTCGGCCGGGAAGTCCTTCAAGTGAAGGCAGCCCTTGAAATCATTCATTTCCCGGTGCCAGCCTCAGCCCCTGCGGGGACCCCCCCCGCCAACCCACCCGCAGCACCCTGACCCCACCATGGACTGGCTCAAAGAACATTACGACAAAGCCTCATTGATCGCTGCCGCAGTGATTGCCCTCGCCAGCGCAGGCCTCGTCATCGCAAGCGTCAACAGCCTCCCGGAATCCTTCGCAGGCCGCGATAGCGCCAAACCCGCTGACAATACCATCCAGCCCCCAGCTGTTGAGAAAGTCGATGAAGCGGCGGTCATGGTCTCCAAACCGTCAGAGTGGGGGGTTTATGATGGTTCGCTTTTTGTTTCACGCCCGTATGTTCTTAAAGACGGGCTGCTGGTGGATCCCCTCGAAGGCGGTGAACCGCTTCATCCTCCAATTCCCAACGCCTGGCTCATCAAATATGATCTCGACTACGCTGACAGCAGCGTCAAGGACCAGGACCCTGACAACGACGGCTTCTCAAACTTGGAAGAATACCAGGCGGGAACCGACCCGGCTCAAAAAAGTTCCACCCCGCCATACTACACCAAACTGAGGTTGGAGAAATTTATTGCCGTTCCTTTCCGCCTGATCTTCACAGGCTCCCCCGATGAAGGGCAGACCTTCACCATCAATTCCAAAGATCTCAAAAGCCGGACCCAATTCCTCCAGCTGGGTGACACCATCGAGGGTTCGCCTTACAAAGTGCTGACCTACGAAAAAAAATCAGAAATGCGCGACGAAATCGAACGTGACATCTCGGAACTCACCATCGAAAACACACAAACCGGTCAGAAGTTGGTGTTGGTCCAGAATCAGGAGTCCAATGACCCCACTTCTTTTGCGGACTTTGTTTATTTGCTGAACAACGCCAAATTCAAGGTCAAGAAGGACGATGATTTCAGCCTCGAGCCCGAACAGGACCGCAAATACAAACTTATTGACATTTCCGAGCAGGAAGCCGTAATACAGGATGTTGCTAGCGGAGAGCAATTTAAGATACCCAAGCTGAACCGATAACCCCATTTATTCACAATGCCAGCCTTAACCGCCTACGTAGTCCCACGTGTCGTTCGTTGCGCAACGATAAACTTGGGAGCTCAATTTTTGAAATGACTATGAAGCCCCGCATGTTTTTTACCGCCTTGGCAATTGGCCTGTTACACACCTCACCATCCCACGCTCAAGCCTCAAACGCCCAGCGCCTGGCCGACCAAGAAATTCGACGTCAGGAAGTGATGGCCCAGCACGCCGAAAAAGCCATTGTCAAAGGCAATGAGGCTCTGGCGCAGCGTGATTACGAAAGCGCCTTCTCCTACTTCAAAAGCGCTGTCGATGTCCTCCCGTCCGGCGGATCTGCGGTCACGGTGACACGCCAAACCGCGTTGGATGGTCTCTCGAAAGCCGCCGTTCTCCTCGCGGAGCAGCGGATCTCCGAAGGCCGTCTCCAGGATGCCACCACGACGGTCAATCTGATCCTCGAAGACCGCTACAATCCCACCTATGGACCGGCCCTTGCCCTGCAAAAGAAATTGGCCGACCCCACGCGCTTTAATCCCGCCCTCACGCCG
>JBBECL010000056.1:0-7097 GCA_040881805.1 Terrimicrobiaceae bacterium | reverse complement strand
CCGATCTCCCGTCGGCATCATTCGCTCCTCTTTCCGCGAAAACGGAAAAGTCAAACACTCCACCCATGGGCGACTCACTGGACTTCCTCTCGCTCAGCTCAAACTCCTTCAAGCGGCCTTCCGTGGCGATGTCGTTCCCAAAGGCTCCCCAGAGGATTTGAAAAGTCTGGGCTCCAAGGAATACGGTGCGAGTTTTTGTTTTTTGGAACTGGCCAAGGAACTCGGGTTGGACCGCGCCATCTACTCGCGCAAGGAACCTTGGGTGCAGGACTGTCTGGCGATGATTGTTGGGCGCATCGTCTATGCTGGCAGCAAGCTCGCGCTATCCAACCAGGCTAAGAACACCGCACTCTGGGAACTCTGTGGGGTTGAGGGCGAAGTCGATGTCGAAGAGCATTGCTACAAGTCGATGGATCGCTTACTGGATCGCCAGAAAGCCATCCAGCGCACCTTAGCCTCAAGGCATCTTCAAGATGGTCATCTTGTTCTTTACGACATCACCAGCAGTTATTTCGAGGGAACTTACGAGCAAAGCGAGATCGTGGCTTTCGGTTACAACCGCGATGGGAAGCGAGGACATGAGCAGATGGTCATTGGTCTGCTTTGCAGTAAGGAAGGATGTCCGATCGGAGTGGAAGTCTTTGCCGGCAACACAAAAGATGCTTCCACGGTTCCCGAGAAAATCGCGGAACTCCAGAGCGAGTATGGCCTGAAGGATGTCATTTTCGTGGGTGACCGGGGAATGGTCACTCGCAGCGTGGCAGAGAAAATCAAGGGAGTGAAGGGCTTGCATACGATTTCGGCTTTGACCCATCCGGAAATCTTCGCGCTGGTGGAACGCAAGGTGATCAGCGCGGATCTTTTCGATGAGAAAGAAATCGTGGAAGTTTTGGATCCGGAAAACCCGGCCCGCCGCTATTGCTTGTGCCGGAATCCGAAAAGTGCCCAGCGGGAAACCGCCACCCGCCAGCGCCTTCTCCAATGCACGCGCGAGGGGTTGGAAAAAATTGCAAATTCCAAGCGCCGAGCCAAAGAAGGCCTCATCGGATCGCGAGTCGGTCGGGTTCTCCAACAATACAAAATGGGCAAGTTCGTAGCCTGGGAAGTGCAGCAGGGACGATTGATGTGGAGATTCGACGAGGAAAAAATTGCCGCCGAAGCCCTCTTTGATGGCTGCTATATCATCCACTCCGAGGTGACCAAAGAAATGATGCCCGCTGCCGAGGTTGTCGCCTCATATAAAAGCCTCGAACTCGTCGAACGGGCGTTCCGTAATCTCAAGACCGTGCAATTGGAGGTGCGCCCGGTTTATCACAAAACCGATGATCGCATCCGCAGCCATGTGTTCCTCTGCACCTTGGCCTATTACCTCCAATGGCACGCCAACGTGCGACTGCAAGGCTTCTTTGCCTCCGACGGAACCCACAAGCACCGACAGTGGACCATGCGCAATGTGATCGAACGTCTCTGTGCAATCCGACGGGAAAACCTCGTGATGGCCGGGGTGGAGTTCCAGAAAGTCACCACTCCACAAGCCGACCAGCAAAGAATCCTCGACGCTCTCAGGGTAAAGATGTAGCCATCTTCATGAAATCAATATCTCTTTGATCCTCCTCCATTGGAGTGACTTGCAAACAATATCAAAAAGAAAGCGCGTCAAGCACCTGCCATTTCGGAATGCGGGGCGCGCCCCGCATCCCGAAATGGCGGGTTCGGAGGGCTGGCGGGCTAGAAATCCGAGCTGCCAAGGCTCACCCCGGCGCTGCCGGGGTGCCCGGTTTTCCGTGAACACCGGCTCGTTGTCGCGGCCTGCATTGGTCGGATGAATGGTGCATGGTTCCCGCATGAGCGTGCATCATACCTTGGAGATGGAAACGAGCTGTCGCGGGAGGATTCAAGGATTAATAAAATCATTCATCCGCAAGATTGAGTTCGATAAGTGTCTAATAAATCTCTGTGTTTGAATGTGTTACAAATTTGGAGACAAAACCTGTTTTTGTGGTTTTATTTTTGAAACCAGAACTTTTCAATTTGTTTCCATGCGGACATCCATTTATCCGTCTGAAAAACGGAGTTCTACGAGCTCTGGTTTGAGACGTCAGGTTGTGTGGAACCCAAGGTTGGCAGGACGCACTGCATGCAACCCCCGGGCGCGATAGTGTGCGGACGGATGATCAGCCGCGGAGCCAACTGCCAGGCAGCGCATCCCAGCCGCCACGGCTGCTTCCACGCCGGCTGCGGCATCTTCAACCACCAAGCAGCAGGCAGGGGGCGCTCCCAGCTTTTCCGCTGCTTTGAGAAAGACGTCGGGTGCGGGCTTTGATCGCTCGATGTCGTTGCCACCCACGACGGCATCAAAGTCTTTCAACAACCCGATTTGTTGCAGAATTTTTCGGGCATTCCGGCTGCTGGATCCAATGGCGATCTTGATGCCAGCAGTGCGTAAATCATCGATAAATTCCATGACGCCCGGGAGAATGTCCGCAGGACCGATCGAGGCAAGCAATTCGCCATAATATTCATTTTTGCGTGTGGCCAGGCACTCTTTTTCTGCCAACGTGTAAGAGCGTGAAGATTTTTCGAGCACCACATCAAGGCTCTCCATGCGGCTGACTCCCCGGCATCGCTCATTGTCGGCCGCGTTGAAATCGATTCCCTCTTCCCCGGCCATGCGCTTCCAAGCCCGATAATGACACTCATCGGTTGAAACAATGACCCCATCGAGATCAAAAATCACGGCTTCAAGGGAAAGCGCGGGAATGGGGAACGCCACTCCCTCCCGTGTTACGGTCACGGGTTGCCCGTAGACTTCAATGGAAAAGGAATTTCCCTCAAGCAGAGTAAAACGGACGGTTGTCGGGGATATCTCGACCTGGAGAAGCATTTCCTCCCCGACGACCAAACGGAACGAGAAACTCCGCCAGGACGGGGGACAGGAAGGAGAAAATCGCAGGCAGGGACCATCGGATTCCAAACCTCCGAACCCATAGACAAGATTCATCCATGTGCCTGCCATGGAGGTGACATGCAAGCCCTCGGAAGTGTTGTTGTTGTAATCGTCAAGATCAAGGCGCGAGGCGTAGTGCGCGTAGTTGAATGCCTTGTCGAGATCACCCAGCCGCGCCGCCAGGATCGAGTGCACGGCCGGCGATAGAGAGGATTCATGAGAGCAGCGCGGCTCGTAGTAATCGAAGTTTCGCCGCAGGCTTTCCCGGTCGAATTCGTTTGCGAATAGAAAGAAAAAGAGCAGGACGTCCGGCTGCTTGATGAGGTCGAAGCGGAACAAATCCACATAAGGCCATTTTTTTTGGACCGGGAACTGCTCGTCCGGAATCATGGAGTAATCGATGTGCGGCAGATTGAAAAAACCCTCGTGTTGTTCATACAAGCCGCTGCCCTCGTCCCACATATCCTCCATGGCCCCGGCTTTGAGCCTCCAATCCATCCGTTCCTCATCTTTCAATCCGGTGCGTGCTGCCAGTTGGCGGAAACGCTCCGGTTGCAACCGCTCCATTTCATCGAGCGTGCGGAGGGTCCATTCGAGGGATTTCCGGGCCATGAAGTTGGTGTAGGCATTGTTGTTGACCATGGTATGCATTTCATCCGCGCCCATGACCCCCCAGAAGCCAAACTTGCCGGTCTGTTGCCCCCATCCGCCGCGTGCGGCGTAGAACCGGGAAATCTCCACCAGCATTTCCGCTCCCTTCTCGAACAAAAAGGATTCGTCTTTGGTGATGTGAGCGTATTTCCAGACCCCGTAGGCAACAGCAGCGGAAACGTGGATCTCCAAATCCCCATGTTGCCAGACGTCGCACACCTCTTCACCATCAATGGTGCACATGGGATAGCGGGCACCGGGGAGATGGAAATCACCGGCCCGAGCCCTCGCCCCGTCAAGCGTCCGATACCGGTACTCGATCAGGTTTTTTGCCGCGCGGCGATTGTTGAAAAGATAAAAGGGCAGGCAATAGGTTTCCGTGTCCCACCATGTCACACCCCAATAATGTTCGCCCGTGAGGCCCTTTGCCCCGACATTGAAACGCGCATCCGCGCCGTGATAGGTTTGGTGGAGGTGAAAAATGCAGTAGCGGAATCCCTGCTGGTTCTCATCATCACCCTCGATCACCAAATCCAAATGATTCCATACGTCGGCCCAGTAAGCCATGTGCGAGGCCGTCGCATCGATCACGCTCAACGATTGACGGGCAGTGCATTCGGACAAGCCGGTGTCCCAAACGGTATCAAGCTCCAAGGCGGTGTTTTTTTCGGTGTGGAAAACCACCAGTTTTTCCACCACGGTCTCCTCCTCCGGGGTCACCTTCAGGCGCAATCGCTGCCCGATGAGCTGGCCTTCGGCGAATGCTTCACCCTCCCGGTTCAGGCGGAAAGACGCAAAAACGCGGTGCCCGCTCGATGCGGTGCATCCGAGCGCGGCCATCCAGCCATCTCTGGCATCCTGTCGCTCCAGACTCCACGGACGAGTGCCCCGCAGGTGGTAGAGTGTCCCGAAATCAAGACCGCAGGTTAGCTCGACATCTCCGCTGAAGTTGATGGGTTGGAGCCTGATGCGCTGCACACCTGTGCGCTGATCCGCCATGGAGAGAAAGCGCTCAAAGATCAGCCTCAATTTCTTGCCCGACAGTGTTTCCCAAGTGAAAGAGCGCTCCAAAATGCCGCGCCGCATATCAACTTGCCGGACGAAATCCCCGAAGCGACATTTTGCCAGATCCAATTGCTCCCCGTCGAGCGCGATGCGCGTGTAGAGCCAATCGACGGCATTCACCATGTAGGTCCAGCGCTCTGCAAAACCCTTGAACTTTGTGGAATATTTGTGCTCCCCGCTCTCGTAGATGCCGTTGAAGTAAAACCCCGGCATGGCGGGACCGGAGTATCCCTCATCAAAAGCGCCCCGAACCCCGGCAAACTCATTGGCCAGGGAGAAGATCGATTCACTGACCTCGGCCCGGTCCGCGTGAAAGCCGCCCTCTCTGATTATCCAAGGATCAACATCCAAATAACGTTTAGCATTTTTTCCCATGGTAATATTTTTTCAAGCAGGAGCCGGCTACAAATCTAGATTTTGGCAAGGGGTTTCAAAGCAGTTGAGTTGATAGGAAATCGCTTTCGGCCCCTCGGGGTGTTGGCCCGGAGTTTGAGGCTGGAAGCGGGTGGTTCCATGCCCGGACGGTGCCAGATCGGGGGATGAGAGTCAAGCACCCGCCATTTCGGAATGCGGGGCGCGCCCCGCATCCCGAAATCCAGAATTTACCATGAAGAGTGTGAAGGACATGAAGGGGTGGCACAGAAAATTGATTTTCCTGACTGCCCTTGTTGGCTGAACTTTCGCAGGGATTTCTCCGATTTGTCTCATCATGTGATCGGCTGCACGATTGAGGTTCACCGCACGCTCGGTCCCGGCCTGTTGGAATCGACTTCAATTTCAATGCCAAGCGCCTGAAGGATGGGCTCAGGAGTTTTTTATTGTAGTGTCATGGAAAGACAGCGCTTCCAACTCACCTATTGGGTGAGCCTGATTCGATAGCAGTCCTCCTCATAACTCTCTTATCTTCATGCTCCTCATGGCCTTCATGGTGGATCCAATTGCGGCATGTGGGTTTATCTGCCCGAGACAGCGAAGAACCCCCTGGTTTATTCCTTGTCGGGCACGGCGGGCTGGAATTGTTTGATCACAGCGGCTTTGAGGTCTGCCACGTAGGGTCTCCTCTGGCCGGGCCAATCCGGTGCGGGAACAGTATTCAATTTACGAAGGGTCTCGACATGGCGGTCATCGAGTGTGTCAAGGCGGGAAATGGCGTCGAGAGCCTCAAGTGCGGCATAAGGATCGGACCTCGTTGAGTTTGCCCGCATGGAATAGCTCCCGCCAGAGGCGGGTGGTTGGCGTTTGCATCTGATATCTCAAGCCCTTGTTGAGCGCGACATGGGGCATCAGATTGCGGAGATAGAGGAAGCGGCCGTCGGTTGCAGAACGGGATTCATCCGGTCGTTCGTCGGCGCGGCCGACGTAGCCGAAGGAATGGGTCGGCGCAGGGCGTGTGTGGGTGCCCAGGAATGCGCTGCCAGTGTGCCATGGGAGGGCTTCCCTGCCCAGGAGCGAGAGCAGAGTGGGTGCGAAATCCACAAAGCTGACGAGCCGGTCGCTGCGCCCTCCCGCCTCGTAACCGGCGGGCCGCAGGTGACGGAATTTTTCCGGGATGCGGACCAGCAGCGGGACGTGCAGGCCGGACCAACCTGCGTAGCGCTTGGAGCGGGGCATGCCTGATCCGTGATCGGAAAAAAAGAAGACGATGGTATCTTCGGCGAGCCCGGCCTTCTCGAGTTCGGCAAGTTGTTCGCCGACCCATCGGTCCATTTGCGTGATCCGGTCGTGGTATTGGGCCCAATCCTTGCGCACCTCGGGGATGTCGGGATGGTAGGGGGGAACGATGATTCTCGCGGGATCGTGGATGGGATCCGGATTTTCGGTGCGTAATCCCGATTCGTGGGTGATCATGGAGTTGAAAACAGCGAAGAAGGGCGCTCCTTCGGGCCGGTTGCGATAGTGCGCGGTTTGTGAGGATTCGTCCCAGAGTTTGGTGTGGTCGCCCGTGAAATTGTAGTCCGTTTTGTCATTGTTGGTGCAGTAGTAACCCTCTTTGCGGAGCAGTTCGGGAATGAGTTCCAGCCAGTCCGGAGCAGTCACCCTCAAGCGCATGTGGTGCGCGCCGAGCGACGGCGCATGGACGCCGGCAATCAACGTGGTGCGGGCGGGCGCGCAGATCGGCGCGTTGGAAGAGGCGCGGGTGTAGAGCAGCGCCTGCTTCGCGAAGGCATCAAGGTTCGGCGTGATCGCATCCGGATCGCCATAACAGCCGAGATGAGGACCATGATCCTCGGCTGTGAGCCAAAGAATGTTGGGGGGCGTGGCGGCGTGCAGCGTGGCCAGGGGAGCGAGCAGGGAGGCGGTGATTCGTCTGAGGGTGAGTTTCATGGTTTGTTTTTCCTCATACTGGATGGTTGGTGCCGGGGGGCCGGTTTTTTTATGTTTAAAACCTCCGCACTGCCCTGACCCGCCACGGCCGGTCTTTGGACCGGAAACT
>JBBECL010000055.1:0-7124 GCA_040881805.1 Terrimicrobiaceae bacterium | reverse complement strand
CCCCAATGGCTCGAACATCAATTAATCCCCCAGGGAGAAGAATATCAGTCAAGGCCACCACGCTAGTCCCCTGAAGGTTTAGAATGCCCCCAAACCCTCCCGTCACGGTTGCGGGACCGGCGGTTTTGTTGAGTTGCAAACTCCCACCAGCAATCAAGTTTTGGTTGGCACCTTGATCTGTTGTGATGAGCGGCGAGTTCGCCACAATATTCTCTTGGGCTCGGAGAGCGCCTACGCCAGAAAACACCAAGCCCCCGGACGCATTGATGATCACATCCGTGTAACCAGTGATTCTGTTTTCGCCTGTTCCGATCCGCGTGAGTTGAGAATTCAACACTAAGGAGCCGGATGGCGGCGAAACAATGCCGGACGAGGCAATGTTGCGGGGATTGGAAATTTCAATTTCTGCAGCCGTGAGAGTTGAAGTGCCAACTCCCTGATTAAATCCTCGAATTTCTCCTGCCTGGAGACTCAACAACATCAGCCCCTCATTCCCCAGAATTCCGGGACCGTAAAGATCAATCGTGTTCTGATAAGCGATCAAACTGAGAGAGTTAGCGACTGCAATCTGGGCGAGCACATTCTCCCCAATCGCCAACTGAGGGCGCGTCAAATCGATTTGTCCAGTCAGGGGAACCAAACCATCCAAAAGAATTCCTATTTGGCCAGCGCCGAAAGTTAGAGCCTGACCGTTCACCAAGGCAGTGGGGTCTAGTGCGAAACCATAACTGGAATCGAGGGTCACCCCAGAGCCTGAGAGGAGGGATCCCGCACCGATTGTTAAGAGAGGTGTTGGGGAATTGCTGATTCCGGTTCGATTGATGCGGGCATTTTCTGAGCCACTGACTCGGATGGCGACCCCGTCCCCTTCAATGGAATAATCTTCGCCTCCGCCGCCTCGGCCGGCCTGAATGATGGAGCCTGCGGCCAACTCCAAAGTCGTTCTGGCCACAAGCGTGATATCACTGCCCTGCAGAGGTGAGTTCGGATTATCCACCAGGATATTTTGAGTTCTTACTTCCAAAAATGTGCCGGATGTGCCCGCCCTCCTGATGCCACCAATGACCAAACTCTCTGCTCCGTAAGAAGAAAGAATGCCGGCATTCAGAGCAACGGTTCCAAATCCTGCTGTGCCATCATCGGTGATGGTAATGTCAGCAAAACTTGCAATATCAATCATCGATCCCCGGCCAGAGCCCAAAGGTGTGGAGAGCACTCGACCTGCGAGAGACATGGCGGCATTGCCGCTTAACAGCAAATAGCCGGAGTCCTCGGGAAGACGTTGAACTTGGTCAAGATCAAGATCGATAGCGGCCTGCTTGAGGAAATCGCTGATGTTATAAGTTTCGTATTGCGCCCTTCCTGCCACGACATCTGGTGGAGCGACTTCAAATCGACTGCGGAGCGCGGATTGGGACCTTGGAGAATTGAGAGAATTAAAGCGAAACCCTGTGAGAAATGTCGATCCCTCGGGCACGTTGTAAACCCCATAAGGTCCGGTGTTTTGCGGAGTAACCAGATAAGCACCCGGTAGAAGGGCATATCGGCGGGGAAGGAGCGTGTAATTTCCTTCCGGCAAACCAGAGCCTCCGTCCAAAAAGATTCTGTCTCCAAGCCGCAAGCTGTTGCTCACGTAGCCCGGATCTCCGCCAAGAGAGGCAGCACGGATTCCCGTGTTGAATGGAGCGTAGGGGGCAAAGTTAGAGTTAAATCCTGGAACGATGGCGTAGGACTCGGCAACTTCCGTCCAATACCGATTGACTCCCGGAGTGGGTCCTTGATTAAAAGCAAAAGCGGAAGGCGAAATTCCGATCCTGGCGGAGTAAGTGACGCCATTAAAAAGAACCAGATCCCCTGTTTGGTAATTTGCGGCAGAACTCCACTGTTGGCTTGCCGTTCCCAAGAGATCCACGGGTCCTCCGGTGCCTTGGATCCAACGATACGAAAAGAGCTCGCCGCCGCCACGAAGATCAATAACCGAGCCGCCTTCGGTGACGACGTTGTTTCCAGCGACAACAATGCGCTTCTCAAGAAGCCCGCGTGCTGTGAAGTTCACTCCGCTTGGGTCGAAGACAGAAACACCATCTGGACTCAATCCGTACGGCACAAGGAGAGGGGTGTTGCTGCCAAAATCAATGCCTGCAACTGAAGTGATGCTATTGCCCCGCAAAATCACATCTTGAGCGACTGGAATTGGCAGAGCTGTTCCTACGACCGAGTTGGTGGGCTGATTTAGCCCGGCCGTCGAGAGGTCGTCGTCCGTCCCATCCCATCCAAGAACAATGGAGCCGAAGGGCGCAAGGAGAACCCCTCCTTGATCAATCTCAGAAGCGTAGAGCCTAAGAGTGCCACCTGCAGAAAGAGGGGCTTGGGCATTACCTGATCGTCGGATGGTGATTGTTCCCGGTCCTCCTGCACTGTCATAGGCAAAAATGCTGAATCGAGACAGAGTGACAGGATAAATTTGTGCGGCCTCGAGATTCAAATTTCCGGCAATATTGAAAGATCCACTTCCTCGAATATCGCCTCCTCGGGCTGCCAATGTGGCACTCCCAAAGTTTTTGAGAACAACCGTTCCGACATCCAGCAAGGACGCGGAGATGGACAACTCCCCAGCGCCGAAGGTAGGTGTCACAAAATCTTGCACTGTCTGGCCCGTTGCCACATCGAAGCGGCGATAAGGCACAAACACGTCACCTGGATTCAGAGGCGGGCGGAATTCCTGACCTACGGCCACATAAGGCGCGGCCAGTCGCACGAGACCATCACCTTGGAGAACGCCCCCCCCGGCGACCCGAAGGAATCCACGCGCGGTAATATTCACATTCCCATCGAATCGGATGTTCCCGGCTTGCGCGACCAAAGCTGCGTTTTCATCATAATAAAAATTCAAGTCCAGGGAATCAAAGCCACCTTCCAAAAATATGTTGGCTGCAAAATAACCATCCCCCGGCCGGATCGTTCCGCCGGAATCCCTCACGGGCCGCCCGATTCCGAGACGGCCTGGTCCGTTCAATGCCACACCCCCTTGGGTGACAATCATATTGATATCTGCAGTGGACCTCGCGGAATTTGCTTCATAAAACCGTCCAGAGGAAACGGAGAGAGTTCCGCCAAGGGCCGTCTCACCACCGGCTCTCCCAAGGAGAGTGGCATCGCTGTAGAGCATTTGTGAACCCGCCAACGAAATGAGTCCTCCATTGCTATCAACTTGGAATGGGATCGTGCGCAGTGCGTATGGCATCGAATTGAGGCCCGAGTTTTGCGGCACTCTGGTTTCCATGCCGATGGCGAATCGGGATGGGTGAAAGTCAAAGACCCCCGACGCCCCCGACACATCAAAAATGGCTCCGGCCTCCGCGACAATGTTTCCAGAGATCAAGATACTGCCGCCATCAAAGACTTCTCCTACCCTGCGCCCAAAAGGGTCGGGGTAATAGGCTGCCGTTCCGGCTGCGGAAATCCTCGCACGAGGTCCGATATGAACGGTCGTGAATGCATTTGTTGCCAACTCTTGGTTGAAGCTATTCTGCGGAAATGATCCAGCACCTGCGAGCGTGATGGTTCCGCCCGGTGCAGTCAGTTCCCCTAAAACTGTCACTGTGGAGCCTTGCAAAGTCAGATCGCCGCCTGGTTCCGTGATGATTTTTGCCCGTTCGGAGAGCAAGATGTCGCCCCGGACAACCAAAAGTCGACCAGCAGGTTCCAATGCCGCGGGGTCAAAAAAGTCATTACGTATGGCTGAAGACAGAAGAGAAATCGAAACGGGAGGACGGTCACCCAGTGGCCGAATAATACGCCGCAACCCTGCTTCCCTTCCACGGCCGGGGAAGGGCGTGTAAGCAAGGCTTTCAACACGAGGCTCGATAACCACCCCTGGGGCAATATACACAGCAGGAATCATCGGCGTGGGGGCTTCCGAGTCAGCTCCGCTGGCTCGCCCTCTGGCTCCAATCCCGGTCAGCACAAAATTCTGAAACCCACCAGTGTTAAAAAAGTCTGGACGCAAAAGAAGGGTGTCTGCGGATAGCGGGCTACCCCCGACTTGAATCAGTGGGGCCTTGATGGACAGAGTTCCCCCATTGGCACCCCGACCTGCGTAGCCGAGCAGTTGGCCTTCAAGCTCCAGCTTGCCTCCGAGGACCGAGGGGTAGTTCAGATCGTTGCCGGCACCAACGGTGATGCTTCCTGCATTGCCATAAGTGTATTCCCCGAAAACATTGACTCCCAGTCCCCCTGACGCATCCAGAACAGACGTTTTTGGGACACTCACATTATAGCCAGTTAAACTAATGGCTCCTGCATCAATTTGAAAGCCCTGAGGGGTTTGAATTCGGCTTGCCGTGTGTCGGTCGTCCACCACCAGACCTGACACATCAAGTCGGACTCCCGGGGCCAGCGTCACGCTGCCAAGAGCTGAATTAATTTGAGGTTGGGGCAACTGGGGATTTAAGGCGCGATCAATCGGAGTTTGGTAAGGGGAGAGATTGTATGCCACAAATCGAAGCTCTCCACCGTGGGCGATGAGGCTTGACCGGATGTCGATGTTGTGACCCGTGCTGGAGAGGATTGTTCCGGCAGGAAGGGTGATAGCGCGTCCCGCAGGCACGAAAAACTCCCCATCATCATTCAAAATCTCCAGACTCCCAAAACCCGTCTGTTCAAAAAAGCTGGCTGGAATATTGAAGGTGGCGAGTCGCGAAGCAGGGATTGGTTGCAACGCATCGATACGAAAGGCAGGAACTCCAAATGCCCTGCTCTCCGGGCCGAAGACGATGGATGGAGGCGCGGGGGACGTCAGGAAAAAGTTTGTGCTTCCAGGCGTGAGGGGTTGCTGAC
The DNA here is from genome assembly GCA_040881805.1 of Terrimicrobiaceae bacterium. GTDB lineage: Bacteria > Verrucomicrobiota > Verrucomicrobiia > Chthoniobacterales > Terrimicrobiaceae > JAJTZA01. Next base: position 2,285 of record JBBECL010000055.1, on the reverse strand, counting down.
CCTCAAATCGCAGAGTCAGAGATGCCGTCTCGGGAAGCTCACTTAGACTTGCGTTGGTTCTGAGTTGACGCGGTCCCACCACGGTTTGTCCCATCATGTCCCCATCAAGAACCAACCCCGGAGCGGTGATGCTTAGTTGTCCTCCTCCTGCACCCGCCACATGCCCAGGATCATTGTAAGTCCCCAAAGGTGCCAGGGGAATGTTCCAGGTGCGGCTGACCGACCACTTGGCGCTGGTTTGTGTGGCCTGTGCGGTGAAGATCCCGTCATAAAGGCGATCTGGCGTTGCATCAGCAATGTTGATGATATAGCGGCCTTGATACAGCAGTCTCGTGGTTTGGACTCGCCCGGCTTCGTGCTGCGAAAAACCTCCTGAGACATCCAGAACCGCGCCCTGATTTGCAATGATGGCCTGGCCGGCCTGCATCATAATCGAACCTCCTTGCGTTGTGAGCTGGCCTGCTGTTCGCTGGATGATGTCTGCAAAGCCTGCCGCGTCACCCAAGGGAGTTCCAATCCATTGCCGTCCAAAAAATGTTCCGTTTCTGCGAATATCAATGAGCAGATTCACACCACGAATTGCTGCTGTTCGTTGAAGCGGCGAGACGGACAACTCATTTCCGCGCAATTGGACTTCCAAAATGCTTTGGCTTAGTGGCACAAAAATGTTGGAACTGCCGGAGACATCCAGCACCGCACCCGCATCAAGATAGATTTGCCCGGCAGTGTAAACAAATGTCTCAGAGGATCTCACGGCTCTGGGAGTGCCGTCTGCTCCGTTGCTTAAGTTCACGGGTCCCCAGTTTCCTGCACGAATCCCGACCGTTGCATTGGGGGCAAGCAGCATCGCACCCTGCCCGAAATGAACAGTCCTTGCCTGAAGATTGATTTGTGACCTCAGAGGCAGGGTCGTGCCCACTGTTGTTGCATCACTCGCCAAGTCAGGCAGGATGCGCATGACGCTGTTTGGGCCAAGGTGAATATGGCCTGTTGTGCGTGGCAGGAATGGTGCGCTGCCCCCGCTGACTCTGGGATCAAAGTCTCGGCTCGGCAGTGAGTCATAATTGGCCAGCAGGTCGATTCTACCATTCAGCGTGACGGTTGTCAGGCTGTCAACCGCCCCTAATTGCTCAATGGTTTTTCCTGTGATGGTCAAACTTCCGACAGGAATATTGATGATTCCGGTATTGCGAGCAGTTCCGCCATACGATCCAACACTGCCCACAAATGTATCCAATCCTCGCAAACTCGGATCATTCGCATTGTGGGCTGCCCACCCAACTTGAAGACCTGCTGCGATGATGGTTTGTCCGTTCGGCGTGGAAATGGTGCCGCCCTGATACACATTCGGACCGATGAGGGCTACCCGGCCTCCACTGCCCTCGTCTGAGACCGATGCCGTGAGCCTTGCTCCCGCCCTCACAACCACGTCCCCGATGATCCCTCCGGGAGTGAGCGGAGGCGGTGGGGAAAACCCATTTTGCGAAGTGTTAGAGAAGAGGAACTCCGCATTTGACTGGTTTTGATTGAGAAGACCTCGGGTCACCAGATTCTCGTTAATTGGCAAGGACGATGCCACAAGAGATCTGGTGTTTACTTGGCTTGTGCCATCAAAGATGATGCCGTTTTGGTTGAGGACATACACTTGGCCACCTGCTCGGATCTGACCAAGAATGCGGGAGGGGACTCCACTAGGGTCCAAGACATGATTAAAGACAATCCATTTTCCAATGTCCCGTCCCCCGGTGCTCTGATCAAAAATTAGTGTGGTTTCCCGACCGATGTTGAAGGTTTCCCAATTCAGGAGAGCTTGGGCAGCAGTTTGCTTGACCGTCACGGTATTCCCCGATTGGTTGGGAGCTTGGGCACCAATCCATCGGGCATTCGCACCGGTCCCCACCTGCAAACCACCCGGCACAAGACCATTCGGGACAACGCCGGCACTTGCTGCGCGTTGTTGAGCAGTTCGCAGCGCGTTAATCACTTGTGTGGTTCTGGCCAAGCGGTCTTGCGCGATTTTTGCTCGTTGCGCGGCCGCCTCGGCGCCCGAACTTGCGCGTGCCGCCGCGTTTCGTCTTGCCGGGTCGGCGGTTGCTCCCCCTCGGAGGACGTCACCGGCGAGGGCGGCGGTTCCGAGGGCGAGGATCGTTAACAGGGGTAGCACGGTCTGACGGATCATGCCTTCCGCGGCTTTTCTTGAAGGATGACCCGCAGGGGGCCTGCCTCGCTTCGCGTGTTGGGGGAGGATCGTTTTGAGATTTGTTTTTGGAATTTTCACACGGAGA
>JBBECL010000054.1:6271-7155 GCA_040881805.1 Terrimicrobiaceae bacterium | reverse complement strand
CATGTCTTATCCACGCCGCCAGCGTTCGTTCTGAGCCAGAATCAAACTCTCCGTAGAAAGTTTTTGTCGTCATCTTTTAAGGGATGGCGACATCCGACATTCATTGCTACGGTTCGCGGGTGAGACCCTTGAACCGTGAATTGGTCGTCAAATTTCAACTACGAAACCGACGAAAGAACGCACTATTCAGCATCCTGCTGAATGTGTTTACTTGCTGTATTCAAAAACGTTCTGGGTTTTGCCATGTCGGCAAACCAGAATCAGGCTGTCAATGAACTTTGCTCAGCGGGCGACTGCGGGGCGTTGCTTGGTCGGTGTGAACCGAACTTGGAACCCATGCAGGTTTGAGGCCCGTGAGAACTGTTGCCCGCTTGGCTGGTGAGCCGAGCGGGAGAATGAAAATAGTTAAACGGCGAAAAACGTCAACCCCTTTTTGAAAAAAATTTTCTGAGGGACAAAAAATTGTTGGTTTTCTTGGACGCACAAAAACCGCCATCGGCCGGGAAGCCTGATAAACAGAGGCTTGGTTGACCACCAACACGATCATAAAAAATTTTCTTAAAAACCAAAAATAATTCTCGCGCCTCATCCTTTCCATCGGTTTTGGGGATCTTTCAGAGAATCAGAATTCGTTTTTTTGGGGATTGAATTGCCGTGGCGGCTGGGGCAGAGTGGTGATCTCCTGTGAAAACATTCATTCCAACTCTCCTCGCCTTGCTTTTCGCTCTCCCGTGTGTTGTCGCCCAGGGGGTGGACGAAAATTTCCGCGCGCAAGTCGAAACCGTCATCGAAGATTTTAACAACAAGAAGTATGACAGCGCGATCAGCCGGATTGATACCATCAAGGCCGAGGGGGAAGATGCGGCGTTTTTGGTTAATCTACG
>JBBECL010000054.1:0-6261 GCA_040881805.1 Terrimicrobiaceae bacterium | reverse complement strand
GTGCGGCTTACACCAAGAAGAAGGATTACGTGGAGGCGAAGCGCAACTTTGAAAAGGCGCTTGAGCTGGCTCCCGGCATGTTTGCCGCTCATTTCAACATGGGGGAGGTCGAATTCCTGCAGGGAAACTACGACGAAGCCCTTGCAAAATTCCAGGTCATGTTGGATGCGGATCCCCGCAACGAGCTTCTGCAATTCAAGGTCTTCATGTGTTACCTCCTGAGGGGGGATGAGCGGGCCGCCAAGCGCTCGCTGTCCCGCATCAAATACCCGGGCGACACGCCGGCCTGGTATTATGCGCAGGCCGCCTGGGAACACAAGCAAGGGAACAAGGCAAAAACCTCCGAGTATCTTTCGGGGGCCCGCTACATTTTTTCCGGGAAAACCGATATCTTTGACGAGACGTTCACCGACTTGGATTTTCCCCGGCGATGAACGCGCCACGGAGGATTGTCAGAAAAGTCCCCACGCAGCCTGAGAATTTGCTCCACGAAAAGGCGAGGATCTTGGTCACGGGGGCGGCCGGATTTATTGGCAGTGCGCTGATTCACGAGCTCAACCGCCGGGGAATTTCCCAGGTGGTGGCCTCGGATTTTTTGGGTGAGGACGAGCGGTGGCGCAACCTGGCTCCGCTGGATTTTGAGGATTATGTTCCCGCGGATCAGTTGCTCAAAAATCTGGAAAGCGACCCGGATTACCATGGCAAATTTGCGGCCTGTTTTCATCTGGGGGCCTGTTCCTCGACGATGGTCCGGGATGCGGGTTATGTGATGGAAAACAATTTTGCCTACACCAAAAACCTGTGTCGCTGGGCCTTGGCGTCGGGCACCCGGTTTGTTTACGCCTCCAGTGCCGCGACGTATGGGGACGGCAGTGCCGGGATGGACGACCGAGAGGAAAACCTTAAAAAATTCCGGCCGCTGAATCTTTACGGATATTCGAAACAATTTTTCGACCTTTACGCGGCCAACAACGAGATCCTCGGCGAGATTGTGGGGATCAAATATTTCAACGTGTTCGGCCCGAACGAATATCACAAGGGGGACATGAGAAGTTTGGTTTGCAAAAGCCATGCCCACATCGCGACCCACGGCTCGATGGACCTGTTCAAGAGCTACCGCCCGGAATTCCCGGATGGCGGGCAGCAGCGGGATTTTATTTATGTGAAAGATGCGGTGGCGATGACCCTGCACCTTGCCGAGCAGGAGGACGTTGCTGGGTTGTTTAATGTGGGAGCCGGCGTTGCGAGAACGTGGGTTGACCTGGCGCAGGCGCTGTTTTCCGCGATGGGTGTCGAGCCGGACATCCGCTTTATCGAGATGCCGGATTCCCTGCGCACGCAATATCAATACCACACGCTGGCCGACATTTCGAAGCTGCGCGCCACGGGCTACACGGCCACGACCATGCCTTTGGAAGAGGCTATTCGCGACTGCGTGCAGGTTTATCTCCGTCACGGGCGCAGGCTCGGAGAAGAGGCCTGACCATCCTCCCGGAAATCATGCCGCCGGGCTGTCTTCCGGGCCGGGTGACCTGAATGTCCATGCCTTCTCTCTTCTCTGAAAATCGGCGCACGGTGGCCCTCGCGGTTCCCATCATGGCCGGTCATGTCGGTCAGATGCTCATGGGCTGGGCCGATACGATCATGATCGGGCACACCGGCATGGTGCCTTTGGCGGCCTGCGCGTTTGCGAACACCGTGTTGATGTCCCCATTTGTTTTTGGGTTCGGGGTTCTTTCGGCGGTGAGTGTCAAAGCCTCCATTGGCCATGGTGCCGGGGACCCGTCCAGCGCTGGTCGGGCGTTGCGGGCCGGGTGCTGGCTTGCGGCTGCCATCGGCCTTGTCGTGGTGGGGTTGATGATTTTTTTGTCAGGATCCCTGCCTGTGTTTGGTCAACCGCCCGAAGTCAACGCTGCCGCCGGGACGTATCTCGTGCTTTGTTCGTGGTCCGTGCTGCCGGCCTTGATTTCCACATCTGCCAAAAATTTCAGCGAGGCCCTTTCGCGACCCTGGCTGCCATTTTGGATTCTTCTGGGAGCTGTGCTTTTGAATGTTCTGCTGAACTGGCTTCTCATTTATGGAAATCTTGGTTTTCCGAAAATGGGGCTGGAGGGAGCAGGTTGGGCCACGCTGATTGCGAGGACGGTGGGTGCGGTGGTGATGGTGGCTTACCCGTTTTGGGATCGTCGGCTGAAGGTGGCAGCGCGGGGGCCTTGGTTGGATCGCGACACACCCCGCGAGGTGAAAGGTCTGGTGGCCTTGGGGCTGCCGGTGGGGACCATGCACCTCGCGGAAGTGAGCGGATTTGCCATGGGCTCCATCATGCTGGGTTGGCTGGGGGTGGTGCCCTTGGCGGCCCACCAGATTGCCATCACCTGTGCGGCCACAACCTTCATGATTCCCCTGGGGTTGTCCCAGGCTGTGAGTGTGCGCGTGGGTCAAGCCCGCGGGGCCAACGAGTTGGCCAGATGCCGCCCCATCATCGGAGGGGCTCTGCTTCTTGCCATTGCGGTGATGGGATCATTCGCGCTGATCTTTATTTTTGGCGGAAGGCCGATTTCCTCCATTTTCACCTCGGAACCCGAGCTTATCCAACTCAGCACCACTCTCCTTCTTTTGGCGGGATTTTTTCAAATCTTTGACGGCCTTCAAATTGTGAGCTCGGGTGCCCTTCGCGGGTTTGAGGATGTGCGGGTCCCCATGCTGATCGGGTTCTCGGCGTATTGGGCCGTGGGTCTGCCCCTGTGTTACGTGGGGGGATTCGTGCTCGAGTGGGGGGCCGTGGGGGTCTGGCTTGGATTTTCTGCGGGTCTGGCGTTCGCGGCAGCAGCCCTTCTCACCAGATTGGCCATCAAAGTTCGACATCTGGCGGCGGCTTAAGTAGGATTTATTATGTTAACAACACCAACCCAATAGCAACATCGGGCCAACATGCTCCGAGCGATCGACAAGATGCGGCTGGCTGGCGTCATTGACAAAACCGGCGGACCCTTCGGATGCGTCATCTGCCTCGATGGCGAAATCATCGCCGTGGAAGGCAATCGCGTCATCGCGGATCGCGACCCGACCGCCCATGCGGAGGTTGTGGCAATCCGCGAGGCCTGCAAAAAAATTGGTTCGCACGACCTGAGCGGCGCGGTTCTTTACACGAGCTGCATGTGTTGTCCGATGTGTTATTCGGCCTCTTACTGGGCCCGCGTCTCGAAAATTTATTATGCGGCGGCGTGTGATGATTATGCGGATATTTTTGATGACAGCGTGATCTACAAGGATTTGGAGCTGCCGTGCCATGACCGTTTTCTCAAACCCGAGGAGTTGTGCCGTGCGGAGGCCAACGCGGTGTGGGATGAATTCCGCGCCTTGCCCGACGGGGCCCGCTACTGATTCCACCCGGCATTCGGGAAATTTGGAGTTTTGATGAGATTGCGCTTGTCTGGCGGGGGGAGGAACGGGAGCATGGCCGAATGGTAAAAGTTGTTGTGACTGTGATTCCGAAGCCGTCGGTGTTGGACCCGCAAGGGGCTGCCACGGCGGAGGCGATGAAACATTCCGGGTTGACCGGGGTCGGGCGTGTGCGTGTGGGCAAGTCGATTGAGATCGAGTTCGACGAGGCCCCCAATCGCGCCAAGTTGGAGGAGGTCGCGAAAGAACTGCTCTCCAACCCGGTCATCGAGGACTACCGGATCGAGGGATGAAAATTGCTGTCATCCGTTTTCCCGGGTCCAACTGTGACCAGGATTGTGTGCTGGCCCTTCGGAGTTTCGAAGGGGCGGAAGCCGATTTTGTTTGGCACAAAGACACGTCGTTGGAGGGATTTGATGCCGTGATTTTGCCGGGGGGATTTTCTTACGGCGACTATCTGCGCTGTGGGGCCATCGCACGGTTCTCACCCATCATGGCCGCCGTCAAAACCTTCGCCACGGCGGGGGGACCGGTGATCGGGATTTGCAATGGTTTTCAAATTTTGTGTGAGGCAGGGTTGTTGCCCGGGGCGCTGGTTCGAAACAAGGGCCTGCATTTTATCTGCGAACATGTGGGCGTGCGTGTGGAGCGTCATGGCACCAAATTCACCCGCGCGGGACTCACCGGCGGAATTTTAAAAATCCCGGTGGCCCATGGGGAGGGGTGCTATTTTGCGGATAAGGATACGTTGCGGCAATTGCGGGCGAATGACCAAATTTTGCTGCGATATTGTGATGAGCAGGGCCGGACCACAGCCGCTGCGAACCCGAATGGGTCGTGCGACAACATCGCCGGCATCACCAACCGGACGCGCAATGTGTTCGGGCTGATGCCCCACCCGGAACGGGCCTGCGACGCGCTGTTGGGCAGCACGGACGGACGCGTCATTTTTGAAAGTTTGATTCATGGCAACTGACATAACACCTGAAGTGATCGAGAAACACGGCATCACGCCGGAGGAATACGCCCGCATTGAGGGGATTCTGGGGCGGGCTCCCAACTTCACCGAGCTGGGGGTTTTTTCGGTGATGTGGAGCGAGCATTGTTCTTACAAAAATTCCAAGCCCGAGCTGCGGAAATTCCCGACCGAGGGAGATCGCGTGTTGGTCAAAGCCGGGGAAGAAAATGCCGGGGTGATCGATATCGGCGATGGGTGGGCGGTGGCCTTCAAGATGGAGAGCCATAACCATCCCAGCGCCATCGAGCCTTTTCAAGGGGCTGCCACGGGGGTTGGAGGCATTATCCGCGATATCTTCACGATGGGAGCCAGACCGGTGTTTTCCATGAACTCTCTGAGGTTCGGCGACATTCGGGGCGACGCGGGAGCCACCAATCGCCGGTTGTTTGCCGGGGTCGTTTCCGGCATTGCGCACTACGGCAATTGCATTGGGATTCCGACGATCGGAGGAGAAGCTTATTTTGATGAGTCCTATGCGGGCAACCCGCTGGTGAACGTTTTTTGCCTGGGGATTTTGCGTCATGAAGAAATTGCCCGTGGCGCGGCATCCGGGGTTGGGAATCCGGTCTTTTATGTGGGTGCCGAGACCGGACGGGACGGACTGGCGGGTGCGGCTTTTGCTTCGCGGGATCTGACCGAGGAGAGCAAAGAAGACCGGCCAGCCGTGCAAGTGGGAGATCCCTTCCGCGAGAAATTGTTGCTGGAGGCCTGCCTGGAATTGTTGGCGAGCGGGTGTGTCGCCGGAATTCAAGACATGGGCGCGGCTGGTTTGACCTGTTCCACCTGCGAAACCGCAAGCCGGGGTGGCACGGGGGTGGAGATTGACACCGACCTCGTTCCCAAGCGCGAGACCGGAATGACACCCTACGAAATCCTTCTCAGCGAGTCGCAGGAGCGCATGCTGGTTATTGTCAAAAAAGGCCGGGAAGCCACGGTCCGTGAGATTTTCGAAAAATGGGACCTCCCCTATGCCGAGGTCGGTGAGGTGAAGGATGACGGGTTCATGCGGGTCAAAGAAGGCGGCAAAACCGTGGTCGAAATTCCCGCCAAGCAACTGGCCGATGATGCGCCCATTTATGTAAGGGATGCCGCACCCAAACCATCACCGCACCCTTCCGACGCGGCCACGCTTTTGGAAAACATCCCATCACCTGACAGGGACTCCCTGGAAGCGGCGCTGGTCACCTTGCTTTCGCACCCCAGCATCGCTTCGAAGCGCTGGGTGTGGCGTCAGTATGATCACATGGTGCGATTGGGAGCGGCCGTTTTGCCAGGCTCGGATGCGGCCGTTTTTTATGTGCGCGAGGCAAACAAATTTCTTGCTGCCACGACGGATTGTAATGCGATCTATTGCCTGCAAGACCCGCGCGAGGGCGCAAAAATTGCGGTGGCCGAAGCGGCCCGAAACCTGGCCTGCTCGGGGGCGGTTCCCATCGCGGTGACCGACAACCTGAATTTTGGAAATCCCCATCGTCCAGAAAATTTCCTCCAGCTCCGTGAGTCCGTCGAGGGCCTCGCGGAGGCCTGCCGGCGCTTTGAAACGCCTGTCACCGGCGGCAATGTCAGCCTTTACAATCAAAGTCCGGCCGGAGCCATTGACCCCACCCCCACGGTCGGCATGGTCGGCCTCATTGCCAAAGAGGCCCACATCACGACCCAAGCCTTCAAAGACCCCGGCGACGTGATCTTTTTGCTCGGGGGCGTGGGCCACGAAATCGGGGCATCTCATTACCTTCTGGCCGTTCATGGGCAGAAAACAGGCGCGCCTCCGGCGTTGGACTATGACAAGGAAATCGCTTTGCATAACGCCCTGCGCGCGGTGATTCGGATGAGGCTGATCA
>JBBECL010000053.1:0-7183 GCA_040881805.1 Terrimicrobiaceae bacterium | reverse complement strand
CCTTTTTTCTTGTCATTCTTCGAATTGGCGAAGGAAGAAAAAGCAAGAAAAAAGGACTGACCCCAAAGGTTCTCAACCCACCTCCACGGCCTCGCATTGCTCGCGCCAACCCGGGAAATTCCAAATATTTGGGAAGCCACGGCATTGGTGGGGTTTGGCCTCTTGGATGGAGCAAGTGTTGAGTCCTTCGAGGAAAATGCAGGAACCGTCTTCACGTTCTTGAAGGGCGAGGCCTTCTCGGGAGGGGCGAAGGCGGGTGTGGTTTTGGATGAATTCGTGTTCGCTGAGGTTCAGATATTTCGCGATGGCGGAGATGTCTTCATCGTTGACGCGCACCAGGCCGGGCCATCGGCAGCAATTTCCGCAGCGCACGCATTGGTAGGTCGGCTTTCTCATCACGATAGTGGAAAGCAGGGAAAGGTTTGAGTCAGCATTTTTGGAGAAGAAACATGTTCCATGTTCCTCTACTGGACGTTGGTTTTCAGGACTCTGAAGAGTCTGGATGAAGCTGCCGGAGTGCTTGCGCAATTTCGTCAGAGATCCTGAGAAAGGCCTCCTTGGGATTTTCGGCTCCTGTGATTGGCCGCCCGATCACGAGATAGTCGGCCCCATCCCGGATGGCGGTCGCGGGGGTTGCGACACGGCGTTGATCGCCGGAGGCCTCGCCGGAGGGTCTGACCCCCGGGGTGACAATGAGGAGGGCTTTCCGTGCGCTTTGCGAAGCGCCAGAATTTCTTGGGGGCTGGCCACAACCCCCCGGATACCTGATGCGACGCCCATCGCCGCAATAGCAAGAACTTGATCCGGCGGAGTGGCAGCCACACCAATCGCACCCAGGGCAGCTTTGTCCATGCTGGTCAGAACACTCACGCCAAGAACCCGCATGTCCCCCGCTTCGGCAGAGCAAGCGGCAAGCATTTCCGGTCCCCCCGCCAAGTGAATCGTCGTCATCGCAACCCCCAGACTCTTGGCGGACCGGATGGCTTCCTTGGCGGTGTTGGGGATATCATGGAACTTGAGATCCAAAAAGATCCGCAACCCGCGGTCAGCGAACTCACGCACAACTTGCGGCCCTTCGGCGGTGAAAAGTTGCAGCCCAATCTTGGCCCAAACGAGTTCTCCTGTCATTTGGTCGATCAACTGGAGAGCGGACTGAAGATCCGGTTTATCAACAGCCACAATCATTTTTTCTTTGGCGAGGTCGTTCATGTGGAGATGATGACATCAATGACACGCGTCTCGCCAGCCAAAGTGAATTTGCATCTCAAGATTCTTGGGGGGAGGCCCGATGGTTTTCATGAGATTGAGACCCTGATGGTTCCCGTGACGTTGGCCGACGAGATCCACATCAACGTGGTGGACGAGCCGGGGATCGTCCTAAGGTGTGAGAATCCCCAAGTTCCGACGGGCGCCGAGAATCTGATTGGGCGGGCGGCGGAGCTCTTTTTTGAAGAAACGGGCACATCGCTGGGATTACACATCCACCTGCTGAAGAAGATTCCCATGGGAGCGGGGCTGGGGGGAGGAAGCAGCAATGCTGCCACGGTGTTGGTCGCTTTGAATGACCTCGCGGGCTCGCGATTGTCGGTCGCTGACCTCGAAAATCTTGCTGCGCGGATCGGTTCCGATGTTGCGTGGTTTATCCGGGGAGAGGCTGCCATTTGTCGGGGACGGGGGGAGATTATTGGGGGGAAGGTGGAAGTTCCGTGCTGGCCGCTGCTGTTGCTAAAACCTCCCTTTGGGGTTTCCACGCCGTGGGCCTATCAGGCGTGGGCAAAATTGCTCAACCAGGAATCGATCACCCAAGTGGTTGATGGCATCCCCCTCAACAACGATCTGGAGCCTCCCGTCTTTCACAAATATGTGCTGCTTCCCGCCATAAAAAGCTGGCTTCTTGCGCAGGACGGCGTGCGGGCGGGGGCCATGTCGGGCTCGGGCTCCACGATGTTTGCGGTTCTGGAATCCGCGGCATTGGCAGATTCCCTTTCCCGGGAAGCTCGTGCGGTTTTTGGAGAAACGCTTTGGGTTCATCGTTGCGAAATCTCGCCTTCACCGCCTCCAGACTTGCCAGACGGCGGAGATTCAGGCTTTTTTCGTTGATGCCAACCGACTTTCCCATGCCGTGTCTTGCGGTATTGATGCCCGTTTATAACGAAGCAGCGACCGCAGAGACAATTATTGCCCGTGTGCTGGAACAAGCCTGCGTGGCGGAATTGATCATTGTTGATGATTGCTCGACGGACGGCACCAGGGCGTTGCTTGAAAAACTTGCCACCACGGACCCCCGCATCCGCCTTCACTTTCACGCCACCAACCAAGGCAAGGGGGCTGCCACCCGCACAGCCATTGCCGGGATCAAAGCGCCGCTGGCCATCATTCAAGACGCGGATCTCGAATACGACCCCGCAGAATACGACGCGCTCATTGCCCCCATCCTGCAAGGCAAAGCCGATGCGGTGTTTGGGTCCCGGTTTATTGGCGGACATGCCCACCGCGTTTTGTATTTCTGGCACATGGTCGGAAACAAAGTCCTGACCCTGCTCTCCAACATGTTCACCAACTTGAACCTGTCGGACATGGAATGTTGCTACAAAGTTTTTCTGTCCGAGAAACTCCAAGCCATCCGCATCACGGAAAACGGTTTCGGGATCGAGCCAGAGCTCGCTGCCAAGTCGGCGAGGATGGGACTGCGGATCTATGAGGTGGGCGTGTCTTATTCCGGCCGCACATACGCCGAAGGCAAAAAGATCACGTGGCAGGATGGTTTTCGTGCGCTTTACGCCATCGTGAAGGCGTGACCCGCCGGAGTCAACGCGGGACACAACAACCAAAAAACAAAAGCTGTTCCAGCTTCCGCTACATCTCTTTTTGGGAGCGGCTGGCCCGGGGGCCGACTCCGTAGGCTTGGGTGAAGACTTTGTAAAATTGCGCGTAGCTGCCAAACCCCGCCTCGTAAACGGCCTCGCTGAGGGTTTTTTGGGTGGGTTGTCGGGTGATCGACCAAAACCGGGACAGTCTCAGGGAGTTTCGGTATCGACTGATGGAGACGCCGATTTGTCGGCCAAACGTGCGGCTCAGGTAGGCCCCGCTCACGCCACAACTTTTGGCAAGCGCTACAAGATCCTGGTTTTCCCCTCCCTCGCTCAAGAGTTCCAAGGCCCTGCTCACACTGGGGTGCAAGGCCACGGCCTTGCCTTCTGCGGGGCCACTGCGCTGACGCCGCCAGCATTGAAGCAGCAGGTGATGCAGGCCCGCATTAAGCCCTTCGGGATCCCCGTGTTCGAAACAGAAATCCGACCGGATTCCAAATCCCGCCTCCCGGTTCAGCAAGTCAGGGTCAAGGGATCCCTCCATAAGGTCCTCCATGGTTTTGCGAATGAGGTCAAAGGATTCCGGATCGAGCACCGTGTGCAGCACCCCCTCCCCGGTGATGCGCTTGCGGCGCAAATCGGCATAGGCGCGGCTGCGGCAGGATCTCTGGATCAATTCCGGTTTGAAGACCGCCACAAAATTTTGGGCATCATCGGAACGATTCACCAACTGGTGTTCCTGGGCCGGGAACATCCAGAGAAGCGTGCGCTTGGTGAACGTGAAACGCCGCCCTCCCACCACATAAGTGATCGAACCCTTCACCACCAAATTCAATTCCAACTCCACGTGATGGTGGCTGTTCAGTCGCGGCGGGTTGCGAACCGATTCCGCAAGGAAAAGAAACCCGTCATACTTCCGGCCCAGCTTGAGATTTTCGAGCACATGACAAAATATGATAACTTTTTGTCATATGACAAGAGGACATCCGTAGCAAACCGTGCTTTGTTTCCCTCGCACATGAAACGGTTCCCCCATGGCACCCTGCCCGATGGCAGGATAGTCGAGGCTTTGACTCTTGAGAGCCAGGGCGGAATGACCATGCAAGTCATCACGTATGGTGCCACTATCACCTCGCTCCAAGTTCCCGACCGGAACGGAAAACTGGCGGACGTGGTCTTGGGATTTTCCGACCTGGCGGGCTACCTTGCGCCCCATCCCTACATGGGCGCTTTGATCGGCCGGGTGGCGGGTCGGATTCGGGGAGCGGAAATTATTGTGGACGGAACCCACCACTCCCTTGCGGCCAATGATCCTCCCAATCATCTGCATGGAGGGAGATCAGGGTTTGACCGGCGGTTGTGGGTTCCCGGACACGTGGCAGATGATAGCGTGGAACTCACCTGCTTCAGCCCCGACGGCGAGGAAGGATATCCCGGTTCTGTGGAAACCCGGGTCACCTACACCATCACCGGGGATCATGTCTTGAAAGTTGAAACCGAGGCCACGACCGATCGGGCCACTCCCTTGAGCCTCACCCAACATTCTTACTTCAATCTGGCAGGAGAAGGTCGTGGAACCATTGAGGGCCATGACCTTCAAATTCACGCAAAAACGTATGCCCCCACCGATGACCGCCTGACGCTGTTGGGCGAGCAGGTTGCTGTTGGCAAAAATGATTTTCAACGGCCCCGACAACTGGGCACCGTGCTGCCGGACCTTCATCTGGCCCATGGAGACCTTTATTTCCTGAGAGCCCCGTGCGACGAAGTGCTGGAACCAGAACTCAAAGACGCCGCACGTTTATACGAACCGATCAGCGGCCGGTGTCTGACGGTGAGCACCACGGAAGCATGTTTGCAGCTATATACGGGCGTTGCCCTGGATGGAACCCTGGTGGGGAAATCCGGGCATTCTTACGGCCCCCATGCGGGGCTCTGTCTGGAGTGCGAGGGATACCCTGATGGAGTCAGGACACCTTCGCTTGGAGACATCATTCTGCGACCGGGCCACACCTACCGCCAAACCACCCTTTACGCATTCTCCACAACCTAAGCCCCCATCATAAAAATCCCATCATGAGCCAAGACCACGGAACAGCTGTCCTCAGCACCCCACCCAAGAAACTCGATTACAGCCTCACGGGCGAAAATGCCCACCTCGCCATCGAGAGGGGACTCGCGGAAGCGGACTGGTATCAAAGCCCGGTGCCGCGCGCAACCATGCGCAAACTTCTTGAGCGCAAAGACGGACCGGCTATTCGCGACACGCTCCTGTGGTTTGCCATCCTGGGCTTCACGGCTTGGGCAACGCTCGCACTTTGGGGAACTTGGTGGGTGGTATTGCCCTACCTCATTTATGCGGTTTTTTATGCCACGGCGTCGGACTCCCGATGGCATGAAGCCGGCCACGGCACGGCTTTTGCCACGGACTGGATGAACAATGCCCTTTACGAAGTAGCGTCCTTCATGGTCATGCGCGAATCCGTCCTCTGGCGATGGAGCCACACCCGCCACCATAGCGACACCATTGTTGTGGGGCGTGATCCCGAAATTCAAATTCCCCGCCCACCCGACCTCGTTGGTCAGGCACTGGGTTTTCTTTGCATCGGCAGCTACCGCACTTACTTCCCAAGTGTTATCCGTCACGCCCTCGGGCATATCACGGACGACGAGCGCACGTTCGTTCCAGAAACCGAATTCTCAAAGATTGTCCGCAATGCCCGCATCATTGTGGGCATTTATATCCTCACTTTTGCCTCGGCGATTTTTTTCCAAAGCTGGGCGCCCGTGTTGTTTATCGTCATTCCTCATTTTTTCGGGACGTGGCTGATGATGATTCACAATACCCCCCAACATGCCGGCTTGGCTGAGAACGTCCTCGACCATCGCCTCAATTGCCGCACCGTTTACATGAATCCCATCAGCCGATTCATTTATTGGAATATGAACTATCATGTGGAACATCACATGTTCCCTCTTGTTCCCTACCACGCCCTGCCCCGTCTTCATCCCCTGATCAAAGATGACTGCCCGCCACCTTATCCGAGCCTTCTCAGCGCCTGGCGGGAAATCATTCCGACGCTTCTCCGCCAAGTCAAGGATCCCACATACCACGTCAAACGGAAACTCCCCGAGCCCAACACCCGCCTTGCGGAGGCTATCCAAAGCTCAGAGCAAAAATTGAACAGCGAGGGATGGATCGAAGTCTGTGCGGCCGCGGACCTCGGACCTTCGGATGTCATACGTTTTGATCACGGCAAAAAAACCTTTGCCCTCATCCGGGATTCGGCAGGCCGCCTTTATGCCACGGACGGGATCTGCACCCATGGAAACACCCACTTGGCCGAGGGTCTGGTCAAAGATGACATCATCGAGTGCCCGAAACACAATGGGCGGTTCCATTTGGCCGATGGCACGCCGGCCCGGGCCCCCGTTTGTCGCGGGCTTGCGACCTATCCTTTGGAAGAACGTCAGGGCCGTCTTCACCTGAACATTCTCCGCGTGGGAGGAGCGGGAGCCCGTGCCCAAAAGACCTATCACCTGCGGGTGGTCAGCAACCACAACGTGGCGACATTCATCAAAGAGTTGGTCCTCGAACCCGTGGACGCCACCGAGCCGGTCACGTTTTCTCCGGGAGACTATCTGCAAATTGATATCCCGTCCTATGAGGAAATTCGATTCCGCGATTTTGATATTCCCGAGCCCTACGCGCAGGTGTGGCGGCAACAACACGTGTTCGATTTGGTCGCACAAAATTCAGGCGGCACCCGCCGCAACAACTACTCGTTGGCCAGCAACCAGAAAACTGAAAAACATCTGAGGTTCAATGTCAGGATTGCCACACCGCCGCCCGGCCAGGATTGCCCGCCCGGAGTTGGCTCCAGCTATGTTTTCAGCCTGAAACCCGGCGACACGGTCACGGCGATCGGCCCCTTCGGGGATTTCCACATCAAGCCCACCCAAAAGGAAATGGTTTACATCGGCGGTGGCGCCGGGATGGCTCCTCTGCGCGCTCATCTCAGCCATCTCTTTGAAACAGAAAACACGGCCCGCAAGGTCAGTTTTTGGTATGGAGCCCGCTCGAAACAAGAGCTCTACTACGGTGAGTATTTCCGAGAGCTCGCCGGCAACCATACAAATTTTGAGTTTCACATGGCCCTCTCCTCCTCTCTTCCCGAGGACCAATGGAACGGGCTCACCGGGTTTGTTCATGAGGTCGTCCTGCAACATCATCTTCGGTCTCATCCCAACCCCAAGGCCTTGGAATACTATCTCTGCGGTCCGCCCATGATGATCAAAGCCTGCACCAAAATGCTTGCCGACCTCGGCGTTCCCCCGCGCCAAATCGCCTATGATGAGTTTTAACTGATCCC
>JBBECL010000052.1:0-7191 GCA_040881805.1 Terrimicrobiaceae bacterium | reverse complement strand
GACAAAATCACCCGGACAGGCTCCCATTTTGCGGCCTGGGTCTTGCACATTCTGCCCTACAAAATCCTGGATCCCATTGTGCTTGCAAAATTGCGGGCCGCCGTGGGGTGTTCGAACTTTCGTGGCACCATCTCCGGGGGCGGCGCCCTCCAACCGCACGTGGACGAATTTTTTAACTCCATCGGGATTCCCGTGCTGGAAGGATACGGCCTCACCGAGACCTCGCCGGTCCTTGCCGTGCGCACATGGGAAAACCTCGTCATTGGCACCGTGGGCCCGGTGTATCCGGAAACCGCTGTCCGAATCATTGACCTTCAAACCGGCGAGATTCTTTACCCCAACCGGTCCCGCCGTCATCATGGCCGGGGCCTCAGGGGAGAAATCCATGTGAGCGGACCACAAATCATGCGGGGTTATTACAAAGACCCCGAGACCACGGCCCGCGTGCTCAAGGAGGGGTGGCTCAACACCGGCGATATCGGCATGGTGACCTTTAATCATTGTCTGAAAATCCTTGGCCGATCGAAAGACACCATCGTCCTCTCCAACGGCGAAAATATCGAACCCGTCCCCATTGAGAGCCGGTTGGTCGCTTCCCCGCTGATTGACCACTGCATGGTCACCGGCCAGGACCAAAAACAACTCGGCGTCCTGATCGTGCCTTCCATGGACGGATTTCGCGCGGCGGGGGTCTCTGCCGCCAATCTTGTGGAACTCCAGGAAAGTCAAAAGGCCCGCGAACTCCTCGACGGCGAAATCCGCCGCATCGTGGGTGCCCACACCGGGTTCAAAAGCTTCGAGCGAATCTCCTGCTTCCGCATGGTCCCCAAACCCTTCGAACTGGGAGACGAAATCACCAACACCCTCAAACTCCGCCGCCACATCATCACCGACAAATACGCGGACCTGATCGTGGCCATGCACCCGGAGTGATCAAGTCACCAAGGGCTGGTTTTCAGGCCTGATTCGTTTTCACGAAGTCCACGATGGTGTTCACGCAGGCGAAGGCATGACGCGCCACCTCCGCGCTTGGCGTGGGAACCCCGAAGGTTTTTTCAATGGCCACGGCAAGCTCCAGGGCATCAATGGAATCCAGCGCCATGCCATCCGGACTGAAAAGGAGAACATCGTCGGCAATCTCCCCGGGGCTCACCTTCAACATCAGGCTCTCCACAAGCATGGACTTCACTCGGTTCTTCAAATCGTCATCGGACATAGATTTCCATAAAATAAACACGCATCCCGGGAGAGGGCCAGCCCGCAATCAAGATGGCCGGGTGTGCGATGTGTGATCAAGCACCTCTTGGAAGGTGCGGAAGTGGGTCTTGACCAGGGATTCGAGGCGGTCCCGGCCGTGGGTTTGCAGGATTCTCCCGGCAACATCTTTGGTGGTTTGTGAGGCCCCGCGCGGGATTTTTTCGCCAAGGGCTTTCCCTGAACGTTCCAGCCAATCGATAAAACCTTCGCGGGCGAGGATGGAGGCGGCGGCAACGGCGGGGTCGGATTCGGCTTTGGTGCGTTGATCGAGTTGGATGGTTTTCCCCCGCTCCATGAGAGCCCGTTCGAGGACCCGCACGTCGGCAAATTTGTCGGAGAGCGCCCGTTGGCAATCGGGGCGTTGTTCGCAAAGGTTTTCGATCGCGCGGGCATGCCCCCAGGCAAGGAGACGGTTCACATTACCCATTTTCCCGATGAGAACATTGTAGCGTTCCGGGGTGATTGTGATAATCGTTTGCGCCGTGCGAGTTTTGCGGATCACGGCAGCGAGTTCGCGGATGCGTTTGTCCGAGCTGATGCGTTTGCTGTCCGTGACACCAGCCTCGCGCAGGTGGTGGGTGATCTTTGAATCCGTGAAGACGCCGGCAATGACGAGTGGGCCAAAAAAATCACCTTTTCCACTTTCATCGATCCCGAAGTGGGGGGCAAACATTTCGGGGTTGTGGACATCCTCATATCCGAGGCGGGCCTCGCCAAGGATTTCGGGTTCCAAAAAAAAGGTCACAAAATCCCCGGTCTCCTTGCCTTGGAGGACTGCCTTCGGGCCCTTTTCATAGACGGCGATGGTGAGCTTCCCCTTTTTTCCGAAGCCGAGAGTGTAGGGCCGTTCTTCGAACTCGAAATTTTCACGCTTCATGAGTTGTAACAAAGAGGAAGCTTGTTCCTGAGTCAGGGGGGTGGTGTAGATGGTGGGGTTGGGCACGATGAATAAGAACACCTTCCCCGCTGCGAGGCTACGCAAAAAATTGGGGGAGTGGTTTCGCCGTCATGCACGGGATCTGCCATGGCGGAGGACGGCAGATGCCTATGCCATTGCCGTTTCAGAGATGATGCTTCAACAAACGACAGTGGTGGCAGTGATCCCCTACTTTGAGCGATGGATGGACCGCTTTCCAACCGTTCAGGCCTTGGCAGACGCCCCGAGCGAGGAGGTCTTTGCCTGTTGGCAGGGACTGGGTTACTACAGCCGGGCCAGAAACTTGCACCTGGCGGCGCAGGAAATTTGTCGGAGTCATGATGGGATTTTTCCGCGCGATCCCGAAGCCTTGCGCAAGCTCCCCGGCTTCGGGCCGTATACGTCCGGAGCCGTCGCCGCTTTTGCCTTTGATGTCCCGTCCGTGGTGATTGATGCCAACATCGCGAGGGTGCTGGCGCGGTTGGCGAATGTGCGTGAGGCCATTGACAAATCGCGTGGCCGGCAACAAATCGAGCGATTCGCCGCATCGCTGCTGCCACCCAAGCACGGAGGCCGTCAGCACACGGGGGCTCTCATGGAATTGGGGGCTCTCCTTTGTAAAAGCGGCAGGCCTCGCTGTGACCAGTGCCCGGTTCGCGAGTTCTGCGCGGCCGGGGAACCCGAAACCCTCCCCGTGAAAGCTGCCAGAAAGCCGGTCGAGCGCATCACCGAACGGAGGGGCCTCTTTCTTCGTGGTGACTCCGTCGCTCTCGTGGCCTCGGAGGGACCGCGTTGGAAAGGGCTTTGGCTTTTGCCGGAGGGGAACCCGGATGACGGACTTTTGCACATCGAAAATTACCCGATCACCCGCTACTTGATCCGCATGGAGGTTGTGGAATTGACCCGTGCGCCCGAAGGATCCACCTTTTTTTCCTTAAAAAATCTTCCTCCCATGCCCTCGCCACACACACGGGCAGTTGCAGCGGCGGTCGGAACCGTTCATAGTGGGAACCGTGTTATTACAGACTGATATCCCTGCTGTCCTGCCGGACGCTTCCTCACCCAACCTGCCGGATGCCGGCGGGCACTTTGGGCGCTTTGGTGGAAAATTTGTGCCAGAGACCCTCGTCAGCGCCCTGGATGAGCTTGAACGCGAATTTGCGCTCGCGAAAAAAGACCCGGCCTTCCGCAAGGAATTTTCGTCGCTGCTGGCCAACTTCTGCGGCCGTCCCACACCACTCTATTTTGCCGAGCGGCTCACATCCAAACTCGGAGGGGCAAAAATTTATCTCAAACGCGAAGACCTGGTCCACACGGGAGCCCACAAAATCAACAACGCCGTCGGCCAGGCCATCCTTGCCCGCAGGATGGGGAAAACCCGCGTTATCGCCGAGACCGGAGCCGGCCAACACGGGGTGGCAACGGCCACGGTTGCCGCAAGGTTCGGGCTCAAGTGTGTCATTTATATGGGAGCCGTGGATATGGAGCGTCAGGCGCTGAATGTTTCGCGGATGCGCTTTCTCGGAGCGGACGTGGTGGCAGTCACAGCCGGCCAGGCCACGCTCAAGGAGGCCATCAATGAGGCCATGCGCGATTGGGTCACCAATGTTCGCAGCACCCATTATATCCTTGGCACGGCGTATGGGTCGCATCCTTACCCCATGATGGTTCGCGATTTTCATCGGGTCATAGGCGACGAGGCGCGGAGTCAGATTCTTCAGCGCGAGGAACGCCTTCCCGATTTGCTGGTTGCGTGTGTCGGCGGCGGGAGCAATGCCATTGGCTTGTTTTATCCGTTTCTGCAGGACGAGTCTGTTCGGATGGTCGGCGTCGAGGCCGGCGGGATGGGGATCGAGCGCGGGAAACACGCGGCCAGATTCCAAGGCGGACGCCTTGGCGTGTTGCAGGGAGCCAAAACGTGGTTGTTGGCCGATGACGACGGCCAGATCGAGCTGACACACTCGGTGTCTGCCGGACTCGATTATGCCGCCGTGGGTCCCGAGCATTGCTACCTGCGCGAAATTGGCAGGGTGCAGTATGATTATGCCACGGATCCCGAGGCCTTGCATGCCTTCCGCACTCTGGCCGAGGTTGAAGGAATCATCCCGGCCCTGGAGAGTGCCCATGCGGTGGCGTTTGTCATCAAAGAAGCTCCGCAAATGAAAAAGTCGGACATCATGCTCATCAACCTCTCAGGCCGGGGCGACAAGGATGTGGCGCAGGCGGCCGAATACCTTTTGAAAGAATGATCCCGCTCTCCGATCTTTCGACCTACCTGGACAGTGCTCTGCGCTTGGCCGACTTTGAGGATTACCCGAATGCTCTGAATGGTCTCCAAGTGGAAAATGGCGGGGAGATCAACAAGGTGGTGTCCGCGGTGGACGCTTGTGAGGCGACCATTGCCGCCGCGGTGGAGGCCGGGGCGGACCTGCTGCTTGTTCACCACGGATTATTCTGGGGCGGTCTCGGACCGGTGACGGGTGCCTCCTACCGCAAGATGCGGCTTGCCATCGAAAACGGGCTGGCCATTTACAGTGCCCACCTGCCACTCGATGCCCACCCCGAGGTGGGGAATAATGTCCTGCTTTGCGAGGCCCTCAAACTGAAACACCACCGCGAGCCTTTTTTCCCGGTCAAAGGGCGGCCCATTGGCATTCGCGTCGAAGAACAAATCAACCGCGAGGTGCTGCTCAACCGCATCGAGGTCGAGGTGGGTGGTCGCGTGATCCTCGCACCCGGCGGTCCGGTGAGCACAAGCCATATCGGCATTGTCACTGGCGGAGCCGGGGCCGACCTCGCCAAGGCTGCCGCGGAAGGCGTGGACACCTTCATCACCGGCGAGGCCCCGCACTGGTGCTATTCCGCGGCAGAGGAACTTGGAATCAACCTTTTCCTCGCCGGACATTACGCGACGGAGGTTTACGGCGTGAAAGCGCTCGGCCAACACATCGGCGAACGCTTCCACATCGACTACGAATTCATCGACCATCCCTCCGGGCTTTAACCCGGACAAATCACAGGTTCTTCAGAAAGCTTTTCAGCATCCAGAGCGTTTTCTGGTGAACCTTGATGCGGGCAATGGCCAAATCCTGGGTTTCGAGATCGCCGGATTCCTCCGAAGCATGACGCAGATCGAGCGCTTCCTGCACAACGATTTCATGGGCATCAATCAGGTGCGCCACAAAGTCTTTGGAGGGGGTTGCTTCGGCGGAAAGTTCCGGCACGCGGGAGGTCTTGGCCAGGGAAGTCAGTCCACCCGGAGCGAGGGCATCGAGGGCGCGGATCCTTTCAGCGATGTCATCCACCGCCGTGAAAAGCTCTTCATACTGGGTCTGAAAAGCGGCATGAAGTGAGAAAAAGCCGGGGCCTTCCACATTCCAGTGGGCCAGGTGTGTCTGGGCCATCAGAGAATAAGAATTGGCGAGAAGGCTGGAGAGGCCGGCAATGACGGGGGACTTGACGGGCGAGGAGACGGTTTGAGTTGCCATGGGTAATTTTTGATTAAGAATCAAAGATAACCCCGATGAGTGAGTCATGCAACCCCCCACTCACATCAGATCACCCAAATGGCCAAAACACTCTGCGATTGGAAGAAGAAAGATTTTGAGAAAAAGGAGGAAGACCTTGTCAAGATTCTCCGGAACCCGAAATTCTTTTGCCGAAGATGCGGAAGAGCGGCTGGTTCCTCCAAGTTTCTTTGCAAACCCAAGAAGCTGCCCGCAGGGGATAGGAATGGCTGAAGCGCGGTGGCTCGTCTTTTCCTAACTCACGTTGACAGGTTACCGCGTTCTTTTCTGTCGTTCTTTTCTTGTCGTTGATCCCCCGATCACGAATAGTCCACGGTTCTATGTCACGCCACGAAGGACGAGCCCCCGATCAATTACGAAACATCACGTTCACCCCGGGGATTGCGCCATACGCGGCGGGGTCGGTTTTGGTCGGCTTTGGAAACACGCAGGTCATCTGTGCGGCCAGCGTGGAAGAATCGGTGCCACGGTGGATGAAGGATCAAAAGGTGTTGGGCGGCTGGGTCACAGCGGAATATTCGATGCTGCCCTATTCGACCCTCACCCGGAAGCAGCGGGACATCACGCGGGGAAAAATGGACGGGCGCAGCACGGAAATCCAGAGGCTGATTGGCAGATCGCTGCGGGCGGTCATTGACTTGGAGCGTTTGGGAGCCCGGACGATGTGGGTGGATTGTGATGTGCTGCAAGCGGATGGTGGCACCCGGACGGCGGCGATCACGGGGGCCTGTGTGGCCGTGGAACTCGCGTGCGAAAAACTGGCCTCCGAAGGGAAGCTTAATCTGTGGCCCATCAAGACGCGGGTTGCCGCGGTGAGCGTCGGGGTGGTTGCAGGTCAGCCGCTTTTGGATTTGGATTATGTCGAAGACCGGGATGCCGAGGTGGATATGAATATGGTGATGACCGATCGCGGCGAATTTGTGGAACTTCAGGCGGCCGGGGAAGAGGCCGTCTTCGGTGACAAGGGCCTTGCAGAGATGCTGGCTCTTGGGAAAAAGGGCATCTCCGACCTTCTCGAACTCCAAAAAAACGTGTTACCAAAATCATGAAAAAGGCACTCATCACCGGCATCACCGGACAAGACGGTTCGTATCTGGCCGACCTCCTCCTTCAAAAAGGCTATCAGGTCCATGGGATCATCCGGCGGGCCAGCACGTTCAACACGGCCCGCATTGACCACCTCTACGAGGATCCTCATGTGCATGGGGTGAATTTGTTTCTGCACTACGGCGATTTGGCGGATTCGGTGAATCTTGTGAAGTTGATTTACGATCTCAAGCCCGACGAGATCTATCACCTGGGTGCTCAGAGTCATGTGCGGGTTTCCTTTGATATTCCCGAATACACGGCGGACGTCACCGGGGTTGGCACGATCCGAATCCTTGAGGCCGTGCGCGAATCAGGTGTGCAGTCGCGGTTTTATCAAGCGTCGAGCAGCGAGATGTATGGCAAAGTGCAGGATGTCCCTCAAAAGGAAACCACCCCGTTCTG
>JBBECL010000051.1:0-7266 GCA_040881805.1 Terrimicrobiaceae bacterium | reverse complement strand
CGTCGATATTTTCCAGATCAAGCCAAGAGATAAAATCCCTGAAACCACGGAAAAAAGCCTATAGAGGAGACTGGATTTGCCTTCGCCCATAAGCATCAACCACCATGTGTTGAGGGGGTGGTTGTTATCATGACGAAACAACGTCAGCACATCCAGTGGGGTCGTGGCATTTCTCACCCATTGCATGGACAACACCTCATCCAACCAGAGGTCTCCACGAGCAGAAATCACCAACAACACCAATCCCAGGGAGAGCAAACACCATGGAAGGATGTTCCATGAGTCCTTGTTGCCACCACTCGCTTTCGCAGACTGCTTGCCCTTCTTTGCTTTTGAACTCATGGCAGCGTGGGGGATGCGGACTCCGCTCTGTCGGCGGACGTTAGAGCCTGAATCTGCGCAAGGTATTCGAGGGAGGGGCCATGATCAGGAATTTCACGGACAACCTCGGCAAAGAGCTTGCGGGCATTTTCCAACTCTCCTGAATCAAAATGATACACACCGCGATGAAACACGGCCTCCAATTGTCCTTGCTCGGGGAGAACAGCAAAAATCTTGACGGCATTGGAATCCAAGCCCGAATCACCCGGGATGGGATATGCAAATGGTCTCAGCCAGTGCGGCCATGCCTTTCCAGTAAAAACCAAATTGAGGTAGGGCTCTATGGGGGTGGACTCTTTGCCCAAGAGAATGTTGTACGCTTCGGTGAAGTTATCCCAGGAGGGCACCACAATGTGCGTGATGCCAGCTGACAAAATCGCAGCAAGGGTTTCTTCTTCGGATTGGGATGCAAAGAGCCGGGCGGCAGACTTCAGGCCTGGAGTGTTTTCCCAATACAGCGTGCCCAGCGTTTTGATCCGTCCATGGTAGGCCAGATCGGTGGAGGAATTCGGACCGGTCAACACAACGGGTGTTTTCTTGGGAGAGGACTGGATCAAGCGGTGGGCAATATCTCGAAGCAGAATTCCGTTGCCATTCTCCTGATTGATTTTACCCGTGACGCAAGTCTGCTCCTCGCGAGAGGTTGTCACCAGTTGGGGGATTTGACTCACAAAAAGGGAGATCAAACACGTCGCAAGCGCAGCCCGGTAAATCCATCTCCACACTGGGAACTCACCGCCCAATCGAAGGGCATAATAAAAAACCACAAGTGCCAGAACAGCCCATAGGGCAAAGGCTGCCGAAGTCCATCGAATCTGGTAAATGGCGAGCGCTTGCATGACAAGGGCAGGTGGGAGGAGAAAGAGAACGGATTTCAGCGGATCAGCTATAAGCGCTTTCGAAGCCGCAACAACACCGATAGCCAGACACACAAAAAGTGGCCATGAGTAATGGGTGAGGAATGTCCAATCATTTCCATAGCGCTCCACCAGCGATGGCAGACTTTGAAATTCGAAGATGTAGGATTTATGCAGGTTTAAAAGAAAAGAGTCAGCAACCCAGAAAACGTCTTCTCGAAAAAGGAGAATGAGGAGGAGCGGCAAGGAAGCTGCTGCTGTCAGCACCACCAAACTCAAGAGACGCTTGCGCTCCGGAAACTTCCTCTTGTGGATCGCCTCGGTGATCATGGCAAGCGAGTAGCCTCCCGCCAGCCATGAGATCGAATAAAGTGGATGATTCACCTCGAGGCGCCATCCCATGTGGAATGGAAAATACTCAAGGAGATAAAAGCCTAGGCTTGCCAGACACCCCACGCGGCCCCAATGCCTCCAGACATCCGGTGTGGGCGTTTTTCCAGCACCCCCAAAGATGGCACACAATAGGCCACCCAGTGCCGTGCCAACAAGTATGGGGATAGCCGTCGCAGCACTGATCCAAAGCGCAGCTGCGGCACACACCGCAGAGAGAGTGATGAGTTTCCGGTTGTTGTCGTTTAGGGGTGGGTGGTTCTTGCTTGTTTTTGATGGGGATGGGAAATGTCCCCATACGCCAAGCCAAAAACAAAGCAGGCAACCAAAACCACACAAGATGACGAGTCCATGATGGTCCGCTTCACCCGACTGAAAATTCACAAAGATCGGGTGGGACCCCAAAATGACAACGCTGCAAAAAAGACATTCCATCCATCCCATGCGTCGAATAAGAAGGAGGGAGATGAGAGCCAGACTTCCGAAAAGCATGATTGGTCCTACAATCATTGCTGCCTCCGCGACCATAATGTGAGCGGATTGTCCTGAGAACAAAGAGAGTAGGGAAGAAAGCCCGGCTAAAAGCCAAATGAGTGATGAACTCCAGTGGACTTCTCGGCCTTGCGGGGCGTTATCGAGATCTGTGGTGCGCACTCTCCAGTCCCGATTTTTTAATAATGTTTCCGTGTGAAGGACCCACCACCGGGCATCCATGGAACCGCCCGGGAGGATCAGATATTCCTCGCGTGTTCCCGAGGGATTGGCGTGAAAGTTGGGGGGCGTCTCAGCGAGAGAAAGGGATGAGACTTTCGAGACCATGGAAAGCCTTAATCGGCTGTCTTCACCGACAAGGAAAAGACTCAGCAAAAGACATACGCCAAGGAATCCCAGTCCCCATCGACGGTTTGGAAACGAGGGCTTGAATTTTTTTCTTTCGTCCCTTTTTCGCCGTGAAGGGGGGCTGGCTTCTTGATTCACTGAAGTTTTCAATCTGGAATCACCGGAGATTGTTATTCCGAAGAGCCCTCTCCACCGCCGTATCCCAAGACCTCCACAACGATTTCTGAAGGAATCTCCTCTTCTGGAGTTGGTGTTGGTCGTGCTTGATCGGCAACCTGTGTTGCAGCATTGCTTGTGGCTGCGGTGGAACTTGATGCCGAACTAAGACCACCAATGCTGGGGGCAGCAACTGTCGGCGCGGCAGGCACTCCGGTGGATGTTCCTCCTGCTGAGATGTTGTCAGCGTTGAGGACAGCGTCAGCGGCAAGGGTGATATCCCCCGTGGCTCGAATACCGGCATCTCCCGCATCAATGGTGCCTTGAGGAGCAATCAAGAACACACCACCCGGTTTAACGCCTGCGACGGAGGCCAACACCCCGATGCCACCCCCTGTGGCAAGTCCCCCCAGATCGGTCACAACTTCAGCGCTTGTGCTGTCAATCAGGACTCGGGTGGGAGGCGCACTCACCACCGTTTTGGCTGCCGTGCCCGCCGCAATATCCCCTTCTGATGACCAGATCGTCAAATCACCGCCGCGGAGTGTGAAGACGCGGGCTTGGCCGATATCCAAATCATCCCGCATGAATATTGAAACAGGTCCTCCGGCAGCTGTCACGATGCCGGGAGGGGTGAGGGGGTTGCCAAAAATGTCCGATGCCAGAGTGACCCCACCCGATGGAGTTCCAATGGTGATTCCGCCTCCGGACGCTGTGCGAATATCTCGGGATCGGGTTTGAATGCTGCCTTCCTCTCCGGCGCTATCGCCAAATAGCAGTGCAGAGGCCGCATTGCCCAAAGCATAAGTGCCCCCATCTTGGGAGGCTTCTGCTGCCGATTGTCGAAGCAGAGCAAAAAAGACATCCAAAGCGAGAATGTTCTGTTGTTCTGGTGACAAAGAGGAAAATTCTTCCAATTTCTCCAGAAGTTCAGGGTCATCGATTGCGATAATAGGTTCTCCTCCGGGTAAATACGTGTCGATGAATTCCTCAAAATTAAAGTTGCTGCCAGCCAGTCCAAGAGCAGGCCCTTCGTTTTCGATGCCTTTGATTCCTGCAAAAACCACAAGGCGGGCTCCATCGATTGGGAGGAAGGGATTTCTCTCACGTCCAATGCTTGTGATGCCCGTGCCGCGACCATCCACAAAATTGGCACCTGTCCCCAAATCAATATTGCGACCTGCCAAGACTTCGAGAGCTCCAGGGCCATTGATTTGGATATCCCCGGGCAAAGCTTGGGTTAAGGTCCCGACGACCGTTGGTTGTTGAGCGTCGGTGATCACGTTTCGGAGGGCCAGATCGGAGGCCGCGACGCGGGTCGGTGAGTTTTCATTAAAAGGAATAATGTCACGCCCCGCCGAGACGATCGTCACGCTGTCTTCGTTGGCGTTTTGCAAGTAGAAAGCAATATCTGTGATATCCTGCTCAGCAACAATCTGACTCAGCTTGGGGGTAAATAGCGTCAATCCAGAAATGCTTCCCCCTGTGGCATAGATACGAACAGGTTCTGTGGATGTTCGATGAAGAACACCCTGGGCATGAAGAGCCTGCTTGGTGGAAATCGAGGCCGCTGCGCCTGTGAATGCCCCTGTTTCTTGGAAACTTGCCGTCACATTACGAAGTGGATCTGCAAGGCTGTCGCGAATGGCCAACAATTCGCGGCCCACGAGCGATTGGAATGCTGACGGAGCTGTGATGCTTGGGAGGCGTGCCGGATCAGCATCGGAAACATTAACACTCGCCGAAGAATAAGCATTTACGATGGTTGGCACCCCATCAATATTTGCTGTGATTTGTCCTGTGCGTTGCAATCCATCCACAGCACCCGATGCCACGAGCTCAAGTGTACCGCTTGAAGATGGGAAAAGGTTCATTGTGCCCACGATATTGATATCCCCTGAGAATGCTGTCGATCGGATGGAAGGAGCATTGACGGTGAGGGGTGTTCGGAACCCCACGATCGAACGTTCCGATAGCCGTATCCATGGCTGGAAATTGGAGGCTGAAGCCGGGGTGATCGTGTTCTGGTTTTGGATTGCCGAGAACAGGACCGGCTGAGCATCGCTGTCCCCTGGCAGTGAAACGGCAAGACGGTGTGTCACAGAACCTCCAAACGAGCGAATGTCAACAGAGGCTTCGGGGTCGAAGGTTGTGAACTGAGTTTTATACCAGAACTTGTTATTGATGCCTTGAGGCAGCCCAAAAGCATTCGACGCGGGACCAATCAAGACATTGGAGCGGGCAGACACATCGAAGGAGGACTTGCCCAAAAAGAGAAGCGTCGGGAGCCATGTGCCCGGATCACGAATTTCAGGAACCGGCCCGGCAAGAATTCCCCGCGAAATTGTTTTTGCCGCGTTGGTGGTGATTTCTCCCCCAGCAAAAAGCACCCCGTTCCCTTTCTCGAGGTAATAAGTGCCGCCATCGATATTTCGACCCGCGCGAACGACCAAATCCCCGCCGCCATATTCCAGGAGGTTGTCAATGTCCGGAGCGATGTTGACACCAAGACTCGGATTCCGCCCCGCCATCCGGGCATTTGTGACCACAACGGCGTCGGCATTGATAACATCCTGTCCCGCCGCCAGGGAAATGTCGCCACCACCGAACGAACCAAACCCTTGGAAGAAGTTGCTGAAGTCCACCCACCACGTTGTTGAAGCCGAGGGATCGGTTACAGTTCCCAAACCGCCCGAGCCGACTCCACCCACACCAAAGTTCCCAGTTTCGTCCACGTAACCGCGCCGATACAACCAGTTCGATGGAATTTGTCGGCTGGTGTCTGCGATCACGTTGCCACCAAACACAGTGAACCTCCCAATGTTGTTTCCGGCAAAGATGCTCACATCTCCACCGGCCATGGTGTAGTAGGGGGCGTAAGGTTGTTGAATAGCACCCAGCGTTCCCTGACTGGGATGGCTCAGACCAGTTTGAGTCACCAGAGGAACAACAAAGTCGTTATTTTGAAAAATCCGTGTTCTCTGACTCAGCGGGATGGCAACACCCGCGGAATAGATGGTGGCAAATTGGTTTCTTAGCTGAACGTCTCTCCCGGCATTGACCGAGATATCCCCCGTCCCTGTACGAATGACCTCATACCTCGTGCCCAAATCCGTGGCGGACGTGGAAATACGAATAGTGTTTGCCGTGAGTCCATTCAGGCCGGTTGCGACACCGCCGCCGGAGGTGGCGGTATTTGGGATGGCAGGATAAAATTCCCCAACCAAAACTGAGCCCCTGTTTGGAAGCAGGTCGGCAAGCGGCAGAACTTCAGAGGCATTCGCTGCGGCAAGGTCCGAGCCGGCTGTGAGGCGATAGCTCCAAGACTGGGTATTCAGAGGAAGAAGTGGATTGATTTCTTGGGGAGTGGCGAGCCACATGCTCGTGTTCCCGCGTGCCGATGTCGCAGCAATGGGCGTAAATCCATCGCTCAGGGTGTTGTTGAAAACCAGGTCTCCCCTGGCACGCAAGGTCAAGACGCCCGGAGCCAAGCGCGAACCATAGCGAAATGAGGAAAGGTCCCAATCCGCGGTGGAGCGGGCTTCCACATTGGAGGAGCCCGTGGGGTTCGCAAGACCGAGCGCCAGGTCACCGGCCATGTTGATGACTTCCGCACCGGGGGCAATGACAAGGATATTGTCCAAAGCCGTATTGACGGTCCCCCCGAAAAGTTTCGTGCGGAGGGCCGCTTCATTGGGAGTGACAAAGGAATTGGCGTCGGTGTTGATTTGGTTGCGCAGTGCGATGTTCATCGTGCCTGAAGCGGGCGCATAAATGCGATATCCCTCGACGACAACGGAGGAGGCCCCCTGGATTGTTCCAAGAATCTTAGCCACAGAAACGTCCGTGTTTCCGCTGATCTGCGGAGTTCTTAAATGAAGGGTTCCCTGAAATTGCCCCAGGAACGCGCTGCTTGTGGGATCTTGATAGTTGCCATTTGGATCGGTCGTAACGCCCTGACGGAATGCTGCAACGGACAAATCCAAGGTCGAGCCCGCTTCGATGCCAAGTGTGCCAACGCCCGCGCTGCCTCCCGTTGAGGCTCCGGCCTCCAAGAAGATAGCCCCACCCTTGCCAGAGTTGCTGAATTGTTGACCCGCGACAGTCAGCAGGGCACCCGATTGAACAATGAGATCATTTCGGGCACTCAAAACAATGTTCCCCCCCGTTTCACCACTGGCATCAATAGTTCCGGTGACGGTGATTCCACCATTGTCTGTGGACAGCAGGAAGTTCCGAGCAGTGTTATATCCGGAAATCTCAATGTCTCCATTTCGCACCCGAAGGTCTCGCTTTTCATTAAACTGGCCATTGTTGAGAGCATCCCTGAGTGTTTCAAACGAGGCGATGGTGCCAGCGTCCAATCGGAAGCTGCCGTCACGTCCACCGATACCCGATTGACCTTCAAGAATTCCTGCAGTGCTGAACTGACCCAGTGGAGCATTGATTGTCACAAAACCGGCATTACCACCCCCAGCCGCTGCAGAAACGCTCACATCACTGCCGAGCAGGAGGGCCACGTCACCACTCTGCGAAGTGATTCTGATTTCTCCACCGTCCGTGTATCTGGTCACATCATAATAACCGAGCTCCAAACCGCGTGTGTCCAAGAGTCCACCAACCGTTACGTCGCCCCCAGCCC
>JBBECL010000050.1:0-7274 GCA_040881805.1 Terrimicrobiaceae bacterium | reverse complement strand
CTCTTCCTCGATCTTGTGGAAAAACTGCCCGGGGTTACGGCTCGAATGATTTGCTCCCCCCAAGACCCCACTCTTCACAGGGCAGTCAAAGAACGGGCCGCCAAAATTCCGACTCTGGAGTTTCTGGATGGTGTGCCCTACCGCGAAATCCAGAAACATTTTGATGACGCCCGGGTGTTTGTGAACACCTCCTCGGATGAGGGGGTTCCAAACACGTTCCTTCACAGCGGCCTTGGCGGGACAGCCATCGTGTCCCTAAGCTGCAATCCCGATGGGATGATTTCAAAGTTCGGGGCAGGCACCTGCGCGGACGGTGACTTGGACCGCTTTTTGAACACGGCGGCGGAATTGATCAAAAATCCTGCCGCTCTCGCGTCCGCCGCTGCGGGAGCCCGCAGCTTTGTGCTCGCCTGGCATGACAACGAGAAAAACGTGTCGGCCTTCTTGAAGGGGCTTCCGTCATGATTCGTGTATTGCACGTGATCGATCACCTGGGTTTGGGAGGCGCACAATCCGCGGTGCTCGATCTGGTGCGCAATCGCGACCTGCATCAGGTCGAATGCGAAGTGGCCACCATGCATGGACGGGGCCCGTTTGCAGAAGCCATCGAGCAGATCGGGATCCCGGTCCACTCGCTCTCCACCGGGCGGTGGCCACCGCATTACCTCTGGAACTTTGCCAAACTTGTCAGAGACGGACACTATGACATCCTGCACTTCCACCTCTCGGGATCCAACTGGATTGCCAAGCCCCTCGCCGCAGTTCTGGGGCAGGGCCTTCGCATTTCTCATGATCATGCCAGCGGTGATATTCGTTTCCGCGGGCTCGCCTCCCTTCTGCCGGATGCCCTGGCCCATGGAGCCTCTCATCGAATCATTGCCGTTTCCGACGGGGTAAAAGAATTTCTCACGCGCTGGGAGGGCATCCCTGCCGACCTTGTCAAAGTCGTTCCCAACGGCATCGATACCGGCGTGTTCCAACCTCCCACCTGCGAGGACCGCCAGAAAGCACGGGAAACCCTGGGAATCTCCGGACAGGCCTTCACGGTTGGTGCCATGGGCCGCCTCGCTCCGGAAAAAAATTTTTCCTTGCTGGTCGCTTTGGCCGGGGTGCTGCCGGACGTTCAGTTCCTGATCGCGGGTGAAGGCCCCGAGAGGCCGAAGCTGGAGGCATTGATCAAGGCCTCAAACATCGGGAATCGTGTGAGGCTTTTGGGGCAAGTGACGGATCGTGCGGCTTTTTATTCCGCCTTGGATGCGTTTGTGTTGCCTTCCCTCTATGAGGGGCTGCCGATGGCACTGCTAGAGGCCATGGCCATGGGACTGCCTTGTGTTTCCTCTGATTTGCCGGATATTTTCCACGCCCTGCGCGGAGGGGACGATGGCCTGTTGTGCTCCCCCACAGATCCCCGGAGTTTTGTGAATGCCATCTCCCAACTCACTCATAACACGGGGTTTGCAAAAACCTTGGGCATGGCCGCACGCCGGAGGTGCCTGGCCATGTTCTCCGCGAAAACCAGCGCGGCGGCGGTGGAGAACATCTACCGATTGGAACTCTTGTTTGCACGCGGGCAAGGACATTGATATTGATTCCAGCGCCAATGTTTATCCGCACCGCCTTCCTTCTTGCCATCAGCGCCATCCTCACAGGTTGCGCGACCCAAACCTATGCCCCGGAAGAGGCTCCGGAATATTCGGTGATCAGGGATTTTGCTTCGCTCTACAAATTGGGGCCGATGCAGGGGCGCGGCCCGGACGCGACCTTGCGAGTCGGGGATCGGGTCAAACTCATCCGCAAGGAAATGGGTTACAGCTTTGTCCTTCTGGAAGATTCCCGCACGGGTTACATGGCCAATGAAGACATCGTGCCCGCTCCGCCACGCCCACCTCAGCCTGCGGCATCAGCCTCGACAGGGCCTGCCGAAAGCACCGGGCGAAGAGGTCCTTCCAGCCCGCGCTACAGCGGACAGCAAGTCAACGACATTCCCCTGCCCGAGTCGGCGCCTCCCCCCGAGTTGGATTTGAACATCGGGCTGGAAGATATCGCATCCCCCACCGATCCTCCCCCATCCGAAACCCCCGCAGAACCTCCAAAGTTCCGTTACTGAAGAGGCGGCGGCTGAACGACCGGACGGGTTTTCCCATGAAAACATCCGCCGGCGCTGAATTGATGCCATCCCCAGCGCAGCCATCGGATCAGGGAGGCTGCCAACCAGAGCGCCCAGACGAGCATGAAGATGCGATACCACCAGATTGAGACAGAGAGACATGACGGCTGGGGGAGTTGTTCACCGCTGGAAGCCTGATACCAACGCAGGGTATCCGACGTCGAACCATTGCCGACGATAAACATTTCCGGGCTGCCAAGGAGGCCGGCACCCACCACCGCGACAAAAACTCCCAAAGCACACAGCGTGAGAAAAATCAAAAACACCTGAAGCAGATTGAACGGGAGGGCGGGGAGTGACGTGAAGCCCGGCCTTCCGCGCCAGACCAAAAAGAACAACCACCCCACCACAATCAAGGCGGTCGGCAGGGGCACTTGCGTGAGCCCGATGGCAAGGAGCATCCATTCGTAAAGCCGCAAGGGCGATGTCTTCAGCCAACTCAGAATGGCTGCCGCGATCAAAGCCGTGGCGAGAATGACCCAGAACCTAACGGCCGGACCCCTCAACGGTCCATGGGTCCAGAGCACCCAGCGGTCTTGGGGGACCGTCATCACACTTTCAATGTTGGCACTGGGAACGGGGAGATCCACACGATCCGTGGAGGCTTTAAAAGCGAGGCGCTGATCGGTTTTCCATGACAAACCAAGCGTTTGGTCGCCGGGACGGAGAGGGATAATCAACTTGCCGGCATCTTTTCTCACGGGGATGGATTGGCCATTGTAATCGAGCGAAGTGACTTCGGATTCTTCGGGAAGGGTCACCGCGAAGTCCTGGCCCAGCGTGCACCGCAAAGTCAGATTCAGGCGGCTGGTGCGCTGGCGTTTGCCGAGCGAAGTTTCTTGGGAGATCTTGGAAATCGTAACCGTATCCCCGGGGATCGCCTCGGGGCGGCTGATCGTGAGATCGACACTTTCTCCGGGCCACGGATGCCAGACGGGCACGAGTTCCGGGTTTGATGGTTCAAAAACGGGTGGCAGTCCGGAGAGCGCCACATTCCAAACGGGCGAGGCGGTGAGCGTCCAACGTTCGACCCACGTGTCGGAGGAGCGTGCGGTCAGGGTCAGCTCGGAGACCATGGAGAGTTCGCTGTTCCATGTGAAAGACGTCTCCTGGGCACCCAGGCGGACTTCCATGGTTCCCTCTGCGACCACGGCATTCGCGGACAGCACATTCTCACCGGGAAGGAGAGGAATGCGAAGCACGATCGCTTTGCCGGGCTGGGAGAGGCGGCGAACCGTGGTTTCCACCTGCCAGACCAAACCGAGTTCGATGGCACGTTCCACGGCCACCACACTTTGGAAGTCCTGGCGGTCATAGGTGGCCTCTCCTGCGGACGCCTGTTGTTGCAAGGCAAAAAAGACTTGCTGATCGGGGACTCCATTCGGTTTCACACCGGAGATCACCCATCCGGGGGCCTCGATGGCCACGCGGTGCGGCCTGAGCAGGAACGTCCACTCCCATTCGGTTGCCTCGGAGACTTGCCCCTGCAGAACCACACGATGGACACCCGCTGGCAGGACAACCCACAAATAGCCATCTTCCCGCCGAAGGGCCACCTCCGGCTTTCCTTGAATCGTCACGCTCACCGGCGACCAGGCTGGCAGGCGTCCCGGCAGAGGCACGGCGGTTGGAATGGCCGTGTGGATTTCCACTTCCATCGTGAGCTTTCGACCATCCAACGCGAGCGAAACCGAGGGAATCGAGGCGGCATTGGGATACGCATCGGACTTTTCCAGAAGCCGCTCGCGCAAGGTTTCCAACATCCCGGCTTCCGGAAATTGGGCCATGGCTGGGACGGAAAGAAACCATGGCAGGATCATCACCGCCGCCGCATTGGCACCACCCATGAAGAGCTTCCCTCCCAGCCCCCTCACCCGCAAAAGCACAAAGGCCAGCGCAAGCAGGAGCGCAACCCGCAAGAGGGTTAGCAAACGCTCGAGCGGCAGGGAGATCAACAGGGGACGCACTTGCTGACTGGATTGAACGGGACCATTCCAGCCAAAGGACACGGTGCGCCATGTCCAATCGGGGACAGCCGGGCCGGTCTGAATGCGCGCTTGAGCATCATAGAGCAGATTGCTTTTGTCCTGCGGCTTTTCCTTCATCACAGCCTGAGCCTTTCCGCCATAACTTGACGTCCGACTTTCACGAGTCGCGGACATGGGAGATTCCTGCCCGTCAGCAAGGTCTGCAGACGCCTCGCTCTGCGGGGCGGAAATCATCATTGCCACGTCGGCCCGCCCGGAACTCCTGGGCTCAAGCTGGGGGAAGATGGCTTGCTGAAGCTGGGTGGCCAAAAATGGGACCAGCGCAAAAACCAGCAAAGCGATGATCACCCATTTGCCCACGAGCAAGATTTTATGCCCCCACCCCGCAGTGACCACACGCAAAAGTGCCAGCGGCACCAACAAGGCCAACCACAGGAAGCGGGGGGCGGAGGGTTCATGATACGAAAGCCCGAAAGCAACAAATGCCAAAAGAGCCGCGCTCCATCCCCAAAGCCGGAACACCGACAATGAAAAAATCAGCAACAAAAAA
Source organism: Terrimicrobiaceae bacterium (assembly GCA_040881805.1). Classification (GTDB taxonomy): domain Bacteria; phylum Verrucomicrobiota; class Verrucomicrobiia; order Chthoniobacterales; family Terrimicrobiaceae; genus JAJTZA01. Next base: position 2,569 of record JBBECL010000050.1, on the reverse strand, counting down.
AGATCCAGCAAACTCCAAGCCGTCAACCAATCCCCTTTGACCCAGTCCGCCCCGAAGAGCGCAAACAGACGCCAGCCGGGGGGCAGGTTCAGGGAGCTTGTCAGAGCTTCCGCATCCGTTCGCCAGCCCGTGGCGGATAAACTGGATGTGCGCGGGCTTCGTCCGGTGGCCTCAAGGTTCAGGTCACGTGTGCGAACTTCGATCCCCGAGGCTCCATTTTCGGGGTTTTTTGTGATGAGTTGCCCGAGCCCCTGGGATCGCACAGCCCCAAGATCCTGGCCGGGAGCCACATCCAGCCGCCAGATTTGCTGCATTTGGCCGGTGATCTGGTCGCGAAATGTCAGGGTCTTCCCATCTTCATCCAACCAAAATTCCCTGTGAATGCGAAGTCCTGCCGGTTTCTGGAGGCCCATGCCGCGCAGGCGCTCGACAATGGTCAGAGTGGTGGTCGTGTCCCACTGATACACGGGAAAGCTCCGCCATTTGTCAGGAAAGGTCGTTTGCGACACATCAATCGCGGGAGCTCCCGTGATGTCAACCATCCGGAAATCGGGCTGCGAGCGAAAGCCAACAAGAATTTCCGAAACCGCGGGTTGGACATTCGACCCAAACTGCAGGTTGGTGAGATCGTTGATACGGAAGGCCTCAAATTCGATGAGCCATTTCCCAGGTCTCACTTGGGCCTTCAGCCGACCCGATTCGTCCACGGCCACAGGCAGAGGACTCCGCACGCCGGCCAGCGCCCATCCCTCGGGCAGGATATTTCCGAGATCTTCCTCCCGACTTTTTCCAGACACCAAGAGCTCGACTTCCCATTTCAGCCAGAGCGGAATCCCATCCTCGACAAGTCCATAAATTTTGACTCCAAGAAAATCCTTGTCCGCCTGTTCGGTGGAGGCGTCGCGTTTGATCCAAAGCTTGCCATCGGCCCCCCATGTGGGTTGGGTCACAACTTGCCCCTCCAGCGTGAGTTGCAAAATCCCGATCTCTTTTGGCAGGTCCAGGCTTTGGGGAATCGCGGACCATGGGAACTCCCCTTCGATGCGGCTGTTTCCGGGAGCCACCCGCAACACCGGCCGCCCCTGCTGCTCGATCACCGGTTGGACCACGCCGTTGACTTTCACACTTTGTGGCCAGAGTTCAGGGCTGCCCGGCAAGGGGACCCATGTCTCACTGAAAACCGTGAGCTCCAAAACAAAGCGGCCACCTGCGGTATCGACTTGGAGGCTTAACACCGAAGGCCAAAAGTCGAGGGGCTTGGACGGGTCGTTGAACGGGGTGGGTGAGTTTTTTTGGCGGTCATTCCACGTCGCCCAGGATTCCCATGGTTTCAAGTTTTCGGGAAGTTGTCGGGCTCCGCCCTGCGCCTGCGTATCCTCCCACCCCCCGAATCCAAAGATCATCAACCCTCCAAGAATCAGGAGACCAACGGTTCGGGAAGTTTTCATGAAAATTTGATTGATTTGATTATAGGCACATCAAAACAATCCGACAAGACTTTGCCATTCCCAGTTGTCATCAAGGGGACGATGAAAACCGGCCAGTTCCAAGGGAATTTATTTGCGATAAAGGAAGGGGCCGTGTCATGGTTCGCCCATGATTCCAAAAGCTGTTCTCGATTATCTCACGACCAACGAAGAACGCTTCATCTCTGAGCTTTTTGACTATGTCAGAATCCCGAGCATCAGCGCCCAGTCGGATCACGCGAAAGACATGCAGCGGTGCGCCGAGTGGCTTGTCCAGCGCTGCAAACAGGCCGGACTGCAAGCCGAAATTCGCAAAACCACCGGCTACCCGGTTGTCATCGCCAAAACCCCGAAGCAGGATTCCAAAAAGCCGACATTCCTTGTTTACGGGCACTATGACGTGCAACCGCCCGATCCGCTCGACCTCTGGACATCTCCCCCCTTTGAACCACGGCGGGTCGGTCGCAACGTCTATGCCCGCGGCATCAGCGACAACAAGGGCCAGCATCTCGCTCACATCAATGCCGTCGAGGCCTGGCTGAAGACCGGCAACGAACTGCCGTGCAATGTGAACTTCCTTATCGAAGGCGAAGAGGAGGTCGGCTCCAAAGCCCTGTATGGGTTTCTTCCCAAAAATGCCAAAGAACTTGCCTGCACCGCACTGATTGTGTCCGACACCGAGATTCCCGGCATGAAGCACCCCGCGCTGTGTTATTCCTTGCGCGGAATGGCTCCCCTGGAGATCCGCTTGGATGGACCTGACCGCGATCTTCACTCCGGTTTGTTTGGTGGCGCGGTGGACAATCCCGCAATGGTCCTCTGTCAGATGCTCGGCCAACTTCGCGACAAACGCGGCAAAATCACCATCCCGGGTTTTTATGACGACGTGATCAAGCTTTCGGCCTACGAACGCAAATTGATGGCCAAGGCCCCTTTCAACGAAGTCAAATTCCGCAAATCCGTGGGTGTGGCGGCTCTCTTCGGAGAAGCAGGCTACACGACCGATGAACAACGTGCCGCCCGCCCAACTTTTGAAATCAACGGACTGACAAGTGGTTACCAAGGCGAAGGCGGGAAAACCATCGTGCCATCCTGGGCCAGTG
>JBBECL010000049.1:0-7340 GCA_040881805.1 Terrimicrobiaceae bacterium | reverse complement strand
CTTTTTCATGCCAAATCCGAGACACCTCTGGATTCGATTCTGACATTGCGAGGAACCCTCACGACGATCACCATCCCACGCGAAGCGATGGGATTCGGCGATGTGAAGTTTATTGCCGCCATCGGGGCTTTCCTGGGTTGGCAGGCCGTGCTTTTCACCATCTTTGCGTCCTCGATCATTGGTTGCGTGGCCGGTCTGGCCGGCATTTTCCTGGCCCGCGACAAATCCGGGTCGCGAATTCCGTTTGGCCCCTTCCTGGCCGTGGCGGCGGCGTGGTGGCTGTTCGGGGGGGACAAATTGTTTGCCTGGTATTTCTCGCTGTTCGATCGTTCGCCTTACTAAAAAAAATCAGACCGTCTTGCCGGCAGCCTTCAAGTAGGGAGCGATGGCCGCCTGCAGTTTCTGGAAAAGCGCAAAGTCCACCTGCTGCTGACCATCACTCATGGCCTCCGCAGGCTTGGGATGCACTTCAACGATGAGCCCATCCGCACCGACCGCGATGGCCCCACAACACAAGGCCACCACAAGGTCCGCCCGCCCGCAACCCTGACTGGGATCCACGATCACCGGCAGGTGGGATTCGTTTTTTGCGATGGCGACGGCTGCAAGGTCCAGGGTGTTGCGGGTGTAGGTTTCAAATGTGCGAATGCCGCGCTCGCAAAGCAGGACATTCGGATTTCCGTGGGCGAGGATGTATTCCGCCGCAAGCAGCCATTCCTCGATCTTTTCGCTCATGCCCCGTTTGAGCAGGATGGGCTTGCCGCTTTTGGCGGCTTCGATCAGAAGCTGGAAATTTTGGGCATTCCGCGCCCCGATTTGCAAGATGTCCGCCACACCGGCCACGTGCTCGACATCGCGTTCGCTGAGAACCTCGGTCACAATTTTCAGCCCGGTCCGCTCGCGGGCCGCCGCCAAAAGCCGCAACCCATCCTTGCCAAGGCCTTGGAACTCATACGGTGAGGTCCTCGGTTTGTAGGCTCCGCCACGGAGGATCGTCGCTCCGGCAGCCTTGACCGCGTCTGCCGTCGAAAAAAGTTGCTCCTCATTTTCCACCGAACACGGGCCTGCCATCATACAAAAGTGACCGCCGCCAATCCTGACACCACCAACGTCCACCACAGAATCTTCGGGATGGGACTCCCGGCTCACCAACTTGTGCCGCTTTTGGACCCGCAGCACACTTTCCACCTGCGGGAGAGCCGTCAACGACTCAAGATTGGCATGGGTCCGCTCATCACCAATCGCGGCCACCACCGTCTGATTGACGCCATGAATCGGCGAGGGCGTGTATCCCAAAATTTCAACTTCCTTGAGGACTTGGTCGATTTGTTCGCTTGTGGCGTGGGCTCGGATGACTATGATCATGGTTTCTTCGGGAGTTGGTTATGGGGTAATCTGATCGGCATTCGGGGGATGGGGAAATCATTTTTTATGAGAGAACGGACAAAGGACAAACGAATCAGAAGCCTCGTGGAAGAGGTCTCTTCCGGCAAACACGCCGAGTTGGTGGAAGAAATGATCGAAACGGCGCTGCGATTTGGCAAAGACAAGGTCAACCTTGGGGACCTCAAACTTTACAACCGGGCCATGCGGGAGCTGCGTTTTGCCGCCAGCGTGTTTTCCAAGTATCAGGGCGTCCGCAAGGTGGCCGTCTTTGGAAGTGCCCGCACGCACCCGGATGCCGAGGAATACAAATTGGCGCGTGCCTTTGCCGCACGAATTGTTGCGGAAGGTTACATGCTGATCACCGGCGGTGGGGATGGCATCATGGGGGCCGCCCAGGAAGGCGCGGGAGCGGAACGCAGCTTCGGTCTGAACATCCGGCTGCCCTTCGAACAGAGTGCCAATGAGATTATTGATGGTGATCCCAAGTTGATCAACTTCCGCTATTTCTTCACCCGCAAGCTGAACTTTGTGAAGGAGACCCACGCCTTTGCTTTGCTGCCCGGCGGGTTCGGGACCCATGACGAAGGATTCGAGGTGCTCACGCTTCTACAAACCGGCAAAAGCCCCATCGTCCCCATCGTCCTTCTGGATCGCCCCAATGGTCACTACTGGGAAACGTGGCGGAGGTTTGTGGTCAATGACCTCCTTGAGCAGGGGTTGATTTCCCCGGATGATCTCAACCTGTTTTTTATCACCCATGACCTCGAGGCCGCGACCCAGCACATCCTGAATTTCTACCGGAATTTTCATTCCTATCGCTGGGTTCAACAGCGAATTGTGATTCGTATTCACAAGGCGCTGACCCCGGCCGCCCTGGAAAAAATGAACGAGCAGTTTGCGGATTTCATCATCGGACCCCCGATCATCCAAGGTCCGGCCCTCCGCGAAGAAGCGGACGATGTCCACCTCGCCAACTTCCACCGCATCGTCTTCGTGCCAAAGAAAAACTTTGGAGCATTGCGTCATTTTATCGATGCCCTGAACGCCTCGGAAACGCTGCCCGAAGAGGTGGGCTGACCAATCATGGCTCCAGCCGCAGGAGCCAGTTGTAAACGATCAGCCGGTCGGCAGGGATATTGAGGAAGTTCGGGCCGATGGTGACATTCCGGCTCATGAATCCAAAAAAGCGCCTCTGCCATGGTGGCATGTCGGCCTTCGAGCAGGTGAGAATCACATATCTGGCCATCACAAAAAACGTGTCCTCGACGTCGAAGGGAAATTGCCCGCCCGCTTGGGCGCTGGCCTGGGCCATCATCGCGGGCACGTCTGGCTCGACCATGTAACCATGGGACCCATAAACAACCCACAGGCCGCCTTGATGTTTGGTGATCGAGGTGTCGAGGCACCGCGCAAACGGACTCTCCCAGCCCGCATCGAGCAGCAGGATCACCACACGTTCCCCGATGACACGCACCCTGCGGTATTCCTCCAAAATTGCGGCGACGGCATGTTCCGGGCTGGGTTTCCGGACCACAAAAACCTGCGTCCCCGGCGCGCGCCGGAATTCGTCTGTCGCCAGCCGACTTCCGAGTTCTTCTGCTCCCAAGGACCCAAAGCTCAGTGTGCGCCGCACCAGCCCCCAGCCCCGGTGCCAGGTCAGCATCGTCACCGCCACCCCGCCTGCCAAAAGAATGGGAACGATCCCCCCATCCAGCAACTTGCTCAGACAGGCCAGAAACAGCGGCAGGTCAATTGCCAACAAGCCCGCCAGCAAAAGCCCCGTCTGCCACCGGGGGCGCTTCCAGACCGTTCGCACCACCACCACAAACGCCACGGTGGTGATCAACATGGCCCCCGTCACCGCAATCCCATACGCGTTCGCCAGTGCCTCGCTGCTTCGAAACCCAAGCACCAACATCACGCAGGCCAGGCCCAGAAGCTGATTCACCACCGGCACATAAATTTGACCATGGGATTGCGAGCTGGTGTGTTTCACAAACAGCCGGGGGAGGTAGCCGAGGTCAATGGCCTGACTGGAAAGCGAGAAGACCCCGCTGATCAGGGCTTGGGAGGCAATGATCGTCGCAAGCGTCGCCAACACGACCAACCCGAGCCGCCACGTTTCGTCGGGTGCCATCAGAAAAAACAGGTTGGGATCCTTGGCCGCATCCGGCACCCTGAGCACCAAGGCGGCTTGGCCGAGATAGTTACAAATCAGAGATGGAAATACGATCCACCGCCAAGCCTGCAAGATCGGATGCCGCCCAAAATGGCCCAAGTCGGCGAAGAGAGCCTCCGCACCGGTCACCGCCAGCACCACGGCCCCCACCAACGCCCAGGCGCCCCAGCCTCCATGAGCCAGCAGTTCCATGCCATGCACCGGATTCAAGGCAGTAAGAACCTCCGGCCTCTGCACGATCTGCCAAAGCCCCAAGGCCGCCAAACACAGAAACCACACCGCCATCACCGGCCCAAAAATGCCGCCCAAACGCCCGGTGCCAAAACGCTGCACCCCAAAAAGCAAAAGCAAAATCGTCACTGTGACCGGCACCGTCCAACGCTCAAAGCCAGGCCCGAACGTGGAGAGACCCTCCACTGCGCTCAGCACCGAAATTGCCGGCGTGATGGCCCCATCCCCAAATAAAAGGGCCGCGCCAAAAATGATCAGAACACTCAAAAGCGACCACCCCGCCTTGCCAAACACCGGCGACTCACGAAGCAAGGCCATTAGTGCAAAAATTCCACCCTCCCCCTCAAAATCGGCCCGCATCACCAGCACCACATACTTGACCGTCACCACCAAAAAGAGGGTCCACACAATCAGGGAGGCCACCCCGATGGCCGCAACCGGCGTTCCCCCCGCCGCGACCAGCGCCGTCTCGAAGGCATAAAGAGGGCTGGTGCCAATATCCCCAAAAACCACCCCCAAAGCCAACAAGGCCAGCATAGTTTGATTTAACTGTTTAGTGGGAGCCCTCACTGGCCGCCAGCAAAGCAGTCAGGGCTCACTCTGACAAATCAGGAATTTGATTCAGGGGGAACGGTGCGTCCCGCCCGTTTTATGTTCGATTGCCCATTTACAGCAAACTCGGTCGAGACGACCATGCCCCCTGGACAAAAATGTTCAGCCCGGCACTTCTTGGAGGAGAACTTGGGCTGGGATGCCGAGTCCCCGGTGGAGGGCGCGGATCATCCCGATGCTCAGTGGACGTTTGCGGTTGAGAACTTCCGAGACCCGGCTTTTTCCCGGAAAGAATTTTTCCAAGTCCTTTTGTCGGAGTCCTTCCTGTTCCATGCGGAATTTGATGGCCTCGACGGGATCGGGGATTCCGATAGGAAATTGCTCCTCCTCGTATCGCTCAACAAGCAGAGACCAAAGCTCCAGTTCCTCCTCTTTGGCGGTTCCAGGCTTTGCGTCCATCAGAGATTCCACGCGGGCCAGCGCGGTGGCATATTCCTGTTTGGTTTTGATGATTTTTGGTTTCATGGGTCAGGGTTAAACTGTGGTGGCGTCAATACGGTCATATTGGGCGTGGGTGCCAATGAAGCGGATGAAAACGATGCCGGTGTTGTAGTGGATTTTCACGATGAGGCGGTAGGCATTGCCCTTGATATTGAAGACAATCCGATTGTCGGGAAGGATATCGGCGGAAGGGTAGCGGGCCTTGATGTCCCGGGGACCGCTCCACCGGGCTTCGATGGTTTCCTGAAACCAAACTTCCAGCGGTGTTTTGGCGTCGTTATGTTTTCCATAGAAATCACGAAGAGTTTTTCGGGAGACAATTCTCATGGCAATTATCGAAGTTTTCGGGAGCAATGCAAGCAGAAGGTTCCCATAATGGGAACTACAAAAGAAAACATACGGCAGCCCCCCGGGAACGCATACGGCGGTTTCAGTTCGTTGAAGTGTCTGGCGCCATCCCATCAAATATCAACACTCAGCGTTCATCAATTTGAATCCCCTATTTTTGGTTAACGCCTTCCCACCCTTAATCAACCAAGCCCCTGACGGATCAAAAAATCACGCGGCGTTTCAACACGCATGCCATAGACCTCGGTATTGAGAGGAATTTTGAAATCCGCACGGTCGAGAGTTAGCAGCACGTCACATTCGGCAGCCAGGGCCGATATCAATACGGGCTTGTCTTTTCCAGCCGCCAACAATAACGGACGTTCACTCGTCAGAGCATCGGCCACGAAAATGATGCCCCGTTCAATTTCGGGCCAACTCTCCAAAGCACTGGAACCCAATTTCGGAAGATTGCGTATAGTTTCTGCGCGGCAGTAACCTGAGCTTAACAGGCTCCACTTGCGACGGGAAGCCAGCACGGTCACAAGACGGGAGAGCGATTTGACCGACCCGCTTGCAGAGAGCAGGACGCTGCTATCCAGAAAAACCTTCACTTCGCCGACTGCCAAAAGGTCTCGGCACCGGCCTCATCCTCGGCGACCCACATGCGGATTGTTTCGGCTGGCAAATCCCTCACCGGCATCGCCGCCGCTGGGTGTAGAAACACACCCCCGTCTTTCAACTCAGCCAGCATCATAGGATTCTCAGCTGATGTCAGCCCGAGCGCACGACGGATCTCCGGTGGCAATGTGATCGTTCCTCGCTTGGAAACAGGTATCGCAGTCATGCCGCAATGCTGCATTGCGGCATGACGAATGTCAACGGGTTTTGACGCGAATGACGATTCATGTTATCGCCATTTCATGCAACTCTCGATGCGGACAGATTATGCCCTTCGTGCCCTATTTACCCTTGCGGATGTCTTCCCGGGCAAACCGATCCCGATTGGTGAGTTGGCGAGGAGCAATGATATCCCCAAGCGTTTTTTGGAACACATCATGTTGGAATTAAAAGCCGGGGGCTGGGTTTCGAGTTTGGCAGGAAAGCATGGCGGGTATGTGCTGGCCCGGGCGCCCGGGCTGATCACGATGGGGGAGGTGGTTCGTCACTTTGATGGCTCCCTTGCGCCGATCGCTTGTGTTTCGGCAAGTGCTTACCGTCCCTGTTCCCAGGAACCCGTGTGTCGGTTTCGCCGGGTTTTGTTGGATGCCAGAAACATGGTCACACGGCTGATGGACACCACCACCTTGGAATCTGTGTTAAGGGTTTCTCCCGTGACACACTCGGAGGTGGTGATGGGATTGGATGGGGAGGGGATTTAGCGGCCCTTCAGGAACGCAGTTTCACCAACAAGTCGCCACCATCGACGGCATCCCCCACGCCGGCGAACACGGCATCAATCACACCATCCACCGGTGCGTAAAGCGTGGTTTGCATTTTCATGGCCTCAAGGGTGAGAAGTTTGTCGCCTTTTTTCACGCGCGATCCGACGCCCGGGCCGACCGATGTGATCATTCCCGGAATCGGAGCTCCCACTTCCGCGGGGTTGGAAGCATTGGCCTTGGCGCGGGCTTTGGTGGAAACCTGGGCGGATTTATCCACCGCCGTGGCCTCCCGCGGCATGCCATTCAGCTCAAAAGAAATGATCCGGCGTCCGTCTTTGTCAGGGTCGCCCACATTGATCAGCTTGATGAACAATGTTTTGCCTTCTTCGATATCCACGGTGATTTCTTCGCCGGGCTTCAACCCGTAAAAAAAGGCGGGGGTTGGCAAAACGCTCACATCCCCGAACTCGCGTTGGATTCTTGAGAACTCGGCAAAGACATCCGGATACATCAAATGACTGAACAACTCGTCATCGTTCGGGGCATGTTTGAGTTTGGTGGTGAGTTCCTCGCGGACGGTGACCAAATTCACGGCGGCGGCCCGGGCTTTTTGTTTTTTGCCTTTCCCAAGCACCACCCGAACAAGATCCTTCGGCCACCCGCCCATGGGTTCTCCGAGTCCCCCGGCGAGCATGTCTTTCACAGATTCGGGAAAGGGCATGCCTTCTTCGAGGTTCACCACATCGGCGGGGCGGATCCCCCGCGTGAACAGGAAAAGG
>JBBECL010000048.1:0-7441 GCA_040881805.1 Terrimicrobiaceae bacterium | reverse complement strand
TCTCCAAATAATCCCCCTGCCCCGGTGCCCAGACCTCGATGTCATAGGTGCGGGTGGCACCAAACCCAAGGTCACCGGCACAGAGTTCGATGACCCGGTAGTGAAGGCCCAGGCGCTGCAAAACCTTTTCAGCGTCGGCCGTGAGGGTTTCCAATTCGGCCGCCGCACTTTCCGGGGCACAAATTTTGACCAGTTCCACCTTGTCGAATTGATGCATGCGGATCAGTCCGCGCGTGCCCAACCCCGCTGACCCCGCTTCGCGACGAAAGCAAGGCGTGTAAGCGGCATAATGAATCGGAAGCTCGGCGACAATTTCCTCGCGGTGCAGGTTTGTGACCGGAACTTCGGCGGTCGGGGCGAGGTAGAGGCAATCCTCGGATGTGCGGTAGAGCTGATCTTCAAATTTCGGGAGCTGGCTGGTGCCGATGAGGGCCTCCGGGCGCACGAGGTGTGGTGGGGCCACTTCGACGTATCCTCCTTCGCGGGTGTGGAGATCGAGGAGGAAGTTGATCAGCGCACGTTCAAGCCGCGCCCCCGGCCCGGTGAAGCAGACAAACCCGCTGCCAGCCACCTTGGCAGCCCGCTCAAAATCCACCAGTCCCAACCGGGTGGCAATGGCCAGGTGGTCCTGCGGTTCGGCAATCTGCGGCTTTTCCCCCCAGGTTCTGAGAAGGGGATTCTCCGCCGCCGTGCGACCCGGCGGAATCTTGTCATGCGGAAGATTCGGCAACGAAAGCAGAAGATCCCGTTGGCGCGCGGCGTATTCCTCCCCCGCCCGGCCGAGTTCCTCCATCTCGGTCGCGCGACTTTTTACGTCAGCTTCCAGCCCGGACGAATCCAATTTCCGGGCTCGAAGTTTTCCGATTTCCTTGCTCAGGCGGTTGCGATCCGCTTGGATTTGTTGGAGGTTGGTTTCCGCAGACCGCCGCAAACCATCCCAATGCAAGATTTCATCCACCGTGGCCACCAAGGCGGGATCCCTCGCGGCGAGACGGGCTTTGACGTTATCGGGTTGGTCACGGAGAAGGCGGATATCAATCATTTACTGTCAGAGCATTTCCGAGATTCCCGCCGATCACAAGTTCGTATAACCTCCTCACCGTAGCAATTTTTTCACATGCCAGTTCAGTTCCGCGATTATTATGAGACGTTGGGGGTTGCGAAGACTTCCAGCCATGACGAAATCCGCTCCGCATTTCGGAAGTTGGCGCGCAAGTATCATCCCGACGTGGCGACCGACAAGAAGGGGGCTGAGGAGAAATTCAAGGAGATCAATGAGGCGTATGAAGTGCTTGGAGATCCCGAGAAACGCAAAAAATACGATGATCTCGGGCCGAACTGGCAAAATCCCCCACCGCAAGGGGGGCCGGGTGGCGGAACGTGGGGGGGAGGAGTTTCACGCGGAGGGGGCGGCGTGGAATACGAGTTTGGGGGCACAGGATTCAGCGACTTCTTCGAGCAGATGTTTGGCACCCGGCGCGGGCCACGGGCTGCCGGGGGGTGGCACGATTATGAAGAAAACGTTCCTCTCCGGGGCCAGGATATTGAGTCGGATATTCTTGTCACCTTGGAGGAAGCCTTTCATGGATCCACCCGCAGCATCTCTTTCCGACGCGCCAGCAGTCCGAAAGCCGAAACCTACACCGTGCGGATTCCCAAAGGCGTCCGGGAGGGCCAGCGAATCCGGTTGGCTGGCATTGGCGGAGCAGGAGCCGCGGGTGGCAGCGCCGGCGATCTCTACCTGCGCGTCAAATACGAAAAACATCCCGACCTCGAAATCTCAGGCTCGGATGTCATCCACGATTATGAAATCCCGGCATGGGATGCGGTGCTTGGTGCAGAAATTTCGGTGCCGACGCTCGAAGGACGGGCCAAACTGAAAGTGCCGCCGGGTTCACAACCCGGCCGCAAATTTCGACTCGCGGGCAAGGGGCTTCCCGGCAAAAACGGGATTCGTGGGGACTTTTATGTCCAACTCCTTGTCACGCTTCCCTCGTCATCGATCACCGACGCCGAGCGGGACCTGTGGAAAAAAATCGCCGAGATCCACACGTAGTCCGGCCCGTCTTGTTATTGGGCAGGGCGCGTCAGGCCCTTGACCGCCGGCTTCAATCCCCAATGCGACGGACGGCGAGGGACCGCCATCCCAACCAACAAAGGCAGGGCGCGTCAGTCCCTTGACCGCCGACTTATTTTTTCAGGCTACGGACGGTGGGGACCCCCATCCCTGCAGACTGCCAAGGACATGCGTGGCCTGGACTCGGGCGTCCACGGATTGATGGCAAATTCGCCGACCTCAATGCGGGAGATCATGGATTGGCCGAGGGCTTGCACCCCGGCGAGATCCAGACCCATATAAGGATTGGGGTAGCCTTCCAGATTTGTGAGGGCCAAGCGAAAAAGCCGCACCGCAGGATGCAACCTTCGACCATCTTTGGGATGGGTGGGGCGCTCGTATTGCTTTTTGAGGTGAACAAAGGCCCCGGCAAATTGGATCAGGCCCTTGAAAAACGAATGGTTATCATCCCTTCCTTTGAGCCAAAGGTGTTCGAGGACATCGTGGGCTTCATAATAATCCCCCTCATTGAAGCACTCAAAATAGGCGAGATAGCAGGGGTGCCGGGAAGGATCACCTTCCAATGCCAGCGAGCGCACAAAGTCCTCGATGCGTTCCGATTTTTTCACGGACGGTTGTCCCATGGCACGATCACTGGGATGTCCCTGCCAATCGGTCTTCCAGCACCTTCACCCGCTCGTAGAGCTTGTTGATGTTGCGAAGGAGGGCAAAGTTTTCTTTGAAGTCCCGCATGGGCCTCGCGGGGAGTCCGACAAGAATTTCTTTGGGGGGCACGGATTTGGTCACGCCTGCCATGGCGCTCACGATGACACCATCTCCGATTTCGATGTGACCATTGAGGCCCACCTTGCCGGCAAGGGTCACAGCATTCCCCACCTTGGTGCTTCCCGAGATTCCCACTTGGGCGCAGAGGATACAATGTTCCCCAACACTGACATTGTGAGCGATCTGAACCAGATTATCGATTTTTGTTCCTGCAAGAATACGGGTCTTTCCAAACCTGGCCCGGTCGATCGTCGTGTTTGCCCCGATTTCCACATCATCGCCGATTTCCACAATTCCGGTTTGCAGAATTTTTTGCTGGCGTCCCTCGCGGAGTTCGTAGCCGAATCCATCGGAACCAAGCACCACGCCGGGATGGAGAATGACACGGTCCCCGATGAGCGATCGCTCCAGGATGGTCACGGCAGGATAAATCAGACACTCCTCGCCAAGAACCACTTGGTGGCCAATGTAGGCACCTGCGGAGACAACACAGCCCCGCCCAATGCGGGCACCACTCTCCACGACCACCAGGGCGCCCAGGTGGACGTCGCCGGCAATGTGCGCATCTTCGGCAACCACGGCGGTGGGGTGAATGCCCACGGGATAAACAACTTTCCGAGGGGCGAAGTGTTCCAATAGCACAGAAAATGCCATGGACGGTTTTTCTACAAACACCGGGGCCGCGTCCACCTGATCGTCAAACCCCTCGGGCACCAGACAGGCCGTGGCCTTCGACTTCCTCAGGGTCTTGAGGTATTTGGGACTGCTGTAAAACGAAAAATCACCTGGGCCGGCATCATCCAAAGATGCCGGCCCGGTGATTTCGAGATCCAAGTGTTCGGGTGCGACCCGGCCGCCAACAATTTTTGCAGCCTCCCGCAGGGTCATCGAGAAAGACTCAGTTGGGTTTTGCTGCGGGTGCGGACTTGTTCAAGGCTGTGATCAGTTCGCTGCTGAAATCGAGATCAGCCCGTGAATAAAGAACGACGGGGATCTGCCCCATGCTCATGCCACTTTTGTCCATGACCATGTCATACCCGGCGGCTTTGACCTTCTCGTTTACGGTTTTCATGATGTCTTCGACGATGTCCTTGCGCATACGCATGAATTGTTCCTGGAGTTGGCGCTCGCGGGTTCCGCGGAATTCAGAAATCTCACGATCCAGGTTTCTGGCTTCCTGAACCTTCTCATCACGAATTTTGGCGGTCTTTTCCTTGCCATCCTTGCTGAGTTCAGGCTTTTCGACTTCTTGGTTGAGCTTGTTGATCTCATCCATGGATTTTTTCAGAGTTTCCAAACGCTCATCGAGCTCCTTTTTGGCGGCTGCGCGGGCATCGTTAAGTTTGGCCTCCGCGTCCTTTGTTTTGTAGTAAGCCGTGAAAACAGCATTCATATCAACGATGCCAAGCTTGATTTGTGCTTGGGCTGATGACGAGGCGGCCGTGACGGCCACGAGGATGGTGAGACAAGTGATTATGGAGCGACGATTGATCATAGGTGTTAGGAGTTAAGAAGATGCAGGAATGGACCGGCAGTCAAGATCTGACCACCGAAGTTTGGGTTTTGTTCAAAATTGGTAACCAATGTTGAAATTAAATTTGCCCGGAGGGCCATTGAAACTTTCGTAGATCACGGGAATGCCGTAATCGACACGGATCGGCCCGATGGGGAGGTCCAATCGAAGGCCGATGCCGATGTCGGCATTCACGCTGTCCGTTCCAAAGTCATAGGCATTGGGATTGACAAAGCCGATGTCGGAGAAGACGGCCCCCCGAACGCGGGAGATGATCGGGAAGGTGAGTTCCACGGTCAAGTAGGCGAGGCTATTACCACCGATGGGGTTTTCTTCATCGTCCACCGGGCCGACTTCACGGAAGTTGAAGCCCCGAAGATTGTTGGCGCCGTCCAGGTAGAGACGATCAAAGATGGGAACGCCCTCGCCGTATTCGTCGCTGTTCTGGCTGCCGCCCCAACCGTCAACGACGGCCAGTTGACCCTTCACAAGGAAAATAAGATCCCATGGCAGGGAGAAGTATTTGGACGCTTCCAAGGAGAGCCCGTAGGTTTGAACATCCCCGCCCAGCCCTCCGCCGGCGATGAAGCCGGTGAATTGAACGACCTCGCCCCGGCGGGTGAGGAAAAGACTGTCACGGGTATCCCAAATGAGGGCCCCCTCCAAGGCGCTGCGCGTGTAGGTGCCTTCGGCTTCCTCGATTTCAATCCCGACCTCATCTTCGTCGATATTAAAGATCTCGATCTGCTCAAGACGGTATTCCGCCCTCGCGGTGAGAGCTCTCCAGATCTGCTTCCGGGCTTGGATCGCAAAACCAATGTTTGACTGGTCATAGACATCGGAGAGGAAGTTGGCCTCGCGATAATATCCCTCGATCCCCACCGAGAGTTTGTAACCCAGGAACCAAGGTTCGGTGAGGGAGATCACAAAGTCCCGCCGGCGCAGGCCGTATTGGCCACGGATTCGAAAACGTTGGCCACCCCCGGTGAAGCGGGGCCAGTTGAAGAGGTCGAAGTTGGATTGGCTCAATTCCGCGAAGCCGATCAAGCTGTCGATTGTGCTGAAGCCGACACCAAAATTGAAAGCCCCGGTGCGTTTTTCTTCGACGATCACGCTGAGGTCTTTCCGGCCGGGAACGATGGTTTCGCTGGGTGCCATTTCCACCCGTGAGAAGTAGTTCAGATTTTCCAGACGTTTGCGGCTGACATCCACCAGGGTGGTGTCAAAGACGTCCCCGGGACGGACGGCAAGCTCCCGGCGAATCACACGGTCTTTCGTCCGGGTGTTGCCTTGGATGTTCACCAGATTGAGGTAGGACTGAAGGCCCTCATCGATGCGAAACACAATGTCCACATTGCCCGGGCCAGCCGGGACAATTTCCGGCATGGTGACCATGTCAACGTAACCACGGGCTCCGTAAAAATCGCGAATGGTTTTCAGGTCATCTCCGAGCCCCTGCGGGGTGAAGAGCGATCCATTGTTGAGTTTGAGGAGAGATTGGAGTTCATCGACCGGCGCAATGTTCACGCCATCCAACCGGACCGCATTCACGCGATAAATCTGGCCTTCCACGATGGTCACAATAACCTCCACGCCATTGTCTCCGAGCGGCTCGGTGCGAATATCCGTGATCTCCACATCCGCGAAACCCCGGTTTTGGTAAAGGGTTCTGAGAGCGACACGATCTTCCTCCACTTGGGCGGGAATCAGGCGTCCGCTTTTGTTGAGGAAAGAGAGGAGGTTCCAGCGCTTGGTGATCATGGCCCGCTGGAGGTCCCGTGCCAGAATGCTGTCATTCCCGATAAACGTGATCCGGCGAACGATCATTTTCGGCCCCTCGGAGATGTCAAAAATCACGCGCACGCGGTTGCCGCCGGGAATCTCCCCGACCCGGTATTGAACATCCACTTCGGAGAAATTCCGGTCTTCGTAGAGTTTCAGAATTTTTTGACGGTCCTCCTCAAGCCGTTCCTCGCTGAGAACTTCACCAACTTTCGAGGTGAGTTCCCGGCGCACGCGGTTGAGGGAAATTTGTTCAGCCCCCTCGATGACAATTTCTTCGACCACCGGGCGGCCCTGAAGGAGAACCGTGACTTTGACGCCATCCGCCAGGGGTTCCGCAAAGATCCGAACGTTGGCGACGCCGCCAGTGGCATAAAGATTTCGAATGTCCGACTCGGCTGCCCGCTCGGTGTAAGGTTGGCCCACTTGGGTGGCAAGGTTGGCAAGCACACGGTCGCGGCTGATGCTGGGAGCCCCCAAATACTCAACCACGATTTCTTTGACAATCGGCCCTTGGCCGGTTTGGGCAAGAGCGTGATTTGCCGTGACCGGGAAAAACCCGCACGCGAGCAATGCGATAAAAAATCTGACTTGTCTCATGGTTGTTGCAGCAAAATCCCGGCAGGCATGGGTTTGGAATGCACCGGTGAAACGTTGTTCATTCCGAATCTGCCGCAAAAGGTCAAGAAACGTTTTGAAAATCCCGGTTTCATTTCCCGGAGCGGCTGATGAATTTTGCGATCATTTCAGTCCCCCAGGAAAAATTTCACGACCGGGTGCTCAAAGTTCACCAACTCCGTCTTGGAGGTTTGGATGGCCGTGCTGGCGTGCCAGTAGGTCCATGGAAGGAGAATGGCGGCTCCCAAAATCAGGAGAATCAACCGGGTGGTGTTGTTGAATGGAGGGAGGAAGCGTTTGCCTCGCAGCGCCTCGAGCACGAGCAGCAGAACCAGGGGACCACCACCAACAACAACAGCCACCGCCAGAGGGTTCAAATAAAGGGCCCGCTCCCAATTTCCCTCCGCCAAGCTCCTCACCGCGCGCGTGCCACCACAAAACGCGCAAGGCAGACCGGTCATGCTATGAAAAGCACAAAAAGCCGGGCTGGGAGCCCCCTGCGGCCAGATGATCAGCCAAGCCACGAGCCCCGCCAGACACCCAAAAAACAACAACCTCCCCGACCGTTCACTTTTGCCGAGAGGCAGGGGGGGCGGTTTGGGAGTTGGGGATGGCATGGCTTGTGGTGTTCCCGGGTTGCTTGGATTTTCAGGGCTCCGGGGAACAATCATAAGAGATTATCATAA
>JBBECL010000047.1:0-1309 GCA_040881805.1 Terrimicrobiaceae bacterium | reverse complement strand
ATGCTTAGAGTTGTTCTTTAGAAGCTTCACTTCCCCTTCGTGCATCCCGTCGGATTGTGAAGTTTCTCATCTCCGGTAAAACATCCAATCTCAGGCCATCGCAAAAAGCCCATGACTCACCCCCCAAAAAGCATAGACGGAATACGGTTACGATCGTTTGGGGCCAGTGGCTTCGCCCTCGTGATCACCTTGTCGCTGATGGTTCTACTGGTTATCCTTGCTGTCGGTCTCCTCTCGCTGAGCAGCGTCAGCCTGCGCAGTTCCTCATCACAAAGTGCACAGTCGACCGCCCGCGCGAATGCCCGGATGGCGCTGATGATCGCCATCGGCGAATTGCAAAAAGCGACCGGTCCCGACCAGCGGGTCACCATGACTTCCGGCCTGCAAACCGGCCCCGCACCCGCGGCCCCGAATTGGACCGGTGCGACAGACGTGAGTCCCGCAGCCTTGACCTCCGACGCGAAAAGCGCGACCATCCAATGGTTGGTAAGTGGCACAAACCCCGACCCCTTCATGACCTTGACCAAGTCCCCCACGCTCAACCAAGGGGACGCGCTCAAGCTCGGCACTTTCAATATCTCGCCCACGGAAACCACGGAACTGCTCGCGCCGGTGGTCAATGTCGGCCGCGGGCGCTATGCTTGGTGGATTGGCGATGAGGGAAGCAAAGCACGGGTCGATTTGGCCAAGCCAAAAATCACCCCCACCGCAGATCTCGGGCGCTTGGCGCAGTCCCAATCCCCGCTCGAGGGCGGGTTCGCAAAACTTGGCAACAGCCTGTCCACGTTCACTACCGGCGGGCCCATCGACAAAACCACATTGATCTCGATGCAGACCGCCTCCCTCGCCGCTGTGAACAAAACCCTCGCCACCGAGTTTTTCAACGATGTCACTACCGGCGGCCATGGATTACCGGCCAACGTCGTCACCGGCGGGATGAAAGTGGATCTCTCCCTGATCTTCGACAAGTCCCAGGCGTCCAAGAAATTCGGGGAAGTCTATTGCGGTGCCACCCCATCCTCAGTGATATGGAACGGAACCCAAATTTACGATTTTGCCACCAAAACCCCCTCCAAGTTCTATCTCAGCGACGCGATCAGCAAGAACGGCAGTCTGCCAACCGGGCCGAACTGGGGAAATTTGTGGAACTACGCCACCCTCTGGCAGACAGTGACTGGACAGCAAATGCCGCTGGTCGGAGGCCACCCGCTGGTCGAGTCGGATCTCCGTTACAAAACCTGGCTGCCCTACACCAACCACGATCAGGGGGCGTTCCGCCGGGACGTGCAACAAACCAATAGCCCGGTCG
>JBBECL010000046.1:0-7503 GCA_040881805.1 Terrimicrobiaceae bacterium | reverse complement strand
GGCAATGGTTGCCGCCACCACCATCAAATTGCGCACCCTCGAGGGAGTGGAGCGCCCCGGGATTGCGTCATTTCTTCCCACCGAACACAATGTCTGTGTGCTCATTGATGCGGGGGCCAATGTGGATGCCCGTCCGGAGCACATGATCCAATATGCGATCATGGGCACCGTGGTTTCCAAGCATGTGCTGGGGTTCCAAAATCCCGCGGTGGGCCTGATGTCCATTGGCGGAGAGGACGCCAAGGGCAGTGATTTCACGAAAGAGATTTTCAAAATCCTCAAGCGGAGTCGCTTGAATTTTCGTGGCAATGTGGAAGGGCACGATCTTTTCAAGCACCCCGTGGAAGTCGTGCTCTGCGATGGGTTCACGGGCAACGTGGTCCTCAAAACCTGCGAAGCCACGGCCTCGGCGGTGTTTCAATGGTTGAAGCATGAACTCAAGGCGTCACCGATCCGGATGGCGGGGGCCTGGCTTGCGAGAAATGCCTTCCGCGCCATCCGCGACAAAACCAATTACGAGACCTATGGCGGCAGCCCGCTCCTTGGGGTCAATGGCATTGCCATCATTGCCCACGGAGCAAGCAGCTCGTTGGCCATAAAAAATGCCATCCGCGTGGCCAGCGAATACGCGGTCAAACGAATCAACCCGCTCATTGTCGAGGCGATCAAGGAGTTTTATGAAACGACCCCGGACAAAGATTCGCCAACCTAATCGCGCGGTTTCCATTGTTGGGACCGGCAGCTATGTGCCGGAGAGGGTTCTGACCAATGCCGAGCTCGAGAAATCCGTGGACACCACGGAGGAATGGATCGTCACACGCACGGGGATTCGTGAACGGCGCATTGCGGCGGATGACGAGTTCACAAGTCACATGGGCGCCAAAGCTGGCCGGCGGGCCCTTGATCAATCGGGCATCACAGCGGCCGAGGTCGATTTGATTATTGTGGCAACCGTCACCCCCGACACCTTTTTTCCTTCCACGGCCTGCCACATTCAACGACTTCTCGGAGCCACGGCGGCCGCCTGTTTTGATGTCTCCGCGGCGTGCTCGGGTTTCCTTTACGGCATCGAGATTGCGCAGCAATTTATCAGCAACCACACCTACAACACCGTGTTGGTGATTGGCGCCGACAAGCTCAGTTCCATCGTGAACTGGGAAGATCGGAACACCTGCGTTTTGTTTGGTGATGGGGCCGGTGCGGCCGTGCTGCGCTTCCGTGCCGATTCCCATGGCGTGATCACCACGTATATGGGCAGTGACGGCAATTACGGGGACATCTTGCACATGCCCGGTGGGGGATGTGCGATTCCCGTGACTGCGGAAAACTTGCCGCTCAAGCTCAACACCCTGCAAATGAATGGACGAGAGACCTTCAAGCAGGCCGTGATTTCCATGCAGACGGCCGCAAAAAAAGCGTTGGAGCAAAGCGGACTCACCGTCGATGACCTCACCTGTATCATCCCCCATCAGGCCAACCTGCGGATCATCGAAGCCCTGGCAGATCGCCTTCATGTGCCTTTGGAAAAATTTCACACAAATCTGGATCGCTACGGCAACACCTCCGCCGCCGCGGTGGCCATCGCGTTGGACGAGGCCAACCGCACAGGACGGTTCGAAGTGGGCGATTATATTTTGATGGTTGTCTTCGGCGGAGGCCTCACCTACGCAAGCTCCGTGGTGCAGTGGTAGGGGGTGTGATTAAAAGTGGGTGGGGTCACCGGCCCTGGGAGCGCTGGGCGTCCCCGCCGGCATTCTCTGATGACCTCCCCCACGTTTTATCACACCCGGTCGGAGGGGTTCCAAATTTTCGTGCTTTTCTCGGGGGTTGGGATCGGGTTTAATTTCAAGTATTCATGGAAACTCCTCGCTACAAAAGGGTCGTCTTAAAACTGAGCGGGGAGGCCCTCCGCGAAAAAGGCAGCGGAGACAACATCTCCCCGCAGATCGTGCAAGCCATCGCCCGCCAGATTGCCGAGGTCCGGTCCATGGGCGTGGAGTTGGCGGTTGTTATTGGCGGTGGGAACATCTGGCGTGGTCTGGCAGCCTCCCACCGTGGCATGAACCGCACCACAGCCGATTATATGGGAATGCTCGCCACCGTGATCAACGGGCTGGCCCTTATGAGCGCCCTCGAAAGCGAAGGCGTGAGCGTGCGGGTCCAAACAGCCATCGAAATGCACAATGTGGCCGAACCCTTCATCCTCCGCCGCGCCATCCGCCACCTCGAGTTGGGTCATGTGGTGGTGTTTGTCGCCGGCACGGGCAACCCCTTCTTTTCCACGGACACCACGGCCGCCCTGCGTGCCAATGAAATCGGGGCAGAAGTCATCCTCAAGGCCACCAAGGTGGACGGGATTTACGATTCCGATCCTTTGGTGAACCCTGACGCCGTGCGGTTTGATCACATCACCTATTCGGAGGCTTTATCCCGCCGCCTGCAAGTCATGGACTCCACAGCCTTCAGCCTCTGCATGGACAACCGGATGCCCATTGTTGTGTTTGATATGAACAAGCCGGAAAACATTCGCCGCGTGTTGATGGGCGAAAATATCGGGACATTCGTCTCGGAAAAGCTCTGAACCCCCACATTTTTGCGTTTTCGAAATCCAATTTCCCGCTAGAACGAAGAGTATGAGTTTGGAAGATGCCCTGTTTGCCGCTGAAGAAAGCATGGAAAAATCCGTGGATTTTATGATTCACGAATTTGCGGCCATCCGCACCGGCAAAGCCTCGCCGGCGTTGGTCGAGAATCTGGATGTGGAGGCTTACGGGTCCACCATGAAGCTCAAGCAGTTGGCCCTCACCTCGGCTCCCGAGCCGCGGCTTCTGGTGATTCAGCCTTTTGATGCGTCCACCGTGCGGGACATTGAGCGGGCCATCCATGAATCCAAAATTGGCATCATGCCCGTGGTGGATGGCAAAATTATCCGCATCCCCATCCCCGAGCTCTCGGAAGAACGCCGCAAGGATCTCGCCAAAACTGTCCGCACGCTCGCCGAAGAAGCCCGCGTGCGCATTCGCAGTTGCCGCAGGGATGCCATGGATGCCGCCAAAAAATTTCAAAAGGACGGCGACATCACGGAAGATGACCTCCGCGTGGCGGAATCCGATATCCAAAAACTCACGGACAAATTTGTGGCCTCCATTGACAGTCACGTGGCCTCCAAAGAAGCCGAACTCATGAAAATCTGATGAAAATCCTACTCCTTCTTCTCGCCCTGGGCGTCTCATTCTCCTCCGCCAACGCGAATGTCGCCAGGCCTGCCCCCAACGTCCAATGGGTCAACTCCGCCGGGAAAATCGAAACGCTCGCCGCCTTCAAAGGCCAACCAGTGGTTCTCCTCATCGCCCCGTCTCCGACGACCTGGGCCTTCCGCTTTCAACTGACGCGTTTGAAAAGCGCCTACCAACGCCTCGGAACCCAAAACACGGTCTTTGTGGCGGCCTTCACCCGGGAAACCGGACGCGTGAATTCCAACATCCCCTTCGCCGTTGCCGCAGACGGTCCAAAAGTCGGCTTCGAATATGATGCCACCGACCGCTTCGCCATCGCCATCATCGGACGCGACGGAAACCTCGACTACTTCACCAATCGGGTTCTGCCCGGACAAAGGATTATTGACGTCATCGCAAATTCCTTCGTCACCCAGAACCTCATGCGCCGGCCTTGAGCCAGGCCTTGGTTTGACTCTTTGGCCGGATCCGATTTAAAGTGTTCGCTTAACAGATTCCCGGCCGCCCACCGGGATTCTTAAATTTACGGGCACAACCAATCAAAAATTATCCCCTGATTCCCTATGGCTAAAGTCACCCTGAGCAACGTCTTCAAAATTTACCCCGGAGACAAAGGAAAGGACGTCACCGCCGTCCAAAACTTCGATCTCGATATCCAAGACCGTGAATTTGTGGTCTTTGTCGGCCCTTCGGGATGCGGCAAATCAACAACCCTGCGAATGATTGCGGGGCTGGAAGAAATTTCGAAAGGCGATGTTTTTATCGGCGACAAGCGTGTCAATGATGTGCCACCCAAAGATCGTGACATCGCGATGGTTTTCCAGAACTACGCCCTTTATCCGCACATGTCGGTGTATGACAACATGGCCTTTGGTTTGAAGCTTCGCAAATACCCGAAAGCCGAAATCCATAAACGCGTGCAGGATGCCGCCGGCATCCTTGGCATTGAAACACTCCTTGAGCGCAAACCCAAAGCCCTCTCCGGCGGGCAGCGTCAGCGCGTGGCCGTCGGTCGCGCGATTGTCCGTCAGCCCAAGGTCTTCCTCTTTGATGAACCCCTCTCCAACCTCGATGCCAAAATGCGTGTCCAAATGCGCACGGAGATCACCAAGCTGCATCAACGCCTCCAGGCGACCATGATTTATGTCACGCACGATCAGGTCGAGGCAATGACGATGGGGACCCGGATTGTGGTGATGAAGGATGGGATCATCCAGCAAGCCGATGCACCGCTGACACTTTATAATGAGCCTGTGAACATCTTTGTGGCTGGCTTTTTGGGCAGCCCACCGATGAATTTTCTGCATGGAACGCTTTCAGGAAAAGAGGGGGCGGTGCTGTTCAAGGAGCGTCAGAGCGGGACCGTGCAACTTCATCTTGGTGACCGCAAGCCCGCGTTGCCATTTCTCGGGAAGGAAGTCATAGCCGGGGTGCGTCCGGAAAGTTGCGACTTGGTGGTTTCCGGAAAGCCCCCCACGGTGAACTCCTTCCAAGCGGTGGTGGATATTGTCGAACCCATGGGCGCGGAAACCTATTTTTATCTGCAAACCGGAGCCCACACGGTGATCAGCCGCAGCCACGCAGCCGTGGACCAGCGTGAGGCCGGTCACCGTCTTCAATTCGAAATTGATGTCGAGAAAGTCCATCTTTTTGACCCCGTCTCCGGAGACCGAATCGCCTGATCCCCATGTCCGCCCCCATTCTTGATGTTCAAGCTGTCGCCAGGCTCGCCCGCCTGTCACTCACCGAAGAAGAAATCACCACCTTTGGCGAGCAATTGGGAAGGATCCTCGATCACATCGAATTGCTCAACCGTGTCGATATTTCCGATGTCGAGCCCACCGCTCATGCCAGCCCGGTGTTTAATGTGGTCAGGGAAGATGTGCCCGTCGCCGGTTTGGAACGCAGCGCCGTGCTGGACCTTGCACCCCGGACGGCGAATCAATTGGTCATTCTGCCCAAGGTCCTGGAATAGCCGCCTTCTGCCCGCACGATCGTCATTTTCATGAACCTCACTCAGTTATCCATTTCCGACCTTCAATCCGGCTTCCGCGCGGGCACCTTCACGCCCGTTGACTTGATTCGCGCGTTGGAGAAGCACATTGTGGCCGTTGATCCCGTCGTGGGAGCGTTCTTGGAGCGCGACTTCGAGTCGGCACTTCAGGCGGCCACCACAGCGGACGTGTCACTTCCCTTGGGAGGCATTCCCGTCGGCATCAAAGACGTGATCAACGTGAAGGGGCAGCCATGCACCTGCGCCTCAAAAATTCTTGAGCCCTATGTTGCGCCCTACGACGCCACGGTCATCGGCCGCTTGCGCGATGCGGGAGCGATCCCCTACGGGCGGCTGAATATGGATGAGTTTGCGATGGGGTCTTCCACGGAAAACTCGTCCCGTCAGATCACACGAAACCCCTGGGATCCCACACGGATTCCCGGCGGCTCCAGCGGTGGCTCGGCGGCGGCTGTTGCCGCCTGCGAGGTGCCCGCCTCTTTGGGGTCGGACACGGGGGGATCGATCCGTCAACCGGCGGCCCTTTGCGGATGCGTGGGTTTGAAGCCCAGCTACGGGCGTGTTTCGCGTTACGGCTTGGTCGCCTTTGCGTCGTCCCTTGATCAGATTGGCCCGTTTGCAAGAACCACCAGGGATTGCGCCTCCCTGCTGAATGCCATTGTGGGGCGTGACGCCCATGACTCCACCTCCTTGGATTTGCCAGCCGAGGATTTTACCGCACATCTTGGGAGGCAGGATCTTCGGGGAATCCGGCTCGGGCTTCCCAAAGAATATTTTGTGGATGGCATGGACCCCCGCGTGAAAGCCACCGTGGAGTCCGCGATCAAACGTTGCGAAGAGCTGGGTGCCGAAATCGTGGAGCTCAGCCTGCCCCACACGGAATTTGCCGTCTCGGTTTATTACATCATCGCCACCGCCGAGGCCTCGGCCAACCTCTCCCGGTTTGACGGAGTTCGGTATGGTCGTCGCGCGGAAAATCCCAAAGACCTCCTTGACCTCTACGAACGTTCCCGGGCGGAAGGTTTTGGAAGCGAGGTCAAACGCCGGATCATTCTCGGTACCTACGTCTTGTCCAGTGGCTACTACGATGCCTATTACCTCCGCGCCCAGAAAGTCCGAACCCTCATCCGCCGGGATTTTCAGCAAGCCTTTGAGAAGGTGGATGCCCTCATCTGCCCGACCTCGCCCGACCCCGCTTTCCCGATCGGCGAACGAACCGACGATCCTCTCAAAATGTACCTGGCCGATATCTTCACCATCGCCGCCAACTTGGCCGGGATTTGTGGCATCAGCGTGCCCTGCGGCTTCGTCGAAGAGGGTGGCAAGAAGTTGCCGGTCGGTTTGCAATTCCTCGGAAAAGCGCTGGACGAAACACGGCTCCTCGAAATTGCCGATGCCTACGAATCCGCCGAGCCTTGGGCCGGTCAACTCGCGCCAGTTTGAGGGTCCATTGACGGGCAGTAATGTGCCCGACGAAACGGGCCTGATTTAAGGTGGGTGCGCCCATTGGCCCTGGGACCGCTGGCGTCCCGCCGGCCTCCTCTGATGACTGGAAACTGGCCAATAGCTCACCTCGGCTCCTGAAATAATATTGAGAATTTTGTAGCCTTTGATCCGCTCACGAATGCTCGAAGTGGCACCTATCCTGAGCATGCTGCGGGACTCACCAATTCGTAATGTAATCGCATAAATGCAACTCGCTTTAGGAATGTTTGAAGAGAGTATTTCCGTGCGTTGGACCGGCTTTGTCCATGTGACGTCACACGCAACCGGAAGCAGGCGACTGTCTTCATTCATCCGGAGATAGTGTGCTGAACGCATCTTAAATCAAGAAAAACACCTTACGGGGGGGGACGAGGCTCATGAATGCCAGTGAGGGCGTTCTGGCGATGGAAGATCAGCACTTGCAACATCGCAGTCGAAGGCCTGTAGCTCCGTGCGGGAATCCTCGACGGGGAGTGAGCGGGAAAACCATTATTCACCTGAGCCCGCTTGCGAGGGTTTACAAGGCGATAAACACGGAATTCGATGGAAAATCGGAAGACTCGTTGCCAGCCTTGGTTGACGCTCCCATCCTTCCGCAGTATGCAAAGACATGGAGAAACCCGTCGCCGTCATCTTTCGTCGCGTGGCCTACGACATCAAGCGGGCAAAGCGGAAAATCATCCGTGCCGGGCTCCCACGGGCGCATGCCCGATAAGTGCAAACCACAGGGGGAACGGGCGTCTCGCCCGTTAGGAGATTGAACCTCGA
>JBBECL010000045.1:0-7509 GCA_040881805.1 Terrimicrobiaceae bacterium | reverse complement strand
TCCCCAGGCGATTTTGCCTTCGTAAAAAAAGTGCTCGGGGGGGGACTTGAACCCCCACGCCTTACGGCATACGCCCCTCAAACGTACGTGTCTGCCATTCCACCACCCGAGCTTTGAAAGGGTAGGAATTAAATCCTGACCTTGTCCCCCCCGCAAGCGAAAACTGCGAAAACTGCGTTGGGGCAAGTGCCGCCTGTCGGAACAAAGGCTCTTGGTGTCGCCATCCCGGATGGGATGTCAGCCAAGCCGTTTCATCAGTTGGGGATAGTTGATTTTTGCGTTATGACGGGCATCGACCGGGAGCACCTTGAGTTTCATGACCTCCTCCACCCCGGCCCAACCCAACGACTTGAGGATTTCAGAGTGGTCTTTCTCCGTGCCCTTGGATTCGATGACAAGGACGCGTTTGGTCTGCAAGACAACAAAGGCGGCACGGCGGACGAAAGGGTAGCTCATGGCCACGCACTCGACAGCAAAGGGATACAACGTGCCGCCGGGGCCGACCACCTTGGCTGAACAGCGTCCGAAGAGCCAGAGCCGTCCCGTGGAATCCAGGCATCCGGCATCGCCGGTTCGATGCCAGATGTCGTTATTGATCCGTACTTTGGTTTCCTCATTTCCCCGGCCATGCAAATAACCTTTCAGCACATGCTCCCCGGTCACGAGGATTTCGCCAATGAGGCCTT
This sequence comes from Terrimicrobiaceae bacterium, assembly GCA_040881805.1. Lineage (GTDB taxonomy): Bacteria > Verrucomicrobiota > Verrucomicrobiia > Chthoniobacterales > Terrimicrobiaceae > JAJTZA01. The sequence goes on along the minus strand of JBBECL010000045.1, from coordinate 6,823 downwards.
CACCCAGGGGACCAAAACATGAGACCCGGGAACCCCATTGATCGGGCACAATCCGTAATTGAATTTCTGGAATAGGACGACCTGCCAGCAGCCCCTTTCCCTCCCGCATGGCTTTCCAGTCCAACTCCGCAATCTCGTCATAATCGACATGCGCAATCGGCTCCGCTTCGGTGGATCCATACACGGCCACAATCTTTGCCCGAGGGAGGGCACGCTTGAGATTTTGCAGGAGGGAGGGAAAAACGGGAGCCCCGCCGGTGGTGATTTTTTTTAGTCCGTCGAGCGAGCAGGGGGCCTCGAGAAGCCGTTCGTAAAAGGCCGGAGATCCTCCACTTCGGTTGGGCTGGAGGCGGCGGGTCTGGCGGGCCAATCGCCGGGCATTCACGGAACCCGGACGGCTGATCTTCGCGTCGGGCAAAATGCTGGTGACCCCGGAGGCCAGGTTCGCCAACACAAAGACCGGCAAGGTCGTCAGATCGCGCTCCCCTGACTCCAAAGCAATGGAGGTTTTTAAAGCCGCATGTTGGGCGATCAGGAAACGATGTGAGCGAACGGCGGCTTTTGGCTCACCGGTGCTTCCGCTCGTGAAAGTGATCAGGGCCGGGTCATCGGGAGCAGGCAATTCCAAGGGCAGGGGGGTTGTGCCATGGGCAGACTTTCGCGGAGGGGAGAACACGTGCGGGATCTTGCGCAAACCACGCACCCAGGGGCGCAGCGCACGGAGGGCCAGAACACTGACAACGGCCGCCGGGGGCAGCTTTTTGCAGCAGGCGTTGATGTGGGACAGTCCTGAAGAAGGATCCAAAAAAACGGCGGTCGCTCCAACCCGAAAAATCCCAAGCATGGCAATATAAAGTTCAATGGACATCGGAACAAAAACCAAAATGGAGCTCTCCCGGCCGAGTTGATGAGCGGCAAGCCTCATCGCAAAGTCATCGGAAGCGGCTTGAAGTTCGGAAAAAGTGACGGTGCTATCCCGGCCCCATCGTGTGGCGATGAGAGCCTCCCGCTCAGGCCACTGCGCCGCGTTTTTCTGGAAAATCTCGGGAATGGTCATGGCAACAGCGCGCTGGCAAACAACACATAGCGCCTCATTTTTTCACCAAAAAAATCGCTCATGTTCTGAACCTGGTTCTCCTCATGCTGCAAAGCGTGGATCAGCCGCGAATATCCCAACTCCGCTGCTTTCCGATGAAGAAGGTTGGTGAGAACAACTCCCAGGCCACCGTATTGACGGCCCGGCAAGATCGCGAGGGTTTTGCCTATGACAGTCCGTATGGCCCGCCCACGAACGGCCTCGGCATAGTCCGGCGTTGCAAAAATGTAACCCACCGGACGTCCTGCCTCCTCCGCTAGGAAGACCAGCTCCGCACGGATTTTTTCCCGGAACGGCAGGTATTGTTGCAGGAAGGCTTCCTCGGAAATCTTGGTGTAGAGAAAGTTTCTCGGAAAACTCACCACGGACACCGCATAAATTTTTTGCAGGTCCTCTTCAAAGCGCGAGAGATCCACGTTGCGGATGGAGACGCCCCGGGATTGCAATCTTGTCATGGCCCGTTCGGCTCGGGGGTCTTGCCGGGTCAGATCCGTCACAAGGGAGGACGAATACGTTGCCAATGGCCTGAAGCCAGTGTCGGTAAAGGCCGCAGCCCACCAGTCCGGGTTGTCGGGCTCCATAAAAAACGGAGGCTCCCCGCCCCGCCCGGTGAGCACGCGATATCGTCGCCAAGTGTTGCCATCCATCGGTCCCACGGCCAACGTACAGCTCTTCTCCCGCAACCGCTGTTTCGCGCCCTCAAGGAGAAACATCGCCGCATCCGGCGAAGAGGCCTGAAAGTGACCGATGATTCCAAGCCGCTCGCCGGCCATCTCCGGCACCACCTGCCACCACAACGAACACATGGACTCTCCGTCATCGATTCGAAGGTGTTCATCGGCCTGCTGCGAAATCAGAGTGGTCGCATCAAAATCAGGGAGGGATTCGTCTGGGCGATAGGTGAGCAGTTTCATGGAAAGACAGTTATGTGAATAAACCAAGGAGGGAAGCCAGGAACGCAAGGGCGGTCTCGGAGATCCAAATGCGAACCCGCTGGTCGGGAGAATGCTCCAAGGGCCATAAGGAGATGAACGCCGCAATGGAAAGAATCACGGCGACAGGAATCCAGGAAACCGTCACATGGGGAAAAACACCCCACACCACGCCAAGGCCGCCCAATGCACCAAAAAGAAGGGTTGGCACCGACCAAGCGATCATCACAATCCAAGCCATCGGAAGGCTTTCGCGGACCACGCGCAGGCGTGCCGTGATAATATTTCCCGTGTGTGCCGCCATGCAAAGCAGATACGGACCAATCAGATCGGTGTCATAGGTATAAGCAAGCATCACCCACAAAAACCCGCCGGCCATCACGCGGGTGACGGCGTGCAGGTTCTGAACAGGCCTTGTTTCCCTGGGAAATGTGGGAAGCAAAACGTAAACAAGGAAAAGCAAAACCGGAGGACACAGCCAAAACCATCCGCCAAAAGCCCAAACCGCATACCCGGAAAGCGCCCCGGCGAGGATCGCGCTATCACTTAGCGTGGTCCGCTTGCGCCAGATCAAAACAAAAACCACCAGCCCAAGGATCAACAAAAACCTCAACCCCAACGCCACGGCATCCAATGGCAAATAGAGACTCAGCAAAAAATACATGCCAATGGGAATGATGAGATTGTCCTGCCCCCGCCAGGAAATCGCCTCCAGCAACATCACCACAAAACCCGCCGTGAGGCTGATCAACAAACATTCCGCGCGACCGATCTCACTGAAAAGCAGGAGAGGCACATGACAGCTCAGGAAGGCTGCCGTAAAAAAGGCAACCGAGCCCTCCGCGCTTTTTAGGCCCTCGTCCGTGCGATAGCGAGCCATGCCATACCGAACCCCGATCAAGGCTCCCACCGAATCGGCTACGGTGAGCGTCAGCACGGGAATGATGTAAAGCAAGGTCTCATCTCCCGCTAAAGTGAAAACCACGGCCACAGCCACCGGAAAATAAAACTCTCCCAAGGATTGACGCTCCACGCCACCCATCACCGCGCCCACGCGTTGATGGAGAGACGGAACCCACCGCACGGCTCCGAGGCCGATGATGGCAAGAATGGCCAGCCCCACCACAGGCCACACCTCTTGGAAAATCCATGGAAACCCGAGGCAAACCAAACCCATTCCGACATGAACCGCTTTGCGGGAGAGTTCAGGAGACAGCCATCTGCCAAATGCTTTAACGATCCCAATCAACAATCCCAGAGCCGCAAGAACCCCAAGAATTCCGAGCCAAGGATTCACAGAACTTCCTCCACAACAAAGGCACTGTAAAAAAAGGCTTTGTCCCGCACATGGAGACCCTCCGCAAGTTCGTTGAGCGGTCGGATTATGTCACACAAACTTTCTGGAGCTTTCCGGGAGGCAAGCATGTTCCAATAGACAATGCGCGCCCCCCGCCTTGAATGGCCGGCAAGGGTCCGCAGGAGAGATTCTGAGGTTTCTGGTGAGAGATATTCAAAAATATCGCTGAGATTGAATTTGCTCAGGCGGCCCTTTGGAACTTGGTTGAGAAAGTCTTCCATCGGCGACTGATGCCATTCCAGCCGTTCCAGATTCCTGCGGATGAGTTCCGCGTTTTCTTCGCGCAGGTAAAACGGAAGAGCCGTTTGGTGACGGCCAGTAAGAATCCATTGCAGATAAGGGTTCTCGGCGGGATCAAGCGCGGTGAGGGCATGACGCGTTCGCTCAAGAATTTTGTCTGCAACGCTTCCCTCGACATAACGAAAAAAGCCGGGGTCGCGACCAAGGGCTCCCATCGCGGCACGGGAGAAAAACAACTGAAACAGCAGACGCCACCGCCAGGTGTCCCAGTGATCTGCGTAAAATGCGCGCCGGGACACAGGGTCCCGACTTAGCAGAAGCGCATCAATCGTCCTGCGAGAATGAATGAGGGGCATGATGCGCTCTCGGAAAAGTCGGAAGTAGTTTTCGAATTTTCCTGCGTGTCCAATCCCGGAGGCAATTGGACGGGTATCCCAAAACTTTCGAGTCTCGGGGGAGAGGTCCATTCGCAGGGCTTCAAAAAGCTTTTGCTGACGGTCACTTGCCACCGAACCCACCAACTCCAAAATTTCGTGGTGTTCCAATCGCCGGAATGCGGCCACCCGAAGTTCCAGACAAGCGAGTTGCGAAGGATTCAGATCAAGGGCAATAACACGCTTGGGTCCCTTGGCCAACATCGCGAGGGCATTGTCCCCGGCGGAGGCAATGGACAGGCACTCGTCATCGGGCTGAATGTCGAGCGCCTCAAGGAGAATGTCGGCATCTTCCCACACTTGGGCGTAACGGAGAATCGTGAAATCCGCCCGGTCCGCCGCTTCACTTGGCATCGGAAACCTCCTCCGCAATGCGTGTGACCCGGCCTGTGCTCCCATCCAGTTCGACCAAATCCCCGGTCTCAAGCCAGGAAATCAGACCCCCGATGGACACCACGGCGGGGATTCCCATCTCCCGGGCCACAATCGCCGAGTGCGACAGAAGGCTCCCATGTTCAACGAGCAGGCCGGCCGCCGAAGGAAAGAGCATGATCCATCCCGGATCGGTTCGGGAAGCGACAAGGATTTCGCCTGGCCTGATCTCCGCATGACGCGGATCGTTGATCACCCTCGCCCTGGCACGCACGATGCCGGGACAACACCCAAGCCCCTTGCGCTCCTCACCAGAAAAATGGGTTGGGCTCGCTGATGTTTTTCCCTCAAAAGTATGACCCACATAAACCAAACCCCTTGTTTCAAATCTTCCCGCCGGCGGGTTTTCTGAAAATCCGTAAAATTCTTGCCGGCGCAATCTCGCGAGGCCTTTGAGGTCCGTTGTCACGGCGTTTCCTTCGACGAACCCCATGGACTCTTCCGCCTCCAAATAAAAGATGTCACGGGGATGCTCAAGCCGGTCCTGCGCAGAGAGACGCTTGCCCAACTCCACAAAAATCCGGCGGACCCGCCCAAAAACCCGTGTCCGCTCGAAGCGCAAGTTTTCGCGATTCCTGACGCGGTCTCGGGTCTGACCAATCACCCATGGAAAAATCAGCTTGCGCCAGGGATGCCCGACCAAGGCGTTGTCCGCACGCATGGAAGCGGCCCGGGCCAAGGACTCGGTGTCCAAGGTCGGACGCTCTGGAGAAGCTGCCAACCTGGCCACGGAGCGGAGAAGCATCAGCGGGTTGTCATGGAGCGTCGCACTTTCCAACTTCAACTCTTCCAAACACCGATCACCAAATTTTTCGAGATAACCCAAATACTCCTGCTGAAATTCCGGGTGGCGGGTCAGGGCGTCCTCGATGTCGGCAAGGCTGCCAGCCTCCAGGACGGCAAGGAACCCAGGAGCCTGGCGGGCCAGGTTCGCCAAGTGGATCATCCGCTTCGCGGGCTCCGCACTGATGATTCCTCCCTGACACGAAATCAGATCGTTCTGCAGCGTGCCATCCGGGTCGCCACACCACCGATCGACCAGCTTGCGCGAGATCCCAAAATAGATCATTGCAAAAAAGTCATTGATGAGTGGGGCATCCCAGCGCGTGAGCAATTGGTTTTGCAGGTGGCGGTAGGCTGCGGCGAGTTCATCGGGACGCATGTCCTCAAGAGCAACATCGCCGGGTTTCAAGGCGTCTTCCAGGCGGCGGTAAAAGGCCCCGATCTTTTTGGGAAGAGACACATGATTCACGATCAGTCCCAAAACCGTGCCGCCAATTTCCCAGTAATCACGCAGGGTGGATCTCCGGGGTGCCCCCACAATCTCACGCACGACCTCCTCGGGCAGGCTTTCTTTCACACCCATCATTTGCTCCATGAAATGACGGTTCACGGCAAACCCGGGCAGCATGGCCAGCACACGATACCAACTCAGCAAATTGTAAAACACATGCCCGCGAATCAGACCAAGCATGCGGCCAAAAACATCGCGGTTTGCCTCGATCCGCCATGATGGGACACGGAGGATCCTGACGAATTGACGGTAAACCTCCTCGTAAACATGCCGGGCAAAGCTGAAGGTGAGCGGGGTGGTCGCTCCGCAATAACTCTCGGCAATGTTGCTGTTGTCCCACAATTGCCAGGCCCCATCCGGGTCGATCTGCCGACCGAGGGAGGTGATCGGCCGCGATTGAAGGAGAAACAAAATTCCTCCGACGATGGCCCACTCAATATCTTGAGGCCGCCCAAAGTGGGCAGCCGCTTTTCGGGCAAGCTTTGCGACGGCCACGATTTGTGAATCCGAGAGCGTCGGCTTTCCTGGCTCCAGCACCTCGCGCTGGATGATCCGGAAACCGCGATCCACATGAAAGGTGTCACCGGTTTTTTCTCCCGAGACCAAGGCGTCTCCCAACCCGCGAATGGCCGCAACAGTCACCACCCCGCGCCGCCCCGAAACAGGATCCGCACTAAAGGCCACCCCTGCCACCTCGGACGGAACCATGTGTTGGATGAGCACCGCAGGAACAGGCGGCGGCAACGAAAGCCCCGCTTGTTTCCGATAAAGCACAATCCGCTCGCTGAACCCCGACTGCCGAACCAACCGGATTTTTTCGAGAACCTCCGCCTTCGGGACATTGAGAAAACTCTCCAGCTGACCGGCAAACGAATGCACCGCCCCGTCTTCATCAACCGCCGAGGAGCGCACGGCAAAAAGACCGTCATAATGGCCAAGAAACGGAAGCAATTCCTTCTCGAGAAAGGACAGGTCAGAGGCCTCCGGCAGAACCACCACCGCCTCGGGAACCCGAAACCCCGCGCGACTCAAAAGCCC
>JBBECL010000044.1:0-7519 GCA_040881805.1 Terrimicrobiaceae bacterium | reverse complement strand
ATCCCCTCAAAGCGGCCCGCCCCGACCTGCCTGACTTTTTGTGTGAATGGATTGAAAAACTCATGGAAAACGCCCCGACCGACCGACCGGCCTCCGCCCGGCAAGCCCTCACCGCGCTGCGCTTCGCGGCGGCCTCCCAGGGCGTCGCCTACGACTTCTAACCAAGGAGTCGACGAGTTTTTCCCAGTGTTCCATGTCTCCCGAAGAAGCACCCGGCTCCACCAACTACCGGGCTCTTGCAGCCCGGATGGGTTACGCTTCACTCCGCCGGCGCTTAAAAAAGCAAGCCTTGCTCTGGGCAAAAGATGTTCACCAGGGGGTGGGGGTTTTTGCTATTGAGGCCATCGTGCCGGTTGACCGTTTTCTCCATCGTCTGCTTAGGATTTCCCGCGTGGAGCGCGCCGGCCTCGCCAACTATTTGGATTTTCAATGCGTGGAAAATGAGGTGCTCCTGCCGTCCCTTCCAACGGCGTTTGATGGTTTCCGGATTCTCCAACTCGCCGACCTGCACTGCGACTTGCACGTGCCATTCGCTGCAGCCCTCATTCCGCGCCTCTCCGGGCTGTCATATGACTTTGCGGTGTTCACCGGCGACTATCACAACAAAATTGCCGAGTCCCAGGAACAATCGCTGCGGCTCATGGAGCAAATCGTGGCGGCCGTCAAACCGCCTCGTCTCGCCGTTCTGGGAAACCATGACTTTATTGAAAAGGTCCCCTTCCTGGAACACATTGGCTTGCCGGTATTGTTGAACGAATCTCTGTGTGTGGAGCGGGAGGGACAGCGGCTTTGGTTTGCCGGGATCGATGATCCCCATTTTTTTCAGTCCGATGATATGGCCCGCTCCCGTGCCAGCATCCCCCCGGAGGATTTTGCGATTTTGTTAAGTCATAGTCCCGAGACGTATCGTGAGGCCTCGAGGTTGGGATTCGACTTCCTGATGTGTGGGCACACGCATGGCGGTCAGATTTGTCTTCCGGGAGGATTTCCCATCATTCGAAACACCCGCGTCCCGCGTCGCTTTCTTGCGGGCGCATGGAAGGAGGGGGATCTCGTCGGCTACACGTCGCGGGGCACGGGAGCCTGTGGAGTGGCCGCCCGATTTTTTTGTCCCCCCGAAATCACCATCCACACGCTGAAATGCGCGCCATCATTCCCGTCTTGACGTGCCCGTTCCAGGCCCTGATCTTTTTTTATCATGATACTCCTCGGAATTGATTGCGGAACGCAGAGCACCAAAGTTGTGGCGCTTGATTGGGAAACCGGTGAAATCCTGGCCTCGGGGGGCGAGGCTTATGGTTTTGTGGAAGGCCTGCCCGAGGGGGCCATGGAGCAAGACCCTGCCTGGTGGGTTGCGGCAGCGGACAAGGGAATGCGCGAGGTGTTGGCTGCCCTTGGACCGCGAAAGGTTGACGTGGCCGGCATCGGAGTGAGCGGTCAACAACATGGCTTGGTGGTGCTTGATAAAAACGACAGGGTCCTTCGTCCCGCCAAGCTCTGGTGCGACACATCCACAACGGCTGAGTGCCGGGAAATCACATCCGCTTTGGGTGGGGATGCGGGGGCCGTTGCTTCCGTGGGAAATACCATCCGCCCCGGATACACCGCCCCCAAAATCCGCTGGATGGCTCACCACGAACCCGATCTTTGGGACCGGACGGCCACGATACTTTTGCCCCATGATTTCTTGAATTTTTGGCTCACTGGCGAAAAGCGCATGGAATACGGGGATGCGTCGGGCACGGCTCTCCTCGACATCCAAAACCGGAGTTGGGCGCCACAGGCCTTGGACGCCACGGCGGCGGGACTTGCCGAACGGCTGCCCGCGCTGGGGTCATCAAGCGAACCCTGCGGCAAGCTGCGTGAGACCCTCTGCAAAGCCTGGGGCCTGTCCCAAGCACCTCTCGTGAGTTCCGGCGGAGGTGACAACATGATGGCTGCGATCGGGACCGGCAACGTACAGGTCGGAGAAGTCACCGCGAGTCTTGGCACCTCGGGAACCCTGTTTGCTTTTTCCGACAAACCGGTGGTTGACCCCCGTGGCGAAGTGGCCGCCTTTTGTGATAGCACCGATCATTGGCTGCCTCTGGTTTGCACGATGAACCTCACTCTCATTTCGGAACATGTCCGGAAGTTGTTTGGGTGGAGTCATGACGAAATGGACGCCATGATTTCCGCGGAAAAACCCGGAGGGCTGGTTTTTCTTCCCTATCTGACGGGCGAACGAACTCCGGATTTGCCATCGGCCCGGGGCGTCTTGGCGAATATCTCGCTGACCAATTTTACTGCGGGCGGTCTGGCTCGTGCTGCCGTGGAGAGTGTGCTCCTTGGCCTCGGTTATGGGCTGAATCGTTTTCGCGAACTTGGTGTTCCGGTTTCAAGCATCCGCCTCACGGGCGGTGCCAGCAGTAGTCCGATCTGGCGCCAGTTGTGTGCCGATATTTTTGGAGTGCCAGTCATGGCCTTGGACAGTGGCAAAGGCGCCGCCTCGGGTGCCGCCATCCAAGCGGGGTGGGCGGTGCTGCAAGCTCAGGGAGATCACTGCACCCTCCCTGAAATTGCTCAACGCCTCGTGACGTTCGATGATTCAACCCGGTGCCAACCGAACCGGGAACTCACCGCCCACTATGCTGGGGTTCTGGATCAATCAAGGGAACTGCGGGCGGCCCTGCTCCCCACATCCTTCCTGTCATGAGACTCGTGCTGGCCGGCACAGGCGCAAGCGGTGCGATTTATCTCCAACGTCTTCTTGCGGCTCTGGGTGAGGGGGACCACGAACTCCACCTTGTCCTCACCGGATACGCCAAGCAGGTCATTGCCGAGGAAATCGGAGAACTGAAGGTTTCTGATGCGGTGATTTGTCATTCCGACAAAAGCATGAATGCCCCTTTTGCCAGTGGCAGTGCCTTGTTTGACGGGATGGTGATTGTGCCGTGCTCGATGGGCACCATGGGGAGAATTGCTGCTGGGACCAGCGAGTCTTTGATTTTGCGCTCGGCCGATGTCTTTCTGAAAGAGCGCAGAAAGCTTCTTTTGGTTCCACGAGAAACTCCCTGGAGTCTGATCCATGCCAGGAATGCGGTGTCGGTGATTGAGGCGGGCGCGACGCTGATTCCAGCCAGCCCTTCCTTTTACAGTCGTCCCTCCACCTTGGAGGCTCTTGCGGACACGGTGGTTTGGCGGATCCTTGATCAGTTGGGAATCGCCGCACCCAACGCGTGCCGGTGGCAGGAGATGCCTCGTGGTGACGAGTCCCCGTGAGCTCGCCGGAGCTTGTGATCCTGCTGGCGGCTGCCGTGCTGGCCGGTGCCATGAATGCCGTGGCTGGTGGAGGAACCCTTCTGACTTTTCCCGCGCTGCTCGCGTTCGGAATGCCGTCCATCCAGGCCAATGCCACGAGCACCCTCGCCTTGGTGGTGGGGCTGGTTGGCAGCGCCTACGCCTATCGCTCGCACATGCCGGTCATCAAACCGTGGCTCCTGCGTTTCGGCCCCGCCAGCGTGGTTGGCGGGATCGTGGGAGCGTGGTTGTTAACCGTCACCCCCGAAAAAACTTTCTCGGCCCTGGTGCCCTTTCTTCTCCTTTTTGCGACCATACTCTTTATGGCTCAAGGCCTCGTGCGGCGCTGGATCGCCTTTGATCACCAAACCGCCCGCTTCGGAGTCTGGGGCATCGCGGCCCAGTTGCTCATCGCGATCTATGGAGGTTATTTCGGCGCGGGTATTGGCATCTTGATGCTTGCCGCCTTTGGCCTCCTTGGCTTCACAAAAATCCATGAGATGAATGCTCTCAAAACGATTCTGGCCTCGGCGATCAATGTCATCGCGGCCACGTATTTCATCATGGTCGGCCTCATCGCCTGGCCCCAAGCCATCGTGCTTTCGGTGGGTGCCACGGCGGGGTATTTTTTTGGAGCCCACTACTCTCAAAAAATCCCCGAGGCGAGAGTCCGTCAGGTGGTCGTCCTGATTGGCCTCCTCATCACCGTCAGCCTGTTTTGGAAACAATTCGCTTGAAAATCTTTTGATTCCCGCTCCCGAAAAAATTTATCATCTGGTGCTGGCCGGATGCCCGCTGCCTTGGTAAACGTCCTCTCCATGTCCCAACATCTCCACCCGCTCCGGTTCCGCCAAATTCATCTGGATTTTCACACGTCGCCCCATATCGCCGGGATTGGCAAAAAATTCGATAAAGCCGCGTGGCAGTCCACCCTCCAAGAAGCGGCGGTTGATTCGATCACCTTGTTTTCGAAGTGCCATCATGGCTGGAGTTATCATCCCACCTCGGTCGGACGGATCCATCCCCACCTGGGCTTTGATTTGCTTCGGGCGCAATATGAAGCCACCAAGGAGGCGGGCATCAACGCTCCCGTGTATCTCTCCGCCGGAGTGGACAATGTGGCGTCTTATGACCATCCCGAGTGGCGGGAGATCAACAAGGACGGGCAATACACGGGGTGGGCCAAGCCCATCCTTCAAGCGGGGTTTCACATGATGGATTTTCACAGCCCCTACCTTGATTATCTTTGCGAGCAAATTCGCGAGGCGGTACGTTTGTTTCCCGACTGTGATGGGATTTTCTTGGATATCATTTCCCAATCGGAATCCTGCGGGCGTTGGAGTCTTGATTTTATGAAGGCCCACGGGCTGGACCCCGAGAAGGAGGAGGACCGCAAGGAATCGTCGCGTTTGGCGTTGGAGAAATATTATCAGCGCACCACGGAGGCCGCCAAATCCGGGCGCCCGGACATGCCGATTTTCCACAACTCGGGTCATATCCCCAGAGGACGGCATGACATCCTCGCCTATTTTAGTCACAACGAGCTGGAGTCTCTGCCCACAGGAGGGTGGGGGTATGACCACTTTCCGATGTCGGCCAAATATGCGTGCAATTTGGATTTGGATTTTCTGGGAATGACAGGGAAATTCCACACGACCTGGGGAGAGTTCGGCGGCTACAAGCACCCCAACGCCTTGCGCTATGAGTGTGCCGCGATGCTGGCCTTTGGGTCCAAGTGCAGTGTCGGGGACCAACTTCCGCCTTCGGGCGAGCTTGATCGCTCGACCTATGGAATCATTGGAGCTGCCTATCGGGAAGTGCGTGACAAAGAGCCCTGGTGTGTGGGGTCCAAGCAGGTGTTTGACCTCGCGGTGCTTTCCAGCGAGGCGGAAAATCACAGTCACCGGGATTCCTTAAGCGATGAGGGCGCCACGCGTGTCCTTTTGGAAAGTCACTTCCTCTTCGGACTCGTTGACCGCACCATGGATTTTTCCAAATACAAAGCCTTGGTTTTGCCTGATGACATCCGCATCGATGCAGACCTCAAAGCTAAGCTCGATGCCTACATCGCAGCAGGCGGAAAGCTGATCCTCTCCGGCGAAAGCGGGTTGTGGCGGGATCGTGAGGAATTTGCTTTTGATGTGGGTGCGGACTACGAAGGCCTGAGTCCGTTTTTCCCTCCAGCCGGGGAGGGGAATCGTGGGCACGACTACTTGCTTCCGATTCCCGAACTGCGTCCTGATTTCGTGAACAGCCCGCAGATCATGTATGACCGCTCCCACCGCATTCGTGTCACACGTGGCACCTCGCTTGGGCAAATCTTTGACCCTTACTTTAACCGCACATGGGAGCATTTTTGCAGTCACCAACACACCCCCAACCAGGAAGAGCCCTCAGGGTTTGATGCAGGTTCCAAACACGGGGCCGTGCTCTATTTTGCCCATCCGGTGTTCCGTCATTACCGCACCTACGGAGCCGTCGCCTACCGCGAATTTGTGGCCAAAGCCATCCGGGCGCATCTTGATCATGCCACCACGATCACAACCAATCTCCCCTCAACCGCCCGCATTTCGCTGACCCATCAGGTGTCCGAGAACCGGCATGTGCTTCATCTTCTCTACGCCCCAACCATCAGCCGGGGCGGGGTGATTCAGTTGTCGGGAGGTAACGCGTCTGCCGGGCGCGCGGTGGAGGTCATCGAAGACCTGCCACCTCTTCATAACATCGATGTCACGTTGGATTGGGAGGCTGCCTCGGCGCGACTCGTGCCAGGGGGGACGGAACTAGCGATCCAAAAAGACCATGGAAAAACCACGTTGTGGATCGATGAGTTTTCTTGCCACCAGATGATTGAGATTCGTTGAGGAGATCAACCGGTCTTGACAAACCAACTGGTTTGAAATGACTAATCTGTCGTGAACCCCGTTCAAACCACGGTGATTGGGGCCTTTGAAGCCAAAACGCATTTGTCCAAACTCTTGCGCCAAGCAAGAGCGTGAAAACGCTTTGTTATCACCCAAAGAGGCCAACCCGTGGCGGAATTACGCGCTATAGAAACTGAGAGTGCTGCCTCCGAAATCATGCGGGGGGACATGGCTGGCAAGATATGGGTTTGGCAAGATTTCTGTTATGAGCTTGATGCGATGTCGGTATAAACTTGTGCATTCATAGTCGCCCATGCGGTTCTTTCCTTGGTTTGCCAATAGCCGTAATCAATGGCCAGACGGGAGATTTCCCGGCCAGAAAGTGGCTTTCCGGATTTATTGAGGATGTGTTCAGCGGCAGAAAGGGTGGTCATTATGCTGGTTAAAACAACTTGGTGGCAGTCATTGAGAAGCTTGGGATAGCGAGTATTTTTCTCTTGTATGTTGTATTTGTTATATCATAGCTTGATTTTATGTCAAGAATCGACACCCTTTCTGCTGTTCTCGTAGCCCTTCGCGAGAAGCTTCAATTGAGCCAAGAGGAGCTTGCCTCCCGGCTGAATGTCTCCTTTGCCACGGTGAATCGGTGGGAGGGCGGGAAATCCAAGCCCCAGCGAGCACAGCTTCAGGCCATAGAAAACCTCCTCAAGGAAGCAGGCATTGACGAGGCCTCGCCGGAGCCCCCGACTCAGTCCGCCCCCGGCACGCGTCGCCGCCGGCGAACCTCGGCCAGCAAGGTGCTCGGGAACAAACCGATGGAGCAAATGCTCTGGGATGCAGCCTGTGCGATCCGTGGGGAAAAGGACGCGCCCAAGTTCAAGGACTACCTTCTCCCACTCCTTTTCATCAAGCGCCTCTCGGACGTCTTCGATGACGAGGTGGCCCGGCTCACAGAAACTTACGGGGACGCCGACACCGCGCTGTCGATTATCGAGGGCGAGGTAGAACAGGGGGTCGCCGCCGGAGAGCGTGTCGTCCGGTTTTACATTCCGCCGGAATCCCGCTGGCCGGTGCTTGCGGGGCGCGTTCCCTTCGAGTGGCCGGAGGGAAAAAAGCCCGCTACCCTCGGCGAGCATGTGACCACGGCGTGCCGCCTGATCTCCCGGCAAAACCAGCAACTCATCGGGATCATCGATCAGGTGGATTTCAACCACGTCGGTGCTGGCGGCGAACGCGAGATCAGCGATGCCGCACTGCGTGGCGTCATCGAGGCTCTTTCCGACCCGCGCTATCGGCTCGGCCTCCGTGATGTGGAGCCGGATTTCCTCGGGCGATGCTACGAATACCTCCTGCGGAAATTCGCCGAAGGTTCGGGC
>JBBECL010000043.1:0-1321 GCA_040881805.1 Terrimicrobiaceae bacterium | reverse complement strand
TTTTGTCTGGCGGATTTCGGAAAGTTCCGGGTTGTCCACGAGGAGGGGCAGGACGGCGGCTCCCAGAAAGGCATACGGCACGTCAAGGGTGTTGAAATAGCTGGCCACGACCAGCATGGATTCCAGGGGCGTCATGCAGGGAAAATTCGCCGGTGCAGTTCTTGGCGCGCCAGTTGTCGCTCGCGTGTTCGGCCATCCCTGAGGGCATCGATCAAGGCGAGCATCTCATAAAATGCGGGATCTGCCCCGGTGGCGCTGGGCGCGGAGGGGTGGAGCGGGTCAATGGCGTATCCGCGAGCCTTCCCCTTGCTGTCCGGCCACACCGGACCAAGAGTCCCTGTGGAGGCCGCCAGAAGGGCGTTTAACGGGGCGGCCATGTGAGAGGTTGGAACTCCTCTGGTCGGCGCACCCTGCCTGGCGGGAAAGGCGTAAGGCACCCCGTAGAAAAGAAATTCCTCAACCGGCCTGCCACGGGACGTGCGGCTATCCTGTTCGATGAGGCCTGCATGGGCGAGGCGCTGCACGGCACCATGAAACTCCGAGGCGCTCATGCCGATCTCCTTTGCAACAACCGCGAAAGGGCGCTTCTCTTTTTCTAGGAGCAGCTTGGCCAGCGCGTAAACATCCAGAGATTTTGCGATCACATTTCATACGCTATTCGCGAATGGCGTATATTCAAGTAATTTTCGAAGGCGCGGTCTGAGCAGCCGGGGCGAGACAGAGGATTTTTGAACAGAAGCCAGCGAAGAAAGCGGGATTCCGTGGTGCCAGAGCAAAGATTTGCACTTCAGGGATGTCTGGGAGGTGAATGACTGGACATCCAACGTAGCCGGAACGGGATTTGACCAGATCAATATCACAGGTTCGCTGAACTTGACGGGCGGCCTCGGTGCGTATGGGCTCGACATCCCGTCCCTCACGCTGGCGAATACCGCCGGGAACGTTGGGAACTTCTCTGAGGTGAACGACTCGTGGACGATCCTGACAACCACAACGGGAATCACCGGATTTGACGCTGCCAACTGGTCGTTACTCACCAGCAACTTCTCGACTTCACCCGCGTATTCGGGGTCGTTCAATTTGACCCAAGCGGGGAACAACTTGGTTCTGAGCTATGCCGTTCCCGAACCTTCGACATACATTCTGATTGCCCTTTCTCTGACAGCACTGGTGGTCTTCCGCCGCCGCCGGCAGAACATGGTGAGCTGAGTTAAGTTTTCTGGGGGGAAAACACTTACGGGTGGCAGAGCGCAAGTTCTGCCACCCGTTTGATTTGTTGGTAGGTGTGGCAGGGACGACCGGCCCGGTTGTCCGCAAACGA
>JBBECL010000042.1:0-7660 GCA_040881805.1 Terrimicrobiaceae bacterium | reverse complement strand
CCCGCAAGCCGCCCCGGAGAACACGCCCGATGCCACCCCGACTCCCGCCCCGCCTTCCTCCCGGCGGGAGATTGTTGACAATTTGAGTCCGGAGGACGTGGAGAAAGCGATTCAAGCCATCCAAAAATCATTTTTGGACGGCGAGGTGGCCGGAGAGGCCGGGCTTCGTCGGGCGGCGCTGGAGGGGCTTCTCGTGCGTCTAAACCCCGGGCTGTTGGTCTCGCAAGACGGATCCCAGCAGGTTGGAACAGCCGCTTTTCCTTACCTCTCCGAAATCTTGGATGCCCACATCGGCTACGTGCGTCCGGGGGTGCTGGACAAAACCGCCCTGGACCAATTTGATGCGTCCCTGAAAAGCTTTGCGGAAAAGAATGTGGATGCCCTGATCCTTGATCTGCGGGGGGTCGGGGGCGCGGGAGATTTTGAAACGGCTGCCGATTTTGCGCGGCGGTTGGCTCCCCGCGGCAAGCTTCTTTTCACGTTGCAAAAACCCAGCGCGAAACAGGAACGCATTTTCACATCCAATCAAGACCCGGTGTTTGATGAATTGGTGGTGGTGCTCACTGATGCCCGAACATCCGGTCCCGCGGAGGCGCTTGCCGCGACCTTGCGCGTGAATACGGGTGCGATGGTTATTGGTGCAGACACGGCGGGGGCGGCCGTGGAGCTTGAACAATTCACCTTGGGCAAAGGCGTGACCTTGCAGATCGCGGTCGCCCAAGTGTTGCTGCCCGAAGCCGGCCCCCTCTTTCCCGGGGGCCTCAAACCGGATATTGCGATTTCCCTGCCTGCCGCTGTGCAGGAGCAGATTTTTCGTGAGAGCACGGAAAAAGGCGTCAGCCAGTTTGTTTTTGAAACCGAACGCCGCCGCATGAATGAAGCGTCCCTGGTGGCAAACACCAACCCGGAAATCGAAAGTGCCCAAGCCGCTCTGCGCGGGCGCGCGGCCACTCTCCCCAAGGACACGATCCTTCAGCGCGCTGTGGATCTCGTCACGGCGATTCAATTTTACTCGAAAAAGCCGGCCACAAGGTAGCCACCTCAAAGAATAGGTTGTCATACCTGCCATCTCAGGTAGATTGAACCATTATGAACATCCCTCTCGCTCTGAGCATGCCGGGCTGGCCGGAATCGCTTTTTATTCTCGTTCTGGTTTTGCTTCTTTTTGGAGCCAAAAAACTCCCGGAACTGGCGCGTGGCCTGGGCCAAAGCCTCAATGAGTTCAAAAAGGCCCGCGAAGAATTTGAATCCGAAATCCACAAGTCCGCAGCCGACGTGGAAGTGAAGCCAGCTCCCGACAAACAGGAACACAAGGTCTCCTGATTCCGGTTGTTTTGGGAATGGCCAGGCCTCTCACAGCCTTCCTGATTTTTTGTTTTGCCGGGGCGGCTTTTTCAGATGAGCCCAAGCCGGTTGTGGTCGCGGCTTACAATGTCCTGAATTACCTCATAATGGAGAGGCGGGTGGACGGTGTTTCCGTCCCTGAAGCCCCCAAGCCAGAAAGCGAAATTGAGGCTGTCCTCCAAGTGATCACCGCCTCTTCTCCCGATGTTCTTGGTCTGGCGGAAATCGGTGAGGAATCCATGCTTGCCGATCTTCAAAAGCGGCTCCAAGCCGTGGGTTTGAATTACCCGCACTCCGAGTGGGTGAAAGGAGCCGACGAGCACCGGCACCTCGGTCTTCTCAGCAAGTTCCCCATCATTTCCCGGGATTCCCGGGATGATGTGCCTTTTGAATTGGATGGGAAACGTCAGCGGATCAGCCGTGGAATTCTGGACGTGACCGTCCAAGTGAATCCCGAATACAAACTGCGGCTCGTGGGAGCCCACCTCAAATCCCGGCGCGAGGTCCCGGAATTCGATCAAGCCCAATTCCGCGCGAAGGAAGCCTGGCACTTGAAGCAACACATCAACCAAATCCTCGAAGCCTCCCCGGAGACCAACCTTCTGCTCTTCGGGGATTTGAATGACTCAAAAAATGAATACGCTGTGAAGGAGTTGATTGGCACGAGGGGAACTCCCAATTATTTGATGGACCTTTGGCTGAAGGACAGCCGCAACGAACGGTGGACGTATTACTGGAAGACGGCTGACACCTACTCGCGCATCGATTACCTCATGGTGAGTCCCGCGATGGTCAAGGAAGTGGATCTCGAAAAATCAGGAATCAATGACCTTCCGGTGTGGAATGACGCAAGTGATCACCGTCTGATTTACACCGTGATCAACCCGGTGGACCTATGATTCTCCGAACCTGCGCCGCGATGGCTCTTGTTTTCCTGCTTGGGATGGGATCGTTGTTTGCAAATGCCGCTGCGGATTGGGCTGCCATTCTTGCGTTGGATGCCGGCCCGAAACGCAAACCCGCCTCGAAAGATGAGGTCATCCTTTTGGCACGGAATCACCTCCTCATTCAACGCAAAGCACTCGAATCGTTTTTATCCACCTATCCGCGCGATGCCAAAGCCCCCTCGGCCCAACTTCGATTGGCCGGGGTTCTGGCGACCGAAGGAAACATGGACAGCAATCCGCGACAAATCCAGGAAGCCCTCAAAATGCTTGCCGGCGTCGAAGCCAATCCTCTGGCCCCGAATCAACTCCGGGCGGATGCGGGATTCCGCAAAGCCTCTATTGTGATGCAGAGTGCCTCACCGTCCACACCCCAGGGCGTCAAAACCATCGTCGCCGCCGCAAGGCAATTTTCCGGGGCCTATCCCACAGACCTGCGGGCGGCACGTCTTTTCGTCGAGGCCGCCACGGTTTGTGACAACACCCCGGCTCTCAAGCGCAAATTGTTGGAAGAAGCCAAACAAATGACAACCGAGGATTCCCTCCAGCGCCGGATCGCTGATGATTTGATGCGCCTTGATCTTCTGGGGAAAACATTCGACCTGTCGCTTCCCGCGCTTTCCGGCGATACGATCCAGTTGGCTGCCCATCGTGGAACGGTCGTGCTTTTGATTT
This sequence comes from Terrimicrobiaceae bacterium, assembly GCA_040881805.1. Classification (GTDB taxonomy): domain Bacteria; phylum Verrucomicrobiota; class Verrucomicrobiia; order Chthoniobacterales; family Terrimicrobiaceae; genus JAJTZA01. Next base: position 4,697 of record JBBECL010000042.1, on the reverse strand, counting down.
TTTGGTCCTCCGAGGCCCCCCAAAGCCTGCTTTGGTTGCGCGACTTCAAAACCCAGTGGGAAAAGCTCGGTGCGTCGGCTCCGAAGGTTGTGACCGTGAATTTGGATTCCTCCCGCCGCGAGGCGGAAGAACGCGCCGCGGCTTTTCCTTCCAGTTGGCAGGTCGGCTATGAGCCCGGGGGCTGGCAAAGCGCAACGGACCGGCGCCTCGGAATCAATGCTCTCCCCTCCGTCTGGGTCATCGATTCCCGGGGAATCCTTCAATCCCTGAATGCCAAAACCGATTGGACGAAGTGGGCTTCGTCTGGTCTTCTCAATGAGTAACACCCCACCCATCTAAAAATTATGTCGATCACAGCAAAAGGGCTCGAAGGAATTGTCGCCAACTCAACCCGCCTGAGCGATGTCCTCGGCCAGGAAGGGATTCTCATCTACGCGGGTTACGACATCAACGAACTCGCCGGCAAGGCCAGCTACGAGGAGGTTGTTTATCTGCTCTGGCATGGACACCTCCCCAACAAAACCCAGCTCCATGAACTCCAACGCCGGCTCCGGCAAGAACGGGAACTTCCCGAGGATATTGTGGATTTCCTTCGCAACCTCCCCCGCAAGGCGAGCCCCATGGATGTTCTGCGCACGGCGATCTCGATGCTGGGGCTCTACGATGACGAGGCGGATATCGAGGGTGAGGCCGAAAGTGCCAATCAACGGCGCGCCATCAGCATCACGGCAAAGGTTGGGGTCATCGCCGCCTATTTCCATCGGGCGCGCCTGGGGCTGGAGCTTCCGCCGATCCGCAAAGACCTCGGGGAGGCGGCTCACTTTTTATATCTCCTCACGGGAGAATCCCCCAGCGAGGAAGCCGGGCGCACGCTGGATGTCGCCTTTGTGCTCCATGCGGACCATGGCATGAATGCCAGCACGTTCACTGCCAGAGTCGTGGTCGCCACTCTCACGGACATCTACTCCGCCGTCACAGCGGCCATCGGGGCTCTCAAGGGTCCCCTTCACGGGGGTGCCAACGAAGGGGTCATCCACATGCTCCAAGAAATCGGGGATGAGGCAGGCGTTGAGGCCTGGGTCACGGAGCAGTTGGCTCAAAAACAAAAAATCATGGGCATCGGCCATCGTGTTTACAAGGTTCTCGATCCGCGCGCTCCGCACCTTCGGGCCATGGCCGCCGAGCTCTCGGAAAAGCTGGGGGAACCCAAATGGATTCGCATGAGCGAAAAAATTGCCGCCATCATGAAAGAGCGCAAGGGCCTCAATGCCAATGTCGATTTCTATTCGGCCACGGTGTATTATTCCCTCGGCATCCCCACGGATATGTTCACCCCCATCTTTGCCATTGCCCGAACCAGCGGATGGACAGCGCACATCCTCGAACAACTGGCCGACAACCGCCTTTACCGTCCGCTTAGCGAATACGTGGGACCCGGGGTCGGGAAAAAATTTGTCCCGATCGAAAATCGCTGAGCGTTGATTCTTCATTCACCCGCTGACCGCTTCACCCAAGGGAAATCCTTCCCCGACCCATTCATGAAAATCCTTCGTCGCAAAAACAAAACACAACCGGCAAATCTCCTGCGGATCTTGAGCAGAAACCCTGCTCCCAACCCCGCGCTGGAAAAAACGGTCTCGGCCATCTTAAAAGACATTTCCAAAAATGGCGACCGGGCGCTCCTCCGTCTCACGAAAAAATTCGGGGGCCCGGATCTCACCCGCGAGCAGATCTATGTCACACCGGCAGAAATTGCGTCCGCCCGTCAGTCCTTGGAAAAGCCGGTTCTGGCAGCCATCGCGGCCGCCAAAAAGAATGTCCTGGCCTTTGCCAAAAAAAGTCTGCGCAAAAGTTGGTTTCACAAAAATGCCCAGGGGGCGATCGTAGGCGAGCGGTTTGATGCCTTTGACCGTGTCGGAATTTATATCCCCGGTGGCACCGCTCCGCTGGTGTCCACGGCGGTTATGACGTGCACGCTTGCGCTGGCGGCTGGTGTCCGGGAGGTGGTGGCCGTCACGCCTGCCGGACCGGAAGGCCTGGTTCATCCCGCACTGCTGACGGCGCTTTCCGAATGCGGGGCCACCGAGGTCTATCGAGCCGGGGGAGCGCAGGCCATTGCCTCGCTGGCGTTTGGCACGGAATCCATCCGCCCCGTGCGAAAAATCTTTGGTCCCGGCAATGCCTATGTGGTGGAGGCCAAACGTCAGGTTTTCGGCACCGTGGCCATTGACCTCCTCCCGGGGCCCAGCGAGGTCCTTGTCATTGCCGACAAAGATGCCAATCCGGATTGGGTTGCCGCGGATCTTCTTGCGCAGTGCGAACATGGTCATGGCAGTGTCGGAATTTTGCTCACCGATTCGTCCAAGCTGCTCACCGCCGTGGAGAAATCGATCGCCCGTCAGGTCAAGCAGTCCCGGCGCCCCAAAGAACTCCAACTGGCCTTGGAAAACACCCAACTCGTCGAAGTGGCAGACATGCAGGAAGCCGTCCAGTTGGCCAATGCCTTCGCATCGGAACACGTCTCCATTGCCACCGCCCGCCCCGGCGAAATCTCGCTTAACCTGACAACCTCCGGTGCCATCTTTCTTGGCGGAATTTCTCCGGTGGTTGCCGGAGATTTTCTGGCGGGTCCCAGCCATGAACTTCCCACCGGGGGAGCCGGAAAATCCTTTGCGGGTCTGACCGCGGACCAGTTTCAGCGGCGCACAAGCATCTTGATGTTTGATGAGCCCTCCCTCCGTGCGTCCCTGCCTCACTTGGAAACTTTTGGTGCCATCGAAGGCCTGGATGCCCACGCCCGCTCGGCTTCCATCCGGCTCAAAAAGAAATAATCCTCTCATTGCGCGAGTCCCGAACTCGTGTAAAACAGACCCATGTCCATTCAACTCGATCATTTGGATCCCTCCGCTATCACCGCGCGTCTCGCGGCGATGGGGAGGTATCTTTGACCTGCCGAAACTCGAAACCGAACTCGCCGAACTCGAATCCCGGATGTCCCTTCCCGGCTTTTGGGACTCCAAAGAATCTTCCAACCGCGATGTGGAACGCGTCTCGCAAATCCGCAACAAACTCGGACCTTTCAAATCGCTAAGCCAACGGGGCGAGGACCTCTCCTTGCTGATTGAACTGGCCAAAGAAGACGGCAATCCCGAGGCGGCCAATGACGTCATTGCCGAAAATGATTCCCTCCTCCGCGATCTCGACAAATTCGAAATCCAGCAATTTTTGGATGGCCCCCTGGATAACAACCCCGCCTTTTTGACGATCCACGCCGGGGCAGGGGGCACCGAGTCTTGTGATTGGGCCGACATGCTCCTGCGGATGTACAATCGCTGGATGGAACGCGCCGGCTACAAAGCCGAAGTGCTGGATGCCCAGGAAGGGGATCAGGCCGGAATCAAATCGGTGACCTTGCGCGTCAGCGGCGAGTATCCCTACGGCTACCTGCGCAATGAACAGGGGGTTCACCGACTGGTTCGTATTTCCCCCTTTGACGCCAACAAGCGCCGTCATACTTCCTTCGCCAGCGTGGACATCGTCCCCGAAGTGGAAGATGCCCCCATCGAAATCAATGAGGCCGATCTGAAAACCGATCGCTTCCGCGCAGGCGGCAAAGGCGGCCAAAACGTCAACAAAGTGGAGACCGCCGTCCGCATCACGCACATGCCCACCGGCATCGTGGTCGCCTGCCAGGCCGAACGAAGCCAGGGACGCAATCGAGAACTCGCCATGAAAATGCTCAAGGCGAAACTCTACCAATTGGAAGCTGATAAAAAACGTGCCGAAGCCGACCGCCAATACGGCGAGAAGGGAGACATCGCTTGGGGAAACCAAATCCGCTCCTATGTTTTCCAACCCTACCAAATGGTCAAGGACCTCAGAACCGGGGTGCAAACCAGCGATATCCAAGGCGTGATGGACGGCGACATCGACGAATTTATCCAAGGAAAACTCCGAGGCCTCACTTACAAAAAAGGCGCCACCGACGACCCCGACGACGAATAACCAAGCGGATCGTCATCTCCGGGCACGATGGCAATATGACGCGGCCCCGCCGCCATCTGTCTTTGGAAGGAATTTACCATGAAGGACACAAGAGCATGAAGGGCAAGACAGGAAAGAGAGGATATGTCCACTCAGGGGCGCGATTTAAAAGGGGGTGAGGTAATAAGAGGATGCCGACGGGGACGCCAGCGCTCCCAGGGCCAGTGACCGCACCTGCAGACCACCCGTATCCCTCCATCCTGGTAATCCTGCACATCCTAAAATCCTGTCAAAAAAACTCCTCCCCCCCGGGACCGCCGGCATCCTGTCGGCAAGCTTCTCAAACCCCCCCACCTATTTGCAGCAATTGGATTCACCATGAAGCAACTGAAGGGCATGAAGGATAGGAGTTTATATCCATTCATGCTGAGGAACTGCTTGACCAGCGGCACGTTCCGGCAAAGCTAAACCCTTGGAAGACAACCACCGCACTCAGGGAAGGGAGGCAACCCCGGTGCGAGTAACAAGAACTCCATCTCCGGCATCGGCTGATCCATTGCCAGAAACCCAAGAAGAAGTTGCCAGAATCTGCGAAGCCGTCCGCTCGGCTGTACGACTTGCCGGGCTCGCCTACGCCACGGAACAAACCTACGTGTCTTGGTCTTTCTGACGCGCAAGGTGTTTGGGAATGCGGAGTTTCAACTCGAAAATGC
>JBBECL010000041.1:0-1344 GCA_040881805.1 Terrimicrobiaceae bacterium | reverse complement strand
ATAGTGCCTTCTCATAGCCCGGATGGCGAAATTGGCAGACGCGCCAGATTTAGGATCTGGTACCGCAAGGTGTGTGGGTTCAAGTCCCTCTCCGGGCAGATTCAAAGGGCCTTGGATGGTGTCATTTGTCCCCTTGATGAGAGGGGACAATTAGAGATGATTCCATCGATGAGCGCGGTAGCGGAGATTAAAGTTGCGGTAAGAGAGTCGCCATGTGCCAGGCCACCCCAGTTCACCGCCTCGGCATCACGCGCCGGGGCTGCCCAAAATAAAGGCACATGGGTACGAAAGAAATATCATGACCCCGGCTTCCTGAAATTTGCCGCCGATTCCGGACTTCCTTTTCGTGCGCTGGAGCATTTCAAATCCGCTGAGATGGAGGAGCCATGCGATCTCTTTCTCAAACTCGCAGAACGCATCTGGGATCCCAAAAACGTTCTGGCGGCGGCCACCGGCGCCCCGTCAAAGAAAATCTCGGTTTCGACATGAGTCTGGTAAAATCCAAACAGCGAGTCGCTGACCACGGGGAGGTCTTCACCCCGGCATGGATGGTCGAGGCGATGCTCGACCTTGTGAAGGGTGAGACCGAGCGCATCGACTCGCGTTTCCTAGAGCCAGCGTGTGGGGATGGCAATTTCCTCGTGCAGGTGTTGCAGCGGAAGCTCGCCGCGGTGGAACTCAAGTACGGCAAATCCGCGTTCGAGCGGGGGAACTACGCGCTGCTGGGATGGGCGCATCTCTGAAGTGCAAACCACAGGATTGGGGTAGGAACGGGGATGCTACTCCCCGCCCCTCCCACCAAACCGGACGAGCGGATTTCCCGCATCCGGCTTTCCAGTCAGCACTTTGCTCCCTGACGGAGGCTGGTTTGTTCCATGGCTTGGGCTGCTTCCAGGTTGAAGAGCCCAAGGGTGTCAAAGTATCGATTTCGCCATCGCTGATGGTCACTTCCTCGTCCGCGCCCTTTTCCCCCTCGCCTCTTTCGGAGGATTCCGCGCAGCCTGCCTCTCACCCAACCGTCCATCTCCCTCAGCAGATCGGCCCGTGCTTGTTTGAAGTATCCATACCAACCCCGTAGGATCGGATTGAGCTTCACCACGATGGCTTCCATGCTTTGGCCGTTGGTGCGCCGGGTTAACGGCTTGATCCTCTGCCTCAGTTTCCTTTTGCTTTCCGTTGCTTCCCACCCCGCCTCGCGGCGACGCGGTTACTTCAAGTTCTCACCAGCCCAACGGCGGCCAGTGGCCGGGGTCTTCCACCCCGAAGGAGTGCGCAGCTTCGCAGCGCACGGGAACGGGCGTCTCGCCCGTTAGGAGATTGAACCTCGAAGCCACACAAACGTGC
>JBBECL010000040.1:0-1345 GCA_040881805.1 Terrimicrobiaceae bacterium | reverse complement strand
TCTCGGACGTGGAAAGCATGTTGTAGGCCGGGTCTGGAGAAAATGAAAAAGCGCGGGAACCGCTGAAGGTTGCCGCCCCGTAGCTGGCGCATCTTGCGACAGGCCGTTGGGGAGGATTCCAGCCTCCTGATGGATAATGAAGGAATGAGGCATGATGCTTCATAAAGAGCCTAAGGGACTCCGCCAAAATAAACTCGCTATTTACTACGGGATTCCGTAGTATTTGGCATGGATTTGAAAATCACACCTGAGAGCAAAGAAATCTGGCGCCAAACCCTCAGTCAACTCACTGGCCAAGCGCGCCGGATTTTCATGGCTTCCGTCGTCAAAGGGCTTGGACGTGGAGGCGCGGCATGGACGAAACGCGAACTCAACTGGGATCCGACCACGCTTCGCAAAGGCCTATTCGAGTTGGAGGCCGGTTCCGTGACCGCCGACAGCCTTCATCTCCGCGGACGCAAAGGCTTTTCCGCGAAACTCCCCAACCTCCGCGGCGATCTCCGTTCCATCTGCGAAGCCAACTGCCAGACCGATCCCACCTTCCGCACAACGCAGCTTTACCGCCGCCTCACTGCCGGCGAAGCCCTCCGCCGCCTTCGGGAAAAAGGCTACTCCGCAGAAGAGCTTCCCTCCGAACGCAGCATCTGCCGCATGCTGGGCGAGCTGGGTTTCAAGCCCCGGCGCGTTGCCAAAACCAAGCCGCTGCGCAAGATTCCCGAGACCGACGCGATTTTTGATAAAGTCCACGAAATCAACGCCGTGGCGGATGCCGACCCCGGCACCGTGCGCCTTTCCATCGACACCAAGACCACCGTCCCCATTGGCAACCTGAGTCGCGGAGGAAAGAGCCGCCGCCCCACCGAGGCGCTTGACCACGACCTCGAACCGGAAGCCAAGCTCACCCCCTTTGGAATCCACCGGCCCGACACCTCCGAGACCTGGCTGAGCTTCACCACCGGCCACGCCACAGCGGATTTCATGGTGGATCGGCTTGCGGAGATCTGGCCGACGCTCAAAAAAACGGTCATCCTCCACATACCCTCGTCATCAACGCCGACAACGGCCCGGAAAACAGCGGACAGCGCACCCAGTGGCTCAAGCGCCTGATTGAATTTTCCGCCGCGCACCAAGTGGATGTGCAGCTCGCCTACTACCCGCCCTACCACAGCAAATACAACCCCATCGAAAGGGTGTTCGGAGTGCTCGAAAACTACTGGAATGGAGACCCGCTCACGAGCACGACCAAAGCACTGGGCATGGCGATGGGAATGACATACAAAGGAATCCACCCGGAGGTGTCACTGATCGAAGGCGAATATCCCAAGGGCGTGAAATTAGACAAGAA